>CAZYLM010000317.1:0-2902 GCA_964648645.1 uncultured Anaerolinea sp.
CTTTTCTCGACAGCCTCAACCTGAACAACATCACATTTGTATTCAACGATTGGGGCGGCCCACCCGCGATGTCGTACGCCATCAAACACCCTGAAAAGATCAAAAAACTTGTGGTCACAAACTCCTGGTTCTGGCCCGTGGATGACATTCCCAACTTTACGAGATTCAGCGGCATGGCTGGTGGCCCCATTGGCAAATTCTTCACGTTGAACTTCAACATGATCGGCAAGGTCTTATCGAAAGCTGCGTATGGGCCGAAGAAAAAGATGCCCGAAGAAGTGCGCAAACATTATTACATGCCCCATGAAGAAAAGACCGCGCGCGTTGGCACATGGGTCTTCCCGCGTGAGATCATCGGTTCCACATCGTGGCTGAAGACGCTTTGGGATCAACGTGAAAAGATTCAGCACATCCCCACTGCCATTGTATGGGGCGACTCGGATATTGCATTCAAGGAAGGTGAGCTAAAAGTGTGGACCAGCCTGATGAAAAATCATACGCTCAATGTCTTGCACAGAATCGGTCACTACCCACCTGAAGAAGCGCCTGAAGAAGTCATCAAGTCATTGAAAGCATGAATCAAACCGTAGAAAAAGCGATTGCTGCTTATGGCGGCAGAGAGTTTTGGTCAAAAGCAAAACGTATCGAAGCGGAAGTCAGCACACATGGGTTGGCGTTCACGATAAAAAGCAGACCCACCTTCAAGCGCGCAAAAATCTCAATGGAGATTGCCCGCCCGTTTTCCAAGCTGATGCCTATTGGGAAAATCACTCAACTGATTGGTGTGCTGGATGGGCATCATGTCCGCCTCGAAGATTCCACTGGCAGGATCGTTGAAGAACGAAAAGATGCCCGCAAGTATTTCCCTGGCGGTTTGCAACGGTTATTCCATTGGGACGATTTGGACATGGCATATTTTGCCGACTATGCTTTCTGGAACTATTTCACCCTGCCTTTTTTGCTCATGCGTGAAGATATCAATTGGAAGGAAATCGAACCCGGCTGGCTTGAAGCGGACTTCCCCGAAAGCATTCCCACCCACAGCAAAATTCAGCGCTTCCGCTTTGACCTGAAAACGGGTCTGCTCATTCAACATGACTATACCGTAGACATCATGAGCAAACTGGCAACCGCTGCAAACGTCGTCCTCGAGCACAAACAAGGTGCTGGTTTCTTATACCCCTCGAGGAGACTGGTCACACCGCGCTCGCCATCTGGAAAGCCCCTTCCCGCCCCAACTTTGATCGATATTACAGTGCATGGGTTTCGCATCATGTGACGACCCAATGCTTACCCCAGGCTCAAGCCTTGAGAAAACTTATGAATCCCAAAACCGCTTTACGCCCCATGTGAGGCAGTTTTTTTATCCCTTGACAAAAATACTCCTACAGTATATTATTCCTATATAGTAATATAAATCAAAAGGAATACTATGCCTCTTTCCCATGCCATCCTCGGCTTTCTCGATTACCAACCTATGACGGGGTATGACCTGAAAAAATACTTCGACCAATCGGTTGCGCATTTTTGGTCTGCCACCCAAAGCCACATTTATAAGGCGCTGGAATCCCTTGAAGAAGAAGGGCTTGTCGAATCAAAGCTTATTCCGCAGGAAGGACGTCCAAACCGCAAGGAATATCACATCACGAAAGCAGGGCGAGCCGAACTGAGGCGATGGGTCGTCACTCCCCTACCGCTTAGCCCCACCCGTGAAGCATGGCTGATCCAGATATTCTTCTCACACACCAGTTCAAACGAAGAGATCATCGCACTGTTGCAAGCGCGAGCGGAGAGTATCAGCAAAACCCTTGAGGCATTCCATTCACAGATTCCCGCTTCTGTCGAAGAGAACGCCGCCCAGCATGGCACAAGCCGCATGAGTCAACTCTGGCAGCTCACCGCCGATTATGGCGCAGCCTATTACGAATCTGAATTGGCGTGGATCGAAAAGACCATCAAGAAAATCAAAAAGCTTCCACCTCTGGAATAACACTCTCTTAAAGTCAAAAGTCAAACCTGCTTGAATGAAAGCAGGTTCATTAAACGCACCTATTTGAGGAACCATGAATAAAACCATTCGCAATGTCATTATCGTTTCATCCCTTGCAGTCCTTGGCGGCTGGTTGGGCATCTGGCTCAACAACGTCACAGGCAACACCATGCCACCCATGCAGAGCCTCGGTGCATTGATCTGGCTGGTTACTCCCACTGTCGCAGGCTTACTGCTGCGCGCTTTCGGCGGGGATGGCTGGAAGGATTCAGGCTTTGGGCTGAATCTCATCTCAGGCTGGAAGTGGTATCTGGGAGCGCTGCTCATCTATCCGCTCGCCACACTCCTGACCTTTGGGCTGGCTCTCACCATCAAGTCCATCAACGTAGACGGTTTCGCTACGCAAGGTTTCGGCGCGTATCTTTCCGCCATTGGCGTCATGTTCGTCGGTGTGCTGATGAAAAATATCTTCGAAGAATTTGCCTGGCGCGGATATCTCACCCCGCGACTCGAAGCGGCGAAGGTTCATCCGCTGTTGAATCATGCCATTGTAGCGGTCATCTGGTGGGCATGGCATCTTCCTTACTATTATTACTTCCTCCCCCGCACAGACCTGCAAGCCGCGACTCCCTATGGCGTGCCGATCTTCCTTGCCATCGGACTGCTGGTCATGTTCCCCACGGCACTCTTCTTCGGGGAACTGCGGCTCGGCAGTAAATCGGTGTGGACAACATTCCTTCTGCACGGGGTCGTCAATGCTGTGAGTATGCCGCTCCTGCTCAATGGCTTCATCACATCCAACAACTGGAGCAGCCTGGTCTTCTCCCCCACCAACGAAAGCATCTTCATCTCGTTATTAATGGGCTTGGTTGGGTATTGGATGTATCTCACGCGCACGCAAAAAACTCAATA
>CAZYLM010000318.1:0-2897 GCA_964648645.1 uncultured Anaerolinea sp.
TTATTGTGATATCCAAACTGGCTTGCCATCCACCCCCGCGACCGACGTAATTTGTGTGAACTCCTTCGTGAGGATCAGGACATGGTAGAGTTCCATGTTGCCATTGGTAAAGGCTTGGAATGCCAGCCTCAACCCATCCGGCGACCAGGTTGGGATGCCGTGCGGTTCGACCCCTGCCTGTGTCAGCACCACATCCTGTCCATCCCTGATATTGAAGAGATGAATGCTCGTTCCTTCAATCGAAGCGATCCAGTTGCCATCTGGTGACCAGATGGGCGTATCGAAGTCCGAGGGGAATTCGTTCAAACAATGTTGGTTCAACCCGTCGCGGCCGACCAGGCAGATATTTGTAAGGTCCCCAGCGAATTCAAGATACGCAATTAAACTTCCATCCGGCGACCAGGCTGGGTTATTGTCAGGGCCGGGATTCGTTGTCAGTGTAGAGAAAGACCCGCTAGGGCTAGTCAGGGACAGGTCCGAGTTACCGAAGCGCGAACTGGAGAAAACGATATCATTTGAATTCGGCGACCAAATCGGGTTGCTGTCGCCTCCCGGATCACTTGTCAATCGGGTCGTATTGGAGCCATCGGCATTGACGGTATAGATTTCGAGGTTGCCATCACGGAAAGATTCAAAAACAAGATGGGACCCATCAGGCGACCAGGAAGGAGAGGAATCCCTGCCCTCCGAATCGGTAATTCGGTTGATTGCCTTCGAGACAAGGTCGACCACGTAAATGTCGGTATTGTTTCCGATCGTAGCGGCGAAAGCAACCCGGGTTCCATCGGGGGAGAGCTCTGGCGTGCCGCTTTCATCCACCTCTGCATCGACTGTGAGGCGGGTGGTCTCGGCGCCATCGGGTGTGACCATGTACAGATCGTTTTGTCCATCGCGGTCGGAGGTGAAAAGGATATGCCCGGATGGTGCTGGGATTGGAGTTGCGGTGGGAATTTCTGGGGGCGGGTTGTTGACAGGGGACTCGGTTGGGATCTCGGTGATACTCCCCCCTGCAACGGCTGGCCCTGCGATGTCTGCCGTGGTGCAGGCGCCGAGAGCTAGTGAGAGAAATGCAAATACTGTGCAGGCGAGGATGTTCTTTTGTGTTGTTGTGATCAGTTTCATGGGTTTCCCAGCCCTCCTTGGGCAATGAAGAAGCATGTTTGAGTTCGCATTGGTGTCCATACTCTTAGTGGTCAAACATCCCCCAAAAGGGTTACGGGAATGAAAAATTAAAAGAAAATCCGTCTTGCCGGTAAGGGGGTCACTCGTTTTTGTTTTTTGTGCGCATTTCCTCAGCGCGGGTCTTGAGGTCGCGGAAGAAATTGGATTCGGTAATCTCCTCCACCTGTTTTTGGCGCCGGTTCTGGTCGACCTCTATTTTCAGCTGGGCGATCTCGTGAATCAGTGCCGCCTCACGGATGTAGCCATCCAGAGCTGCGGTGGCAAGCAGGATCAACGCCTCGAGTACATCGTCGTCTTTGAACGGCACGATCTGGCCGGTTGTAGAATCTTTGGCGTTGATCAGTTGCAGAACCCCGAGCATGCCGCCTTCGTTGTTGGTAAGCGGAATGGTCAGGAAGGATTTGGAACGGTATCCGGTCTTTTGATCGAAGGCTTTTGTACCTGAAAAATCGAAACCTTCGGCTTCGTAGGCATCTGCGATATTGATGCGCTTGTGTGTCAGCGCCGAGTAAGAGACGATATTCGCGCGATTCTCGCTTCCATCCGCATTGTGCATGGAGATCGGGTCGAAGCTGACCGGCATACCGCTTGTGCCGCCCATTTTTAAATTCAACGAGGTGTTGCGCAGGATGACAAAGCGTAGTTTGTCCTCCTGTACAAGGTATAGCGTCCCGGCATCAGCATGGGTAAAAGATTGCGCCTCTGCTACAAGCGACTCAAGCAGGAGGTTGAAATCCTTCTCTGCCGCAAGGGATACCCCGATGGGAATCACCTTGTTTAACAGGATCAATTGCGTGTTCCGTTGGTTTATTGTGGTCGCCATCGAGTCCAGGACTTGTGCCAATTGACCAAGTTCCCCCGATTCTTTCATGAACTCTGCCAGCAGGGCGGAGTGATAATCTCCGCGTTCGATGGCGCGCACGGCATGCATGATGCGCTTCAGCGGTGAAGAAGAACTGATGATCGTTGCCTGAGATTGCGACATGTGCGGTCAGTATACCGCAAGAAACCCGGCGAAAGATTGGGATATACTACCGCCATGCCTCACCGAATTGGAGTCTTTGGCGGAACCTTCGACCCGCCCCACATCGGTCACCTCGTTCTCGCCGGGGAAGCCGTTCATCAATTTAAACTTGACCGATTATTATGGGTATTAACGCCTGAGCCGCCGCATAAACTGGAAAATCCGATCACGCCCCTGGTTCACAGGTCCGCCATGCTGAAGGGGATGATCACTCACAACCCCACCTTCGAATATTCCACGATCGAGATCGACCGTCCCGGTCCGCACTACACGGTGGATACCATCCGGCTGCTTGCAGGGCAGGAGCCTGATGCGGAGCTCATTTTGTTGATCGGGGGCGATTCGCTCAGAGACCTTCCCGGTTGGCGCTTCGCCGCGGACCTTGTAGCTGCGGTCTCGAAACTCGGCGTGATGCGCCGCCCAGGCGACTCTGCGGATCCTGCCGTACTCGAAAGGATACTCCCCGGAATTAAGGAAAAGCTCCACTTCATCGATGCGTTGCTTCAACCGGTCTCTTCACGCGAACTTCGCCGCCGGATAGCGAGCGGGGAGATGTATCGTTACTACATCACGCCAGAAGTGTATGACTACATCGAAGAGAATCGCTTATATCGTGAACTGTAATGTTTGATGCGCAACCCATGCTTTGCCTGAACGGACAGACGAATAACGCAAAACCCAAAATCGTAAA
>CAZYLM010000319.1:0-2887 GCA_964648645.1 uncultured Anaerolinea sp.
GTCAGGCAGTGGAAAATATGGGCGTGCCGAAGATCGGTCTGCATGGCTCGCTTGCCGCGGCTGCGATTCTCACAGACGCCATCGAACGCGCGGACTTTCCCCACACTGGCTTCAATGGTTTCATGCAGCCCATCCTTGAAGATTCAGTGTTGGCAAAACGCTCAGCAGAAGGCGTGTTGACCGTGAAGGACGCGCTGCTTTATTCGGCAGTCTGCGGGACGGGGCTGGATACTGTTCCGTTGGCGGGAGATGTGACCGCAGAAGAACTCACTCCGCTGTTGTTGGATATATGCGCGCTGGCTTTACGCTTGAATAAACCGCTCACAGCCCGTCTGATGCCCATCCCCGGTAAGAAAGCCGGAGATGCCACAGCCTTTGAGTTTGCCTTCTTTGCAAACGGACGGGTGATGGATCTGGAATCGAGCCCGCTGACAGGTCCGTTGAAGGCTTCTTCGGCTTTCACGCTCAATCCAAAACGTCTGAGGTGAGGCGGAAGGGGATGAATTCCTGCAGGTTGTAGTGTTGTTATAAGGGGGATCATGATTCCAAATCGATAAAACGAGATTAAAACCGTGTAAGCAGATGAAAACCCCGGCGCAAATTAAAAGCGTGACGGGTATAATTAAGTTGATGATTTCTGGAGGTTCCACCATGAATTTTCGCAAGTTTCGCTGGCTGACAGGGTCCGCCCTTGTGGCCGTGCTTCTGAGCTCGTGTAATTTCGGGTCCACCCCGCCACCCACCCAGGATGTTGGTGCGATCCAGACCCAGGCGTTTGCCCAAGTGCTGACCCAGGCTGCAGACCAGGCAACGCAAACCGCCGCTGCCATCCCACCTACGCCTTTCCCAACAAACACTCTCCCGCCTGTAAACACACTTCCGGCTATCCCAACCACGGATCCCTTTGGAATCCCGACCAATACTCCCTTCACCTTCAACACCCAACAACCGGGGCTTACGCCTCAAGCAGGACTTCTGGGCACACCCACAGGTACGCCGGGCGCGTACAGCACTGTTACTACCAAGAACGGCTGCAGCGATGGTTATCTTGTCTCAGAATCGAACCCATACGATGGAAAGACAATTCTGATTAACGAAGAATTCACCAAGCAATGGGAATTTCTCAATACAGGTACCTGTGCATGGGACGAAGGCTATTCCTTCGTCTTCATTGAAGAGTTTTCCACCGGACCCAAATATGCCCTTCCAAAAAGAGATTATGTAATCCCCAAAGAGGGACCCTTCACGAAACCAGGCGAATACAGAACCTTCGCAGTTCCCATGCAAGCCCCAAACAAACCCGGGGAATACATTTGGTATTTCAAAATGAGGGATGACGCCGGTCAATACTTCGGGTCTCTTGTCTGGGTCAAGATTGTTGCTGTATTGAAATAGAAAGCAGGAAACCATGAAAAAAATCTTTGCCCTCCTCCTGCTGGGAGCGCTTCTTGCCGCCTGCGCCCCGGCCACTCCGATCGAACCGACCGTGGATGTGAATGTTGTTCGCACCTCTGCAGCCAGCACCGTCATGGCAGAGTTCACACTCACTGCGGCAGTCTTCACACCTACACCTCAACCCCTACCAACTGAAACACCTACTCCCGAATTTCTGCCACCTACTGAAACTGCAGTTCCGCTTTTCACTCTCGATCCCACCCAAGCGGCGCTCACCCCTGATGCCTTGTGTGATGACTATTCCTTCGACCTTGCCACCCTCGATGTCACCATCCCAGACGGCACTCCCATGACCCCGGGGCAGGATTTCACCAAAACATGGCGTATCAAGAACACCGGCATCTGCACCTGGGATACAACTTACAAACCCATCTTTTCCTACAGCTCGCCACCCAACGAACGGATGGGCGCACAACCCCTCCCGCTCACATCCCTCGTAGCACCTGGTCAGGAAGTCGATGTCTCCGTCCAGTTCAAAGCACCTTCCACACCCGGCGAATATAAGGGTTACTGGCAGATGGTCAACAGCAAGGGTATTCCCTTTGGTCAAAAGGACTTCATTCTCGTTGTCGTTATCGTCGTCCAATAAGTTGACAGGGCTTACCCAAGCCATCAAAGACAAAGCGCGCCAGCTGGGATTCATCCTGGCTGGCGTTACTTCTTCTCAGCCACCCGAATATTTCGATGTATTTCAGGAATGGCTCGGCTCCAATCATCATGGCACGATGGAATACCTCGCCTCAGAACGCAGCCGGGCACGCCGCGCCGACCCAAAACTGATCCTCCCTGAATGTAAATCCATCCTTGTGCTCGCACTTCCATACAAACCGCTTCCCAAATCTTCAACGTTCAGCCTTCAAACTTCATCCTTCCAAATCGCATCGTATGCCCTCGGCGAAGATTATCATGATGTGATTCCACCGCGGTTGAAAGAGATTGTCCAGTTTATTGAAGAGCAAGTAGGTCATCCCGTCTCCAACCGCTATTACACAGATACGGGACCCATCCTTGAGCGCGAACTTGCCCAACGCGCCGGGCTTGGATGGATCGGCAGGAACTCAATGTTGATCAACCCAACGGCAGGCTCCACCTTCCTGCTTTCAGAAATTCTTCTCGGCATCGAGCTCGAAATCGATGAGCCATTTTCAACCGATCACTGCGGCACCTGTTCCCGCTGTATCGATGCCTGCCCAACAAATTGCATCCTCCCAAACCGCACTGTCGACTCGCGGCGTTGCATCTCCTTTCTCACTATCGAGAACAAAGGTGATATTCCAGAAGATTTGCGCCCGCAAATGGGGAATTGGATATTCGGATGCGACATATGTCAGCAGGTCTGCCCGTGGAATCGATTCTCTCTTCCAGCCGATCCTGCCCTTGCGCCGTCCATTCCGCTTCCCACTCTGACCGATGACCTGATCCTGACATCCTC
>CAZYLM010000320.1:0-2875 GCA_964648645.1 uncultured Anaerolinea sp.
GGGTTGCTGTTTTGCGAATAGGTCAGCGCTTCTTTCAACGCGGACTCCTGCCGCTCACGGTCTCCGGTTAAGTTGGCAACTCGTGCCAGTGCGAGGCAAAGTTCGACGCGTTCGATGCCTTGAGTATCCTGCGTCAGACTCAACGCGCGTTCCAAGGCTTTCTGCGCCTCGCGAAACGCGAAGCGGCTCATATCCTGTTCGCCAGCCAGTCGGTAGGCTTTGGCAGCATCAGGGACGAGCCCAGCCTGGTCGAGGTGATGGGCTCGGGCACGGGCATTCTCCGGTTCGAGAGTCAAATAAGCTTGCGCGGCTCGCGTGTGCATCTCGCGGCGGCGGACTGATTCGATCTCAGCATACACCGCAGCGCGGATCAACTCATGCGTAAACGAATATCCTTGTGCCGATGGTTGCAGCCACTGCCGGGCTGTCAACTCATCGCCGATATCAGCAAGCGCTAAAGTGGGAATCCTCGTAACGTCCGCCCATAGTTGATAAGCAAACATCTCGCCCAAAACAGACGCGTGTTCCAATGCGGACTTCGCAATGGGTGATAGGGTCTGCAAACGAAGCGAGATCGCGTTTTGATGGCTCGGGCGTTTTAGTTCAGGTTTTGCCAGCCATTCCATGATAAAGAAGGGATTCCCGCCAGACCAGGCGAATACATCGGCAGGATCGATGCTTCCTGATTCACCGATCAATTGCGCAACCTCATTCGCGTTGAACGGTTTGAGTAAAATGGATTTTAAATTTCCATCCCGTTCCCAGGCTTGAATTTGATCCTTATTCTGATGACGAATCGAAATGATCAACAAGCCGCCCTGCCCTATAAACCCTGCCGCAAACGACCGTAATGATTCCCATAACACCGCATCCGCCCAGTGCAGATCTTCAACCACGAGCATGGTCGGCGTTAATTTTGCCAGCGCCTCGCCAAATAAACGCAGGACATTGTGAAAGCGTTTGCCATCGGGTTCCGGATGTAATTCTTTGCCCCAAGCCGGGTTGAGCGGAGCAAGCGCCGCAAGTGCTTCCCTGACAAATAAGCCTTCAATTTCTTTTCCGCTCTGGCTATTGAATAACGGCTTGAATGCTTCGATCAATGGCAGGAATGGCGACGCGTCTGGCGTTTCTCTGGTTTGACCTTGGAAGACAGTCGCGCCCCGCCAACGCGCTCCCATGACGATCTCGCGCACGAAACGACTCTTTCCGATGCCCGCCTCGCCCTCGACCATGAGGATGCCGCCCTTTCTATTGAGCATCTCCTCCACCGCAGCCAATGCGGTGGCGCGTTCCGCTTTTCGCCCAATGAAGGGACGGGTTTCTTCAACCATCAACGGCGAATCTTCCAAATCCTGCTCATGCGCCAGCGCGATGATGATGGCTTCTGTCTCCGCGATCGGTTTTGAATCCAATTCAGAGCGTAAGAGAGCGCAGAAGTAATCGTAATGGGTGAACGCTTCGCCGAAACGTTTTAATCGTCCGAGCAGGCGCAAATAGACCTGATGGGCAGGCTCATGCAATGGCTCGGTCAGAATTAATTTTCGAGCGATCTGCAAGGCGTCCTGAAGTTTCCCCTCTCCTTCGTATTGTTTTGATAGGGTCTCCAGCGCGGATATATATTGCCCCCGCCTCAACTCGCGCTCGGCAATAACCCAATCCTCGTAAATTTCAGGCAGCAATTCGCCCGTATATAACTCAACCGCTTTTCGCAGATCTTCGATCGTGGCGCTTGTAATCAGGCGGTCATATTCCCACACATCCACCCATAGATCTTCATTGGGCTGGATTGCAAGTGTCTCCGGCTCGATCTGCAGCCAATCTATTTTTCCCTCTTTTTGAATTCGATAGAGAAGGTCGGAAAGATTCTGCCGCACCCGTTCGGGTTGGGCATCACGCCAGAGCATATCGGCGACCAACTCACGCCGGTGGGCGAGGCGCGGATGCAGAATCAGATACGCCAGCAGGCTGCGGGCTTTTTCTCCTTTTAGTGAAAGAAGCTCACCCGCTTCTTGAATTTGAAAGGCGCCGAAGGTTTGAATTCTTATAGTGGGCTGATTTTTTTGCATCTCTTTTTACAAGGAGTGGGAATAAAAATATAGCCAGCGCTGTCGTTATATCAAAGAAGAAATCGAGTTGTGGATATTCACTATGCGCTTGCTTCTTTCAGGCGTTGGCACAGAATGCGCATCAACGCCATGCCGATCTCCGGGCGTTCGCGCAGGATGCCTTCAAATTGTTTTCGGTCGAGGCACAAGGCTCGCACCGGGCCGACCGCAACCAGGGTGGCAATGCGCGGCTCGCGGCTGATGATCGCCATCTCGCCGACGTAATCTCCGGCAGTACGCTTCGCGATCTCATGCGGGTTGCTCTGCCCATCCGAAGCGATGCGCACACTGACATCACCCGAAACGATGATATACATTTCATCGCCAGCTTCACCTTGATGGACGATCGTGTCGCCATCTGAAAAGAGCGCTTCTTGAGTGATTGCCGCCACCTGTTTCAGGTCGGCTGGGGGCACGTCTGTAAACAGCGGCACGCGCCGCAGAAAAAGAATACGCTCCATGATCGGCAGGGTGGTAAGGGTATCCATGAAATCAACTCCTGATGAGGCTTTCTCCGCAATCGAACGAACAATAGAATCTGTGTCATGTATGGAAAGGGTTTTGATCAAGGCATGCGCTTCATCATCCCTGACATCCATGGAGACCAAAACGGCACATGCCCGCAGCCACGCAGATGGATCTTGCAACAAAGACGATAGCCAGTCGGTGGATAAAGAGGATGGAGCCGCCTCGCCCGCCTCCCAGATCTGCAGCAACGGTCGGACGGTGTTTGCTTCGCCGATGGCTTCCAGCACTTCCAAGGCATTGGC
>CAZYLM010000321.1:0-2874 GCA_964648645.1 uncultured Anaerolinea sp.
TGGAAACAATAACAAATTCCCTGTGAAAGATCTTATTGCTGACCGCCACCGCAAATGTCTGTCCATCAACAGCGGTCAAAGGAATGACAGGCAAGAGCAAGCTCGCACCCGGATTTGACTAATCGTCGTCTTCGTCCTTCTTCACCACGCCGAAGACCGCATCGATGCGGCTCATTATTTCAGGGGTCAGCTTCTCGACAAAATCGGCAGCCTTCATATTTTCATGGACCTGCTCCGCGCGGCTTGCCCCGGTGATGACCGTGCTCACGAACGGATTCTTCAAACACCAAGCCAGCGCCATCTGAGAAAGGGTCGCCCCCAGGTCTTTCGCGATCGGTTCAAGTGCGGCAACTTTTCCGAGTCTCTCCTGGTCTGTCAGGCGGCTATGCAGCCATTCATATCCTTTGAGCGCACCACGGCTATCTTTAGGTATGCCGCCCTGGTACTTTCCAGAAAGCAGCCCGGATGCCAGCGGACTCCAGATCGTGGTTCCATATCCATGATCAGTATAAAAGCGGACATAGTCGCCTTCGAGGCGGCCGCGGTTGAACATATTGTATTCCGGCTGTTCGGTGACCGGTTTATGCAGGTGGTGCCGTTCCGCGATCTGGATCGCCTCGATGATCTCCGACGCCGCCCACTCCGATGTACCCCAGTACAACGCCTTGCCCCATTCGATGATATTGTGCATCGCCCAGACCGTCTCTTCGATGGGAGTCGTTTTATCCGGGCGGTGGCAATAGATCAGGTCTACGTACTCCATGCCGAGGCGTTCCAACGAACCATTGATGCCTTCGATCAACCGTTTGCGATTGAGAGTATTCTTCTCGTTCACTCCATCGTGCAGTCCCCAGTAAAACTTGGTGGAGACCAGGTAACTTCCGCGCCGCCAGCCTAGTTTCTTCAAGGCAGCGCCCATCACCTCTTCGGACTTCCCGCCTGCATATACTTCGGCATTATCGAAAAAATTAACGCCATAATCGTACGCCGCCGTCATGATCTTCATGGCGGCATCCACATCTACTTGATTCTTGAATGTGACCCACGAACCGATGGATAACTCGCTGACCTGTATTCCCGTCCTGCCAAGATGACGATACTTCATTGTTCCTCCGATTTTTATCAAGTGACAGTCACCTTTCAGCTGACTGTCACTTTTTTGACTCCATTATAATCACCCCATGCGAAAACTTCTCCTGTTTTGCATTTTGCTCGCCGCGTGCACATCATCCCCTACCGAAACCACAGACGTGCCGCTTCAACCCACCCTTACTGACATGCCCAAACCGACCTTCACGCCAAACGTTCTCGTTATCAACGACACCCCCATCCCAACCAATACCCTGCAAGTTTACATCATCGAAGAAGGCGACACGCTCAGCGAGATCGCGGAGAAATTCAAGATCCCCCAATCGGAATTGATCGCGGCGAACCCGGATGTCAACCCAAACTCACTTCCCATCGGTGGGACTCTCTTCATCCCGGACCCTTCCTCCCCTCTCGCCGCCGCCTCGACTCCTACGCCTTTACCTGTGCCCATCACCCAGGCCGCCTGCCACCCCACAGCGGACTCCGGTAACTGGTGCTTCGCACTCATCCATAACACTACCCCGAACCTGCTCGAAAATGTTTCGGCACAGATCACATTGCTCGATGAAAATAATATAGCCATCACAAGCCAAACGGCTTTTCTTCTGCTTGACATCGTCCAGCCAAATGAAGCATTACCGGTTTATGCTTTCTTCCCAAGCACTCCAGTCAATGTAAATCCCCAGATCCAATTATTGAGCGCCATGCAGGGGGATGGAAGCGGATATTTACCAGCCCGGCTCGACAATACAGCAGTCGAGATCGCCTGGAGCGGCAAATCCGCCAAAGTAAGCGGACAAGTCCATTTGCCTGCCGAATCGAAAGCCGCAACCCAGGTTTGGGTCGCGGCTGTGGCTTATGATTCAATTGGAACGGTTATCGGCGTCCGGCGCTGGGAAGGTGGAGGAATCGAACCTGGAAGTACGATTAACTTTGAGTTTCAGGTATCTGGCATCGGCGGCGAGATCGAAGCGGTGGAGTTTTTTGTCCAAGCAAAATAAAACCTGACAGGTCTCATCAAATCAACTATCTGCAAGCGCTATACGATGAGACCTGTCAGATTTGCGGGTCATTTCCCATCCAACCACATATATCTCTCGAGCGAGATCGAGATCGGGGTATAAACAAATCCCTTCACATATGGCTGAACAAGTTGATATGAAAGCGAGTGAGTCAGGAAGAGCACCGGGGCATCGTCCACGATGATGCGTTCGGCTTGCTGATACATTTCGATACGCTTGGTCACATCCGGCTCGACCCGCGCCGACTCAAGAAGGGCGTCGAGGTCGGGATTGGAGTAACCGCCGTGATTTTGCGGCACGCCGGTGTGAAATAAAACATCCGCAAAGTTTTCGGGGTCGGGGTAATCGGCACACCAACCGCCGTCGAAGATCTGACCGTGATTGCCGGAGAATATCTGCTCGTAATAGAAATTGAAGTCGAGGTTTTCCACCTTGATCTTCACACCGAGATATTGCTCCCACATATCTGCCAGCGCGGCGACATTCCCACCGACATAACTTCCGACGCCCGAGTTAGTGTAGATGATCTCAGGCATACCTTCGGGTCCGCCGTACTTGGATTGCTTGAGCAATTCACGCGCCTGTTCGGGGTCGAATGCCAAACCTTCAAGGCTGTAATCGAAGCCGGGCAAACCAGGTGGATACAACCCGACCGCCGGTAGTACAAGTCCTTGATACAAAACGTCAATGTAACGCTGACGGTCGAATGCCATGCTGAAGGCTTTGCGCACGTTGACATCGTCGAAGGGCGGTTTTGTCGTGT
>CAZYLM010000322.1:0-2870 GCA_964648645.1 uncultured Anaerolinea sp.
GGGCTTCATCGAACTTCTGGCTTTTGACTTCGGGAGTATCCGCCGCTTCGACCTGCGCCCAGGCTTTCTCCATGATGGATTTGTAGTAATCAACCGTTTCGCGGCGGCTGAAGCCTTTCATCTTTTCGGAGACGCTTCGAACCAGAGACACGGTCATTGTTTGCAGAAGGCCGCGGCGCGACTTTTTATCTGGCTCCTTGAAAGCCTTCAGGAAACTCTGTTCGTATTCGTGCAAATTCTCGGGGAGAGGTGAAACAGGATCAATCTCGAGCGGGTCGCGGGTTTTGACAGTGGCGGCATTCTTCTTGACCACGCCGAAGAGGATCATCGTCATCACTTTATCGAGGGGCTGCTGCATAAGAATGGCGGCTTCGACGGCGGTCAACCCACGCTTGATGCCGTGTCCTTCGATGGAAATCTTTGGAGGGAGATATTGCAGTTTGCGGCGTTTGTTCGCCCTTGCGACCAGCAAGGGGAGACCCACAAAAATAAAACCAAAACAACCGAAGAAGGTCAGCAGGATAACTGTATCCTCATCGATCAACGGCTCGGGCGGCGGGGTGTAAATACTTTCCGCAGGGACGTACGCGCGCGGAAAGGATGCTCCGAAATTGTAGAACTCGGATGCGCTGGCGGCAGGCGAATACCAGGTGTAGGTGATGCGCCCGTTGTCGTCGATGGCGGTCAGCGGCTCGGCGGGGAATCCGTCGGGGGCATCATGCCAGCGCGGTTCATCCGTATTCATATTCGGCGGCAGGTGGAAGGTCATGGTGAAATCCGTCTTGCCGCTGACGTATTCAGAGCCGAACCATGTGGGGGCGAACGCCGCGCTGGTATAGGCTTCATCATCCCAATCGGGATACAAGACATTCTTGATGCCGGGGATGAAGACATGCACGGTTCCGCCCGCCCCGGCTGGGATGGTCTCCTTCCCCATCACGATCGCAAAACCGGTGCCGCTCCCGGCGTAATCATCCCAGGTAACAGAAACGGGTGTGCCATCCACATCTGCGCGGACGTTCGACAGCGGGAAGCCTGCGTTATCCGTGCCGACATCCACGTAGTCGATGGGGTGCGACCCGGGCAGGTTGGTGAAGACCCAGGTGTAATCGAGGTCCATCGTGCCATCCCCATTCCAATAGACATGCACCGTTTCCTTGTTCACCTCGAAGAGATACGGCAGGTCCTGCGCAAAGGCGTTCGTCGTCAGAGACAGAAGCGCCAACAATACAAAAGAAGCAACAAGAAGTTTACGTTTCATCGCATTCCTTTTATCGGTTACAAGTTACAGGTTGAAAGTTGAAAGTTGAAGGTTGAAATTTAACCTGGAACCTGTGACCTTCAACCTTCGACCGTCATCACCACTTCGGTTCTTCCGTTAATTGATAGGTTGTGCCGCAAAATGGACATTCCACGGTGGGCGCGCCTGCGATCATCTTGACGTTATCCGCCTTCAATGCGCCGCCGCAAGACTGGCACTTCATCTGTTCGATCTTCGTCTCGCCGGGCAGGTCCACTTTCATCGTCACCTGCTGAATCACTTCGGTCTTCGTGCCGCGCATCGCCATGTAGATCATCCCCGCCCCGCCCGCGAGGAAGAGAACGCCGACAAAGCCAAAGCCAAGACCAAAGCCCAGCCAGCTGGAACTGCCCTGGGCGGAGGTCGAGCCGATGACGTTCAACACTCCATAGCCGAATAAACATAAGCCGACCAGGAACAAAATCCCCGCGCCAATGTAGAGTAAGGTCTTGTTCGCCATACAAATCTCCTGACAGGATATACGCCGAGTCTAGCATTTTGGTGGGAGAGCCACAATTGACATTCGTCTTAATTTCCACCGTTTTGGTGCGAATTGAACGAAACGCCAAAAGGTTATTTTCATCCAATTGGCAGGCGGGCGATACGCATTACAATTGAAAGCGATCAATGCACTGAGGTGAACCGATGACGAACAAACGTTTTCAAACCTGGCAGGACACCACACTCAAAAAATCTTTGGATAAATTCAAGGAGCGTAAGGGACGCTTTGAACTTTCTTCGGGGATCGAAGTGCCGCGCCTCGCGACTCCACCCGGCGTTTCGACTACGGCTTCGCCTCCGCTCAACGCGGTTGATTCTTACGATGAGAAATTAGGTTTCCCCGGAGAATACCCCTATACTCGCGGCGTGCAGCCGACGATGTACCGCTCGCGTTTTTGGACGATGCGCCAGTATGCGGGTTTTTCCACGGCAGAAGAATCGAACAAGCGGTACCGTTATTTGCTCGAACAAGGTCAGACCGGGCTGTCGGTTGCGTTCGACCTCCCAACTCAAATTGGGTATGATGCGGACGATCCCATAGCACAGGGAGAGGTCGGTAAGGTGGGCGTGTCCATTTCGTCGATCAAAGACATGGAGCAGTTGTTCGATCAGATTCCATTGGATAAAGTTTCGACATCCATGACCATCAACGCACCGGCGGGAGTTTTGCTGGCAATGTATATTGCGGTTGCCAAACGCCAGGGCGCGGACATGCGCGAACTGCGCGGCACGATCCAGAACGACATTCTCAAAGAATATGTAGCGCGTGGGACGTATATCTTCCCCCCTGCCCCATCGATGCGACTGATCACCGACATCTTCCAGTTCTGCTCGAAGGAAGTGCCGTATTGGAACACGATCTCGATCTCGGGCTATCACATCCGTGAAGCCGGTTCGACCGCCGTGCAGGAAGTGGCGTTCACCCTCGCGAACGGAATCGCCTACGTGGAAGCGGCGCTCAAAGCTGGACTCAATATAGATGATTTCGCGGGTCAGCTTTCGTTCTTCTTCAATGCGCACAACAACCTGCTCGAAGAAGTTGCCAAATTCCGCGCGGCGAGACGGATGT
>CAZYLM010000323.1:0-2854 GCA_964648645.1 uncultured Anaerolinea sp.
CCTTCCTCGCGCTGGGCAAGGTAGAGAAGCGGCATGACCGCCGAGCGTTTATGCTCCGGCGGGTATTTGGCAAGGATCTGCTTGATTTCCTTGGGGTATTTCTTTTCAAGACTCATCGGTCAATATCTCCGAGGACGATGTCGATGGAAGCGAGGATCGCGACCAGGTCGGCAACCAGGTGCCCCTTGACGATCTCCGGCAGGACGGCAAGGTTGTCGAATGATGGAGTGCGCATGTGGACGCGGCGTGGTTTGGGTCCGCCATCTCCGGCGATGAAAACACCAAGCTCTCCACGCGGTGATTCTACGGCGCTATAGATGGAAGCATCCGGTCCATGGAAGCCTTCGGTCCAAAGCTTGAAGTGATGGATGAGCGCTTCCATGCTCACGCCGATCTCAGAACGCGGCGGCGGAACGAACTTGCGGTTCTCCGAGCGGACGGGACCCATCGGTAGCTTGTTCAATGCCTGTTCCACGATCCGCAGCGACTGGCGCAGTTCTTCGATGCGCACCAAATAACGAGCATACGTATCGCCTTCCTGCAATACGGGCACTTCAAATTCATACTGTTCATAACCACAATACGGACGGGCTTTGCGAAGGTCCCAGTTGATACCTGAGGCTCGCAGGGTGGGACCCGTTACCCCGTAGGTAAGAGCCGTCTCTTTGCTCATGTAGCCGATGTCCACCATACGGTCGACGAAGAGCGGATTCTTTGTCAGCAATCTCTCATATTCGTCAATGCGTTTGGGGAAGATCTTGATGAAGTCGCGCACGGCTTTCTCGAACTCCACCGGCACATCGCGCCAGACGCCACCGGGGCGCAGGTAGGTCGTCATCATGCGCTGACCGGAAACGAGTTCGAAGATATCCAGGATCTGTTCGCGTTCGCGGAAACAGTAAAGGAACATGGACATCGCCGCAAGGTCGAGACCTGAGGTACCGAGCCAGACCAAATGCGAGGCGATGCGCTGCAACTCCACAAGAATGACCCGCAACGCTTGGGCGCGCGGAGGCACGTCCAGATCGACAAGTTTTTCAACCGCCATCACATAGGCGAGGTTGTTGCCCATGGTATTCATGTAGTCGAGCCGGTCTGTCATCACTTCGGCTTTTTGGTAGGTCTTGGCTTCCATGTTCTTTTCGACACCGGTGTGCAAAAAACCGACATCGGGAATGCAGTTGATGATGACCTCGCCGTCGAGTTCGAGCAGCAGGCGCAGCACGCCGTGTGTGGACGGATGCTGCGGACCCATGTTCAACAGCATCGTTTCGCCGGTAAGCGCCCGTTCCGAAACCAGGTGTTTATATTGATCGATGGTGACTTCTTCGAGCTGTGTCATAACTATTCCTTTACGTACGGTTTGCGCAGGTCGATCTCTTCGAAGTTAAAAGAGAACTGCGGTTCTTCGTACCCCAGCGGGAAATCCTTTCTCAAGGGATGCCCCTCCGTCTCTTCGGGCATGAGGATGCGCCGCGGATCGGGATGCCCTTCGAACTGGATGCCGAACATGTCGAAGAGTTCACGCTCGCGCCACACCGCGGTCTTATACACACCCGCCGCCGTCGGGATCCGGGTCTGGTCGTTGTTCACCGGGACTCTCAACTGCAGCGAAAGGTTCTTTTCGATGGAGGTAAGCTGATAAATAACGTGGAAGCGCGGAGAGGTCTGCGGGTAATAATCCACAGCCGTTTGCGCCGAAAGCAGTTCGAAACGATGCGCATCGCGCAGGGAGGTCAGTGCATCGACGATATGATCCGCTTTTACAAGACATTGCACCTCGCCGCGGAACACTTCATGCGTGGCGCCGTATTTTTCATTCAGGTCTTTTACGATGGATTCGAGGGATTTTTCCATAATAACACCTAAGACCTGACGGGTTTTGGAAACCTGTCAGGTCTGATACTTTATTTTTTCTCCGCCAATTTCATTGCGTTGACCTTTTCGTAGAGAGTCAACACACCATGGATCAGCGCCTCCGGCCGCGGGGGGCAGCCTGCCACGTATACATCCACGGGCACAACCTCATCCACGCCCTGGAAGATGGCGTAGTTATTGAACACGCCGCCGCAGGAAGCACAATCGCCCATGGCAAGCACCCACTTCGGCTCGGGCATCTGGTCATACAAACGACGCAGGACGGGTCCCATTTTTTTCGAGACGCGTCCCGCAACGATCATCAGGTCCGACTGACGCGGACTGGCGCGCATCAATTCCATGCCGAAGCGGCTCATATCGTAATGCGCCGCCTGGGCAGACATCATTTCGATGGCACAGCAAGCCAACCCAAACAACATGGGCCACATCGCATTGGTGCGCGACCAGTTGACCACAGTCTCAAGCGTGGTGGTGACCACGCCCATGTTTCCCAGTTTTTGCTCTACTCCCATTCCAAGGCTCCTTTTTTCCAGGCATAGATGTAACCGATAAGCAGGATCACGATAAAGACCACCATCTCGATCAAGCCGAAAAGACCCAACTGGCGGAAGACGATCGCCCAGGGCAGGAAAAATACGACTTCGATATCGAACAAGATGAACAGGACCGCGATCAAATAGAAGCGGACCGGCATGCGCCGGGTCCCTTCACCAAATGGGTTCATTCCCGATTCATACGGTGTGTCCTTCCCCGCTGAATTTTTCTTTGGACCGAACAACTCACCCAAGCCAATCGCGATAAAAGCGATAAGAGTGGCGACAGCAATCATCACCCCGATTGCAATATATTCCAACAGCATAAACACCTCGGCGGATGTGTGAAATCTTGCACAGTTCCGCGGAAGTATATCACAAAGGTTTTTTAGCGCCTAGAAAATGTACCCCTTTTCACAAAAATGATGATATTTGTCATGTTG
>CAZYLM010000324.1:0-2850 GCA_964648645.1 uncultured Anaerolinea sp.
CAACCTTCCTTGAATATGCCGCCGATGCGGATGTACAATTGTTTATATAAGAGCTAACAACCACAAAGGTCACGAAGTGTCACAAAGGAAAAACCTTTGTGTACCTTTGTGATACTTTGTGGTGAATAATTGAGAAAATGAATGGAAGCATACCCATGACAACATTGAGAATCCCAACCCCATTGCGCACGTACACCGGCGGGAAAAGCGAAGTGACCGTGAACGGCGCGAAGATCGCTGAAGCGTTGAACGACCTGACGATACAGTATCCTGCCATCAAACCACATTTGTTCAACGAAGGCGGAGAGCTGCGACCGTTCGTGAATTTGTTCGTTGGCGAGCACAATATCAAAGACCTGCAGGGTGTGGAAACGCCCCTCAAAGATGGCGATAAAGTAATGCTCATCCCGTCCATTGCTGGCGGAAGTAATTATTAACCACGAAGGGTCGCAAAGTGTCACGAAGGTCTTAAGTTCTTCCTTTGTATACCTTCATGACACTTTGTGGTAAAAAAGGTTCCCATGATCGAAGAACTTTCACACGAACAAATTTTACGCTATTCGCGCCACCTGCTCATGCCCGAAGTCGGCTTGCAGGGACAGATCAAGCTCAAGAACTCCTCTGTCCTTGTCATCGGCACGGGCGGACTTGGCTCGCCGGTCGCGCTTTATCTGGCGGCGGCGGGCATCGGTCGTATCGGCCTGGTGGATTATGATGTCGTCGACTCGTCGAACCTGCAAAGGCAGGTCATTCACGGCACATCCACGGTTGGAAAGCTCAAAGTAGAAAGCGCCAAAGAACGGCTGCAAGACCTTAACCCTGATATTCAGGTGGATATTTACAATGAGCCGTACACCTCCGAGAATGCCTTGCGCATCGCGAAGGATTACGACATCATCATCGATGGCACCGATAACTTCCCAACCCGCTATCTCACAAACGACGTCTGTGTGATGCTGGGTAAGCCGAATATCTACGGCTCCATCTTCCGCTTCGATGGACAGGTCAGCGTCTTCCATGCCGAGAAGGGACCGTGCTATCGCTGTCTCTTCCCCGAACCGCCGCCGCCCGGGCTCGTCCCTTCGTGCGCGGAGGGTGGGGTGCTTGGAATTCTGCCCGGCACGGTCGGCACGCTGCAAGCCACCGAAGCGCTCAAAGTCCTGCTTGGGATCGGCGAACCGCTGATCGGCAAACTCCTGCTTTACAACGCACTCGACATGTCGTTCGACTTCGTGCAATTGAAGAAGAATCCCAAATGCCGCGTGTGCGGACCGAACGCCGACATCAAGGAATTGATCGATTACGAAGAATTCTGCGGGGTCCCCGGTCACCACGCGGATGATACGTCTGCCGGAGCGGATTGGGACATTTCACCTTTGGAGATGAAAACCCGGCTCGAACGTGACCCGGGCTTGATCCTGCTCGATGTGCGTGAGCCTCACGAGTTGGAGATCGCCTCCATCAAAGGCGCGAAGAACATCCCGCTCGGTGAGGTCGCCCAACGCATGGCTGAGCTTGACTCCGCCCAAGAGATGATCGTCTTCTGCAAACGCGGATCCCGCTCCGCGCGCGCGATCGAAATCCTATCCAGCGCCGGTTTCAAGAAGATGAAGAATCTCAAAGGCGGAATCAACGCCTGGGCAGAGGAAGTGGATAAGACGTTGCCGCTTTACTAATGTCGTTGCGAGGAGCGCCCTGAGCGAGGTCGAAGGGTGGTGAGTGGGCGGTGGATGAAAGAAGAAGGACTCTCTTGCCGGGTTTCCGGTGGGAGGGTCCTTTTGTAATTGGATTTTTATCTTGGGGAGGAAATACTTCGCTGAAGGTAAAATGACGAAAACTGGAAACAGGCTTGAGTTTACTTGCGAAGCGACCCGATTTCCATTTCTTGAGCGACGAAGTAATTAACATCCAGATTAAGATAACCCATAGGAGAGTTCAAAATGAAAAGATATTTTTATTTATTGGTGATCGTTGCAATGCTTGCACTGCAAGCCTGTGGCGGCGGCGACTCTGTTCAGAAAGATGGTTCGGGATACCTGGTACCGCCTGAGACCTCAGCAGAAGCGGGTGCGCCGCTTGAAGGGGCAGCGGGTGTTGAAAGTTCCGCCCAGGTTTCCGTCCCTGCCGGATGCGCCGCCAGCGATGCGAATGCTGCTCAATTTGCAACCGAAGTGCTTGCGCTGGTGAACCAGGAACGCGCCGCCAATGGATTGGGCGCAGTGACCCTCAACGCGCAATTGACCCAGGCCGCGCAGGGACATTCCTTCGATATGGGTTGTAATTTCTTCCTCTCGCACACCGGCTCGGATGGGTCCGACCCGGGCGCTCGCATCGACGCCACTGGCTATTACTGGCTGACCTGGGGCGAAAATGTGGCGGCGGGATACAGCACCCCTGCGGCAGTGATGAACGGCTGGATGAACAGCCCGGGGCATCGCGCGAACATCCTCGGCGCTGATTTCACCGAGATGGGGATCGGGTATGCGTATAACTCCGCTGATACGGTTAATAAATACTATCACTACTGGACGATGGTGCTGGCGGATCAGTAGAACCCTTCGACGTTGCTCAGGGCAAGAGTGGAAAGTGGTCGAGTAGCGGCGCCAAGCGCACTATGTATCGCTTGCCCCGGTGGTTCTTGATGGGGAGAACACTCGTTGTAAGTGAAAGATGAAAGCTTGCACTGAGCAGTGTCGAAGTGAAGAAAGAACCCTCTCGTCAAAAGTTCGGCGGGAGGGTTCCTTTTATTTTACAAAATCCTCCAGCGATTTCGCCTCGTTCGGGAATTGGCGCTTTAATTGTTTGTCCGCTGTCACGAGTGGGACATCCAGTTGCGCGGCGAGAGTCACA
>CAZYLM010000325.1:0-2821 GCA_964648645.1 uncultured Anaerolinea sp.
GCGCTGGTCACTTCGCTGGACGATATCGTCTTCGAGTTCGATGAAGATGGCACCTATCTCAACGTCTGGGCGGCAGATGAAAGCAAGCTGGTCCGGCCCAAAGACCAATTGTTTGGGCAGCGGATGGACGATGTACTGGGCGAGAAGATCGGACGTCCATTATGTGAAGCGGTGAAGCGCGCAGTCCTCGAGGGTCGTTTCGAGACCATTGAGTATCCTCTGCAGGTGATGGGCGGGCAGCTCTGGTTTATGGCGCGCGTCAGCCCGGTGATCACCCAGGATGGCTCTCATCGTACCGCCTCCATGCTCGTTCGAGATATTACCGAGCGTAAACAGGCGGAGGAAAAACTACGGGAGAGCGAAGAAAAGTATCGCGGGCTTATGGATACTCTGGATAGCTCCGTGGCTGCAATCGATGCCGATGGCAAGTTCTTGTATTTGAACGAGGTTGCTGCGAAATGGCTGGGAGGAACACCCCTGGAACTGGTCGGCAGGACGATTTTTGAACTCTTCCCCGAGCCGGTGGCGTCCCAACAGATGGAAGGTGTGCGTCAGGTGATACGAGGAGACAGGGGCAGGGTTAGTGAAACGGTCAGCTTTGTAAAAGGGCAGCCCCGCTGGTTTCACAATTCCATTCAACCGATCCATAATGAGCACGGTCAGGTTGCATATGTAATTCTGCATGCGACAGATATTCACGAAATCAAGACCATCCAGCAGCAGCTGGAGGAATTGAATCGTTCCCTGGAGGCGCGCGTAGAGGAGGCAACCGCCGAGATCCAGGATCTTTACAACAATGCACCGTCCGGCTATCACTCGCTGGATGCCAACGGAAATTTCATCCTGATCAACCAGACCGAGTTGAACTGGCTCGGCTATACCCTGGATGAAATCATTGGGCGGCCGTTCACGGACTTTATCACCCCTGACAGCCTGGGGACGTTTCGCGCCAATTTCCCCGCTTTCAAGCAGCGCGGCTGGGTACGTGACCTGGAATTCGACCTGGTTCGCAGGGATGGAACCATCCTGCCGGTGCTGGTCAATGCCACAGCCATTAAAGATCAGGCTGGCGTCTATGTGATGAGCCGCTCGACCGTGATCGACATCACCGAGCGCAAACAGGCGGAAGCCACCCTGCGCGAGAGCGAAGATCGCTATCGCAGGTTGATCGAATTATCACCGATGTCGATCATTGGCTTTGGAGAAGATGCCAGGTTTGAATTGCTCAACCAGAAAGCCATCGAGACCCTGGGCGGAACATCTGCCGAAGACTTTATCGGGAAACCGATTTTCGATTTTGTGCATCCTGACTATCGCGGGCTTGCGCGAGAGAGGTTGTATCTCGCAAACAAAACAAACAACGCAGTACCGAATATTGAAACCGTCTACCTCAAACTGAACGGGGAAAGCATACCCGTCATTGCAAGCGGCGTTGTGATGAAATTTCAAGGCCGCTCGATGAGCATAGTCTCGTTCTTTGATAATACTGAATATAAGCAGGCTGAGCAGGAACTGCGTGAAAACCGCGATCAATTGTCCGTCCTCAACAAGGCACTGGAGAAAGCCTCGCGTGCCAAGGATGAATTCCTGGCGAACATGAGTCATGAACTGCGTACCCCGCTCAACGGCATTCTGGGCATGGCTGAGATCCTGCTCGAGGGGCAGCGCGGCGAGCTCAACGAACGGCAGCGCACGTATGTCACCACCATCGATAACAGCGGGCGGCACCTGCTCAGCCTGATCAACGACATTCTCGACCTTTCCAAGATCGAAGCGGAGAAGCTCGAACTGCAGATCGAGAAGGTCAGTGTCCGGGGTGTATGCCAGGCAAGTTTGTCGTTCGTCAAGGAACCGGCTTCTAAAAAGGGCATCACTCTCGACCTTGCGATCGAAGAAGGGGTGGAGTTCCTTCACGCTGACGAGCGTCGTTTGAAACAGATCCTGGTCAATCTGTTGAGCAATGCGGTCAAGTTCACCCCTGAGAAAGGCAGGATCGGCCTTGAAGTGCGCCTCAGCCATGGGAGGCGATTGCTCGATTTTTCCGTCAGCGATACCGGCATCGGCATTCCCGCGGAAGATCAAGAGCGGTTGTTCTCGCCCTTTACCCAGGTGGATAACTCCTTCACCCGCAATCACGAAGGCACCGGTCTGGGGTTGGCGCTGGTCAAACGTCTGACAGAAATGCACGGTGGTGCCGTCTTGCTGGATAGTGAGGTGGGCAGGGGCAGCCGCTTTACCGTCTGCCTGCCCTGGCAGGAGTCCGACAACACCCTGCACCTGCCGACTGATTTTGCAGTTTCAGCGGATGACGTCTCCCGGCTCACAGCGGACCGGAAGAATGACGCCACCATTTTGCTTGTGGAGGACAACCAAGCCAATCTCTTGATGATCGGGGATTATTTGAATGCCAAGGGCTACCGCATGGTATACGCCTCCAACGGGTACGAAGCACTGGAGGGAGCGGATGAGGCGTCCCCCGATTTGATCCTCATGGATATCCAGATGCCCCGGATGGATGGATTGGAAGCCACCCAGCGCCTCCGGGCTGACCCGCGGTTTGCCGACACTCCCATCGTCGTTCTGACCGCCTATGCCATGGCGGGGGACCGCGAACGCTGCCTGGAAGCTGGAGCGACTGCCTACCTTAGCAAACCGGTCAAGTTGAGGGAGCTGGCTGTGATCGTCGAAAAATTACTCGGGTAGAAGAGCTAGGTTTACTTCACGCTCCGATTGTTCAAGTCTTGAGAGGTTGGAAAAGACTTCCATCACCCTTGCGCGGATATGTCTCTCGATTCACCGGTTTTTCGCGGGGACCCGCCAG
>CAZYLM010000326.1:0-2811 GCA_964648645.1 uncultured Anaerolinea sp.
CCGAAGAATACACCCCCCAACTCCGTTCTCGTGGTTATCGGATGACCCCTCAAAGACTGGCGATCCTGCATGTCCTTCATCATGAAGATAGGCACCTCTCGCCGGGGGAGGTCTATGAGCAGGCTCGCCTTGAACTCCCAAACCTCACTGAGCCGACCGTTTACCGTACCCTCGAATTCCTTGCAGAAAATGGGCTGGCTCGCCCGGCATTGACTGGCAACGGGCATCTTTCGTATGAAATTGCCCGGCACGAACATCATCATCTGGTTTGCCGTCGATGTGGGGATGAGATGGAAGTCGAGCATGCCATTCTCAAATCCATGTATGCACGCCTGGAATCAGAAAGCGGCTATCGTCTCACCGACAGCCACCTGACCTTCTTCGGTCTTTGTCCTGATTGTCAAAAAGGAGATTAATAAATGCTGTACTCACCCGCCCCATTGCACATCCCTGATGGGTTCTTGAGTTTATTGGTATCCGTTATTTGTTGGGTGATCACTGCCCTGACCGTTGGTGTGGCGATTGCAAAGACGAACAAGTCTTTGGGTGAAAGACAAATACCGCTCATGGGCGTCATGGCGGCTTTCATCTTTGCTGCGCAAATGATCAACTTCCCTGTTGCCGGTGGTACCTCGGGGCATTTGCTCGGCGGAGCCCTGGCGGCGACCATCCTCGGCCCCTGGGCGGGGATGCTGGTCATGACGGCTGTCATCGTTGTGCAGGCGCTCCTCTTTCAAGACGGCGGTCTGCTTGTGATGGGCGCTAACATCCTAAACATGGGTATAGTCACTGCAGCGATCGGTTACGGGCTTTATCGTTCTGTGAGCGGAGGTTCGCGGCTCGCAAAACTCGTAGTAACAGGATTCGCCTCATGGCTTTCGGTGATGGCTGGTGCCTTGCTCACGTCGCTTCAACTTTGGTTGAGCGGAACCTCCCAGCTCGAATTGGTCATTCCAGCCATGCTTGGGGTCCACGCGTTGATCGGTGTTGGCGAAGCGCTGATCACAGTCTTCGCGCTAGGGTTTGTCCTGCAAACCCGACCCGACCTGTTGGGGGCGGAATCAGAATCTGCAAAAGCCGGTCGCGGATGGATCCTTGTCGGAGGATTGATATCCATCATCGTTGTTTTTCTCTCTCCTTTTGCCTCAGCCAACCCCGATGGACTGGAACGTGTTGCCGAGGATCTGGGCTTCCTGGGATCGGGTCGAGCAGCGCCGTATGCGGTCATTCCCGATTACACACTTCCTTTCTTCGGCGGGACGGCATTTTCCACCATTCTTGCCGGTGTCGTGGGGATCATTGTTGTCGGCGCCCTCATCGTTCTGGTGGGGCGTGGCATGAAGGCAAAGTCTTAATCTCCCATGCACTTCGATGCTTTCGACCGTTACCACGAGCATGACAGTTTCATCCATCGCCTTGACCCGCGGGTCAAGGTCGTGGTGACGGTTGTCTTTATCGTTTCCAATGCCCTGCTCCCGGACGGCGCATGGTTCGCATTTGGCCTGGCCTGGCTGTTCGTGCTCTGGTGCAGCCATCTTTCGAAACTGGGTATTGCCTACACATTGAAACGCTCCATCATTGCTTTGCCTTTTGCGTTGATCGCTATTACTGTACTCTTTTCCATACCTGGCAACCCGCTTTCCACTTTTCACTTTCTCATGTGGGACTTTATCATCACAGACGCTGGTTTGCTTCGTTTCGTCAGCATCCTTGTCCGTTCCTGGCTGTCGGTGCAGATGGCGATCCTTTTGGTGGCGGTCACACGCTTTCCCGACCTGATCCATGCGCTCGAACATTTACGAATCCCTGCGATCCTCACTACCATCATCGCTTTTTTATATCGCTATCTCTTCGTGTTAACAGATGAGGTCTTTCGTTTGCTTCGGGCGAGGGAAAGCCGTTCGGCAGCCGCAGCAGGCTCGAGGTCCGGGGGAGGCGTGGCATGGCGCGCCAAGGTGGCGGGGAATATGGCCGGGCAATTATTCCTGCGGAGTTACGAGCGCAGTGATCGTATCTACAATGCCATGCTGGCGCGCGGATATACCGGTCATCTTTATACGTTGAATCCGCATGAGATGAAATCCAAAGATTATTATGCGACCGCCTTTGCGATCGCGGTCATTTTCCTGATGCAGTTGATTGGAAGGTTTTAATGCCGGTTGCTCATATCACAAGCCAGTTTGCCGCGCCTGAATGCGATGGCGATGTCCTTGCAGTAAAGGATCTTCATTTTTCGTATCCCGACGGTCATAGCGCTTTGAACGGGGTGTCGTTGAAGCTTTGCGATGGCGATAAGGTTGCGCTGGTGGGACCGAACGGCGCTGGCAAATCCACGTTGATGCTGCATCTGAATGGGATTCTAAACGGCCGCGGCGACGTGGAGGTTGCTGGCAACCGCCTCACGCGGGACAATTTGCCGTTGATCCGCTCCATGGTGGGACTCGTCTTCCAAAACCCGGACGACCAACTTTTTTCGCCGACCGTGTTCGAGGATGTGGCATTTGGTCCGCTGCATATGGGCTTGCCCGAAGCGGAGGTTCGCTCGCGGGTGGATGCCGCGCTCGAAGCCGTGCGCATGACGGGTTATCGCGACCGACTGTCGCATCATTTGAGTGTGGGTGAGAAGAAACGCATTGCGATCGCGACTGTACTCTCGATGCAGCCGAGTTTGCTTGTTTTGGATGAGCCATCCGCCGGGCTTGACCCCCGTGCCCGAAGAACGCTCATCAATCTGCTCCGTGACCTGCCTATTACGATGCTGGTTTCCACACACGATATGAAATTGGTGCAGGAACTCTTTCCGCGGACGGT
>CAZYLM010000327.1:0-2749 GCA_964648645.1 uncultured Anaerolinea sp.
AAGGATACCCAGCGAATGACAGACAGCAAGTAGTTAAACCAATTGTTTCAGGGCACTCCCTATTGGCGGTTCAATTTGCCGAGGCATGCCCTCGGTTTTCTTTTTAACTACAGGTGTCAGAATGCTTAGTATCCACAATCTCAACAAACATATCGGTATCCAGCCCGTTCTCAAAAACATCAACTTCAATATCAGCGCAGGTGACCGCATTGCTTTGATAGGCGCAAATGGAAGCGGCAAGACTACACTCATGCGTATCCTCGCCGGATTCGAACACCCTGACTCAGGGGATGTCTCTTCGACCCACCCTGGACTACGCCTCGGTTACCTCGCCCAAGGAATGGAATTCCAAGCTGACGCTACACTTCGCTCCGCGCTCGGGCTTGATTCAGATTCCCAAACCGACCCTGCGCTGGAAGTGCAGTCACTCGCTCTAGCATTAGCCCATAACCCGAATGACGCCTTGCTTCAAGCACAATATGATTCAGCCTTGCACAAACTCTCAGGAGGGAGCATCCAACCATCGGCGGTGTTAGAACCGCTGGGCTTGTCCCACATCCCCATCGATACACCCATTGCCCACCTATCAGGCGGACAGAAGACGCGTCTCATGCTTGCCAAGGTCCTGTTTGAAGATCCGCACCTTCTGTTGTTGGACGAACCTACCAATCACCTGGATATTGAAATGCTCGAATGGCTGGAAGATTGGCTGAACGGATTCAAAGGCGCAGCGCTGATCGTCTCGCATGACCGCACGTTTTTGGATAACACTGTGAAAAAGGTGCTTGAGCTGGATTCGTCCACGCATACTATCAAGATGTATGACGGCAATTACAGCGACTACCTCGAACAAAAACTTCTCGAATACGACAAACAAGTCCAGGCCTACCAAGAACAACAGGATGAGATCGCACAGTTGAAACGCGCCGCAAGATACATCCGCAGTTTGACGGTGATGAAGAAGGGAGGTAAAGCTGATGGCGGAGACAAATTTGCCAAGGGATTCTTCGGCAACCGTGCCACGAAGAATGTGGCGGGACGCGCCAAAAATATTGAAGCGCGAATTGACCTCCTCTTGACTGATGAAAAAGTTGACAAGCCGCAAGGATCATGGAAATTGAAGCTGGATTTCGGCACACCCGAACATCAGTCAAAAGATGTGTTGGTGACCGATTTGCTCTCTGTTGGCTACACGCCGGAAGAGCCTTTGTTGACGAATATAAATCTGTTCATCCGTGCCGGGCGGCGTGTGGCATTCACAGGCGCGAATGGTTCAGGCAAGACTACCTTCATCCGCACCATCGTCGGCAAGATTCCTCCGCTGGCAGGGTCGTTCCGCTTGGGTGGTGCGACCAAACTCGGTTACATGGCACAGGAACAGGAATTGCTCAACCTGGCACTTAACGCTGTGCAAACCATTCAAAGCGTATCCAGCGTCAACGAGACCGAGACGCGCAACTTCCTGCATTACTTTCTCTTCAAAGGCGATACTGCATTGCGCCCCGTCGGGGAACTTTCCTTCGGTGAACGTGCCCGCCTGCAACTGGCTTTACTCGTTGCACAGGGCTGCACCTTCCTAATTCTGGATGAGCCCATCAACCATTTGGATATCCCCTCTCGTGAACGGTTCGAAGAAGCACTGGAGAATTTTAACGGCACGATCCTGGCGGTTGTGCATGACCGTAGTTTTATCGAGCACTTCGCCACCGATGTCTGGCAGGTGAAAGATGGTAAGATTTTGAAATAACCAATCCAACCAAAGGAAAAATAATGAAATTTGAAACTCTCGCCATCCATGCCGGGCAGGAGCCCGACCCGAATAACGGCGCTGTGATGACGCCGGTCTATCTCACGTCCACGTATAAGCAGGACGGCATTGGCAAACCGCGGCAGGGATATGAATATTCGCGCACGTTGAATCCAACACGTAAAGCGTTACAGGATTGTCTTGCAGATCTGGAGAACGGTCAATGGGGGCTGGCATTCGCCTCAGGTATGGCGGCGACGGATACTGTATTGCGGATGCTCACCCAGGGTGACCATGTTGTGGCAGGCAATGATGTCTATGGGGGTACTTTCAGACTCTTTGACAAAATCCTGCGCCGCTTCGGTCTGGACTTTACATTTGCGGATACGACCGACCCGGAAAATCTCGCCGAAGCATTAAACCCATCCACGCGCATTGTGTGGCTTGAGACTCCCACAAATCCCCTGCTGGCAGTGTCGGATATTCGCGCCGTGGCAGAGGTGGTAAGGAATCATCCCAATAAACCTTTACTGGTTGTGGATAATACTTTTGCGACCCCGTATTTACAGCGCCCTCTGGAACTGGGCGCGGATTTGGTCGTTCATTCGATGACGAAATATCTCGGCGGTCACTCGGATGTGGTTGGCGGGGCTATTATCGGCAAAGATAAGGAACTTGGTGAGAAGCTTGCTTATTTACAGAACGCCATCGGCGGCGTGCAGGGACCAATGGACTCATTCCTCGTATTGCGTGGCATAAAGACACTGCCCATCCGCATGGATAGGCATGCCCAAAACGCGGAGCGGATCGTTGAGTTTTTAGCAAAGCAAAAAAAGGTCAAACAGCTAATCTACCCATTCCACGAGGGTCATCGCCAGGTCCATGTCGCGAAGCGCCAGATGAAGAATGGCGGCGGGATGATCTCCTTCATCATGAAAGACGGACGTGAGGCGGCGATCAAAGTCGCGGAATCTACAAAGATATTCACTCTGGCAGAGTCTT
>CAZYLM010000328.1:0-2746 GCA_964648645.1 uncultured Anaerolinea sp.
GCACGGAGATCGAGACGTCCACGCACCGGAAGGACGACGGCTTTACGGAAACCAGAAAGACGACGCGTTATTTTTACAGGGTTGAAGGGCTCCTGTTTCGAGTCTCCAAAGAAGGACACTCAGCGTTTCCACCCAGGGCTCAGAAATGCAGGTTGTATTACCTGCCCAGCAGCCTGACGATCGTAAATTTGGAAATGCTGTAGCCGAAACGGATCGATCTATACCTTTACGATCACTATGCCGCCAAAGTAATGCTCATCGGCGTGACACTTGATGCCTTGAATGTAGCAATCATGGCTGTCGTATGTCTCACCGGAATCGGCGTATTTGGCTTCATACCCGCCGGAAATGGACTGGTTATAGAAGGTCAACTTCCTTCCGTCCGCTGATGTTGCAAGTGTCGCGCACTCTGCACACACGTACCTGGGGTAACGTGGAGAGGGCTGGACTTCTTTTTGGCAGATCGGGCAGGTTTGCATGAAATATTCCGGGTGAGGGGCAGCTTAAAGATGACAGTCACTTAAGCGCTTCGAGGCAGCGCTTCGCCAGAACCGCAGCGACATCCATGCGGTATTCTGCCGAAGCCCATTCATCCTTGGCTTCGTGATAGGCATTCATAGCGGCTTCTTCAAGTCCGTTCGCCTCGGTGCCGTCCATGGCGAGCAGAGGAGTCGCGCCGTAGCCGCCGAGGGTCAGCCGGGAACGACCCGAGTTCCACTGCGCCAATGCTGCGCAGACCACGGGTTTATCCGCCGGGGTTTTGGAGACGAATTGGAAGGCGGTCCTGGTGTTGAGTGGGATCGTCACAGAGGTGACCAGACCCTTTGGGTGGGTCAGCAAATATTCACCGAGGTTCACGGTGCGTGTTTCAGTTTTAGAAACGCGAATATCGATCTTTGCATCCAGCGCAAGGAGCATGGTCACGAAGGGAGAGCGTCCGTCGCTGGCGACGACCGTCCCTGCCACGCTGGCGGTATTGCGCACGTTGAGCGGCGCTTCGAGCTTGAGCGCGGTCTTCAGAGAGTCTGGGCAATTGCCATCTTCGTACAGGGATTGGAGTGTGCATGTCGCGCCGAAAACGAAATCACTGCCATTGACGCGCAGCGAATCCAGCCCAAGCCCTTGGAGATCGACAACGGAAACAGAATCCGCTGTTGAATGAGAGAGCAGCGTCCCGCCGCCGAGGGGGACGGTATTTGGTTGGTCCAGAAGCGCGAGGGCTTCATCGAGGGTTTGGGGTCGGTGATAGGTGCTGATCATATTTTGTGCCTCCGGGGTTAAATTATACCCAGCGTGGTTTCAAAATTCGCCTGCGAAGAGGTTGAAGGTTATTGTATCCTATGGGGATGGAAGTGTCACCTTGAACCCGACAGCAAAGAGCCGCAGAATGAATACGGTTGCCGCACCGGCGAGAGAAGCCAGCAGGGTGTTTACTTGAAGTGCGTTGAGGATGATGAAGAGGCTGGTGCCGATGAATGAACAGGTGGCGTACAGTTCGGTGCTTTGGCGGAAGACACTGGGTATGCGATTGCTGAGCACATCCCGCAGGACGCCGCCGAAGATGCCTGTCACCACACCCATAAGGATCGCAACGATGGGTGAGATATTTATTTGCAGAGCATAGGTCACGCCAAGGATGCTGAAGATGCTGAGTCCCATTGCATCTGCAAAAATGAGCAGGCGTTTGGAAAAAGTTTCAAAGCGATAGAACGTGAGGATGGCAAAGACAAAGGTGGTGATGGTCAGCCAGGGGTCGTTGATCCAAAAGACCGGGGTGCGCCCCAGTAGCATGTCACGCAGGGTTCCGCCGCCAAAGGCGTTCACAAAAGCGATGGTTGTTGCGCCGACAATATCCATTTGGTGTTTTCGGGCCTCAAGCGCGCCTGAGATGGCTGAAGCGATGACAGCAACATAAGTCAGAATAATAAGAAGTTGGTCCATTTAAAAAATTTTACCGCCATCGTTATGATGACGGTAATGTTTCAACCTCCGGATTTTTATGGCGTGGTAAATGGCGACAGGAACTCCTGCTTCAAAGCCTGCACGAGAAAGTCCGCTTCGGAGCCGTTGGTGTAATGCCCATGAAGGTGCCAGATGGGCTGAACGTATTGCAGGGAGTTCGACGGGTTTGGCGCATCGTATTGCATCAGGGGGTCCGCAGCGTAGTACGATAGTTCCACACTGTCGAGGATCAGATCCGGGGGGACGTAACTATCATCGTTCCCGTATGGGTCTGGCACGGGGCGGTTCAGATCGTCCAGCGATGGGATTTCGAGCGGCTGCCCTGTTGAGGGGTCGACCGCAGGCGAGGTATAGAACACGCGGATCGCGGGATAGCCTGCATACGTCTCACCGGGCACGAGCAGGGCTTGGACGAGTATCTCGCCTTCTGTGTAATAGTTCAAGTCCGGTCCGGTGCCGCTTGGGACGAGTTGAACATAATCTTTCCCTTCATGATTCAGCAGAACGATCTGCGCGCCGTTGTAATCCTTCATCTTCTGGCTGCCTCTAAGGACCTGGTACTCCAACCCCGGGTAAAGCTCTTCGAATTTCTCCATGTTCAGCTTCGGCAAACCCGTCGTATCATATTGGATGCTTCCCCAGACCTTGACCGGCATGTTTTCGATATTCAACAACACCTCGAGGTTTTCGCCTTCAAGTTGATAATACTGCCCGCTTTCTTTCAAGATGAAGGTGAATTCAGTGCGCTCCCGTCCGTCCGGTTTGATGAAGGCCGTGTAATCAA
>CAZYLM010000329.1:0-2744 GCA_964648645.1 uncultured Anaerolinea sp.
TGGCAGGCAAATATAACGTCCCGATCCTCGAAGATGATTTCGTAGGCGACCTGCGGTATGAAGGTCACACCCAGCCTTCGCTCAAATCACTCGACCCAGGCGGGCAGGTGATCTATGTCAGCACATTCTCGAAAATGCTGATGCCCGGTCTGCGGGTTGGCTTCATCGTTGCCGATGGACCCGTCTACGAAAGCCTGCTCAATTTCAAGCGTCTCAGCGACCTGGCAACGTCCACTCTGATCCAGCGCGCACTGGATGCCTATATGACAGTCGGGCGTTATCAAACCTATTTACATCGTTCGTGCCAGATATTCCGTGCCCGGCGGGATGCGATGGTTGCAGCGCTCAAGCGCCATGTGCCGGGAAGTTCTTTTGAAATATCCAGGGGCGGTTTGTTCATCTGGCTGAAGTTGCCCAGGCTGTCATCCGCGAGCGAACTTTTGCCAGCCGCTCAAAAAGAAGGGGTGTCTTTTGCGCCGGGCAATTCGTTCTTCATCGACGGGAAAAGTGGCAGGGAATGGATACGGCTCAATTTCGCCGCCCAGCCTGTCGATGATATCGAAGAGGGGATCAAAAGGCTGGGGCTGGCGGTTCGTAAAATGAAAATCAGGAAGTGACAACACAGAAGGCATAATTTGAAAACGGGCATCCGGATAACACGGACGCCCGTTTTCATTCCGGGCTTGACAGAAACAGTTTAAGTGCTACAATTCAATCAATAATACAATTAGTACAATATAAAGGATTCAATGACTGACAAGAAACTCACCCTGCTGCTCGATTTCCATTCCGGACTGCCCATTTACACCCAGATCGTCAACCAGGTCCAAAGCCAGCTTGCGAACGGGATATTGAAGCCCGGCGACCAGCTGCCAACCGTCCGCGCACTGGCGGAGGAATTGAGAATCAACTTCAACACCGTGGCGCGCGCATACCGCATTCTGGATGAAGCAAGGATCATTTCCACCCAGCAAGGACGCGGCACATACATCACCGAGATCCCACCGCCAGAGACGACCAGGAAGCTGCGCAACGAGTCCCTTGCAGAACTCGCACAGAGATTTATCAACGAAGCGGTCCGGCTTGGATTCTCCGAGCGTGAGATCAGCCAGATGGTGAGAGACAAGTTGAAGAACGAGTCGAGCCGCGGTGGAGCTTCAAGAAAAGAATCCCAAAAAGTCAAAAAGTAAGAACAAGTTGGACCATCAGGAGATTATCAAATGAACAACAAATTTGGAAAAACAAAACTCAAAGTCAATATGAACGACCAGCATATTCCTCCCATTGCATGGTTCATATTCGGGGTCATTTTGGTCGGCGCGATCAAGGTCGCCCTGCTGCTCGATACGCTTAACGTATCGGATTTTGTGATTGGTGCGGTTATGCTCGCGTTGGTTGGCATTGCAACATACCTTTTATATGCCATCAAAGTTGCGTCGCAGTGGGAAAAAGCCGTAATTCTGCGGCTGGGCAAATTCAAGGGCTTGAAAGGACCTGGTTTGTTCTGGCTGATTCCCCTTATCGATACCGCGGTCATGTGGATCGACCACCGTGTAACCGTTACCTCCTTCTCCGCTGAGAAAACGCTGACGAAGGACACCGTGCCCGTGGATGTGGATGCGGTTTTGTTCTGGGTCGTATGGGACGCCGAAAAAGCCGCGCTCGAAGTGAATGATTACCAAAACGCCATCTCATGGGCGGCACAAACGGCGCTGCGTGAGATCATCGGTCAGATGAACCTGGCCGATATCCTTGTGGGACGCGCGAAGATGGATGAAGAGCTGCAAAAGATCATCGACGAACGCACGACACCCTGGGGTGTCACCGTGCAATCGGTCGAGATCCGCGATGTGGTCATCCCGCAAGTGCTTGAAGATGCCATGTCCCGACAGGCGCAGGCGGAGCGTGAACGCCAGGCGCGTGTGATCCTCGGCGAGTCGGAAAAGCAGATCGCGACATCCTTTGCAGAGGCATCACAGGCGTATGTTGATAATCCGACCGCCCTGCATCTGCGCGCGATGAATATGCTCTTCGAAGGGTTGAAAGAGAAAGGCGCGCTGGTGATCGTGCCTTCGTCCGCGGTGGACACGATGAATCTCGGAGGCATGAGCGGCATTGTGTCTATGGCGCAGAACAACCCGGCCAAGGAATAGCAGGCTAGCAACCGGGAGTAGTTATCAGTAAATCTCCTGCATCGAGCCACATGCGTGCCTGCGACTCGATGCAGGCAGAGCACACTGAGACATCTGAGGGAAGGCTTTAAACCTCATCATCTCTGTGAACTCTGTGGCAAGTGAGACTATTACAAGAAGTCCAGTGATCGACTGACGTTTCATGTGAAACGTCCTGAAAGGAAAAGAGAATGTCAACAAGCAACACATCCATTATTGTCCTGGCACTGATCGCGATTGCGGTGGTCACCGGCGCCGTATTGTGGGACAAATTGCCCGAGCAGATGGCTTCCCATTGGAACGCCAACGACGAAGTGGACGGGTATATCCCCAGGTTCTGGGGCGTTTTCCTGATGCCATTGGTGACGCTGGGCATGTTCGGGTTGTTCATCCTTCTCCCGAACATCGATCCGCTCAAGGCGAACATTGCACAATTCCGGGGCATATTCAACCTGTTCATCCTGTTCATCACCGTCTTCATGCTCTATATCCACGGGTTGACTCTTGCATGGAGTCTCGGCTACCAAAACTTCAAGATGAGCGCCGCCATGCTGCCGTTTCTGGGCGTATTGT
>CAZYLM010000330.1:0-2719 GCA_964648645.1 uncultured Anaerolinea sp.
CAGATCAACGGCAAGGTGCGCGACCGTGTCAAAGTCGCTGCCGAAGCCAGCGAAGCAGATGTCAAAGCTGCGGTCATGGCGAGCGAGGTCATCCAGAAACATCTGGAAGGCAAAGAACCCAAGAAGGTGATCGTGGTGAAGGGGAAGCTGGTGAGTTTGGTTGTTTGATTCGATAATTTGATGGTCAAATCCTAACCCCCGCACGTCTTGCAACTTGCGGGGGTTTTGTGTTATCAAATCAGCAATGAGCCCCTTTCGCTACTCCAGAACCTTTGTCGCCTTGCATTGGGCTACTGTAATTTTATTGTTTTCCTCCGCCGTGCTTGCGAAACAAAAAGAGTTACCTGCGCTGCCGTTGAACCTTCATACGATTCTAGGAGGCTTTCTTCTGATCGTCATGTTGGTGCGTCTGGCGTCGAAGATCAAAGCCTTACAGTACGGATTCTCCAACAAAATCGAAACTGCTTTTTATTTGACACTTTATTTACTCGTATTTTTTGTGTTGGGAATGGGTGTGCAGATTGCTTATCAAAGAAACCTGCTTGGGTATTTGCTCGACCCAAACTCCGCCATCGGGAGGGGCAGCTTTAAACATCTTACGGATATTCATAAACTGGGCTGGCAAATTCTATTTGGCTGGATCATCATGCATATTGCCGTGGTGGGCTATCGCCAATTTTTCAAGAAAGAAGCCGTTTTACATCGCATGTGGTTCAGAAGGACCCAAAATAAATAAATATGTGAAAACTGTGGGGAAAACTTCAAGAACGTTTATTTGTAATCCGCCATTAATAATAAGGTTCTATAAGTGAGGGCAAGGAGAGCAAAAAATGAATACCCCAAAACGTTATCATCCCATACTTGTTACCCTTCACTGGCTGACCGTTGTTTTCTTGCTGGCGGCGGGCTTCCTATCGGAAGAAGGCGGCGATTCCCCCATTAACCTTCATATGATCCTGGGGGCAGCCCTTCTCGTTGTCATGATCGCGCGGTTGATCGCCCGTTTTTCCACGGCGCGGCCTGCCACCCTGGATGCCGGGAATGCCATGTTCAATAAGATTGGTGAATTGACCCATCTTGGACTCTACCTGGCAGCCTTTGCCATTCTGGGAATGGGCGGGCTGATCGCGGTCAAACGTAATTTATTCGGATACCTTATGGATAGCAGCGCCCAGATCAGCCGTGCCGGTTTCATCGGGGATGTCCATCATCTTTTTTATCTGCTGACAATGGCATTGATCCTGTTCCACGTCGGCGCGGCTTTCTATCATCAATTCATCTTGAAGGACAGGATCTTGTCCCGCATGTGGTACGGAAAATAAAATTCCATTAATTCCTATCCGTCGCCCTGATGAATGTCAATTTTATCGGGGCGATTTTTATTGGTCGTATAATCGGTGTATGCCCACCGTTCAGCTTTTTGTGACCTGTCTCACCGATTCTTTCTTCCCTCAAACGGGTGAAGCCGTGGTGGATATTCTCAACCGCCTTGGACTGGATGTTAACTTTGCCCCCGACCAAACCTGCTGCGGACAGCCGCAATTTAATGCCGGTCTACGCGGCGATGCGAAAGCGATAGCCCGCCATACCATCGAACTCTTCGAGCAAACGGATGGGGATATTGTTACCCCTTCCGGCTCCTGCGCCCATCATTTCAGACACAACTTCCTCGAACTTTTCGATGATGACAAGAAGTGGCATCCGCGGGCTGAGAAGTTTGGGAAGCGGGTATTCGAATTCACCGAATACCTTGTCGATAAGCTCGGCGTTACAGATCTTGGCGCAAAATGGAATGGACTGATCACCTATCATCCTTCTTGTCATACCCTCCGCGGCATCAACGTGGATAGGCAGCCTCGAATCCTTCTTGAGAACATCAAAGGTGCAACGCTGGTCGAGCTGCCTAGCTCGAATGAATGCTGTGGTTTTGGCGGAGTCATGTCTGTCGAGCATCCCGAGCTTTCGGCTGAGTGGTTGAAGCGCAAGATCTCCAATCTTGAGTCGACTCAAGCGTCCACGCTTGTTGTTACCGATGCCGGTTGTCTGATGCACATCATGGGTGGACTGAAACGGCAGGGGAAAACCCAGAAGGTCGTTCATATTGCGGAAGTGTTGAGCAACAAATGAAAGAACCTTCGAGGTATAACTTTGTCAGGGTTGGAAATGGGCAGCTGGCGCTTAATCACCGCCCCGGTGGGAGGGATTTCCCTGTTTTAAAAGGTTTGGGATGTACGCATATCGTGACGTTATTGAAGGAGAGTGAATTCGCTGAGCGAATTGGTGAACAAACAAGGAAAGCAGGCATGGAATGGATTTGGCTGCCGGTGCCGAATGGAAACCATCCCCAAGGGGAAACTCATGACAGGTTGTTCTCCGCGATGCCAAAACTCTCAGGTCTTATTGATGAAGGCAATTCCCTGCTCATTCATTGCTCTGCGGGCATCCACCGGACCGGTACTGTAGCATATGGGTTGCTTCGTTGGCGTGGGATGGAACGGAAGGAAGCGGTGGAAGTCATAGGCAAAATCCGTAAAGAGACCGCCGAAGGCATGCTTGAAAAACGTATGCGCTGGGGGGACGAAAATGCAAGAGTTGGAAAACAACGGAAATCTTTGTTCGAGGCATTCTTGAATATGTTCGGCTGGAAGTAGAGGATTTATGTTCCTAAAATCTGAAAGATATTACGATTCCCTTTACGAAGCCCTGGGAAAGGATTACA
>CAZYLM010000331.1:0-2681 GCA_964648645.1 uncultured Anaerolinea sp.
GGACCTGTTTCAACCCATACATTACAAATGCCTAGGCATCATGCATTGACGGTGCGAATGGAGTCGCTACAATACTTTCATGGTTGAAGTTGGAGTTTTCAACGGCTGCCAAACAAAAGGAACACGGGGGGAACAGGGCGCGGACCCAGCCTCTGGGTGGCTCGAATGCCAGTGGACTGGCGGAGGAGGCTGGGCGCGCCGGTGGGGATTTATTAAGCTATATTCCCCCGGTTTTCTTCATAATCACGCTTACTTAATTGGGATACTCACGCTCCCGGCACGTACTTCTGCTCCCACTCCGCGATCGCGGCGCGGATGGCGGATTTGATGTTCGCGTCGGGCACATCGTCGATGGTTTCGTATTTCTTTTCGCCGATCAGAACTTCCAGCCCGCCGGAGGAGGCGTCTTGCAGGTGAATGTCGAATTGGGCGAGCGGGGTCCCGGCGATGCGCCTTTGCAGGACGAAGTCGATCTGTTTGACCATGCTCAATAATTTGAACTCGGTCTCAGGGTCGACCTTGGGCTTCGGCTGAGTCATCGAGAAGGCAACCGAAACCGGCTTGACCGCAGGCTCGGCTGGAGCCGCAACTTGCGGCGAGAATGAAGCGGGTACGGATTGTGGGCTGGGTGTCTGGGCGGGCGCCGCTCCGCCTTCGATCCACGGGCGGAAGTGATTGACGAGTTCCAGCAATCTTCTTTTGCGTTCGGGGGGCAGGGGCGCCGCGAGGGGTTTGCCATCCATCTCGATCCGCACACGGAAGTCCGCCGCTTCCATCACTTTCAAAATAGTCTTGTCCTCTCCCGGGCGGGGAACGTTCGCGCCCAAAGCCTGCGCTTCCTTCAATAGCTGTTCTGCTTCGGCGATCCTCTTCCGGGCTTCCTCCCGCGCAGTTTCCACCTTCAGGTCCGCCGACTCTGCTTTTTTGCGCGCATCGATCGCCATGTTGAAATAACCGAGCAAGCCGCCCACAAGGAACACGAGCAAGCCCAGGACCCAAAGTAAAAGGGTGGGGATGGTGGTGGTTGCAAAATTAAGCGACATGACGTTTCCTTTCGAGCGGCTGACAGGACGGGCAAATATGCGTGCCGCGTTGACCGACAGTGAACTTCACGATCTCCGTTCCGCATGTGAAGCAGGGCTCGCCTTCCCGATCATAGACACGGAAATAATTTTGAAACTCGCCTCCGCGGTAGACCCAATCGATGCTCGCGCCGTTGCGGCGGATGCCTTCCTTTAAAACGGATCGGATCGCCTCGTGCAAAGCCGTTGCCTGTTTCAGCGTCACAGCATTCGACGCCCCGAGAGGATGCAGCTTCGCCAGGTGCAGGGACTCATCCGCGTAGATGTTGCCAACACCTGCCAGAAAGGTCTGGTCGAGCAGCAAAGGCTTCAACTGGCGGTCCCGCTTGCGCAGGTTCTCATATAACCATTGCGGAGTGAACTCTTTGCCGAGCGGTTCCGGTCCGAGTTTGCCCAGCACGGTTTCCGGCTCCCGGGTGAGCCAGACGCGCCCAAACTTGCGCGTATCGTTGAAGGCGAGGTGACTCTCCTCTCCGCGTTTCCCGCGCAAGGCGAGGATGAGGCGGTCGTGCTTCTCTGCCTGCATTTTACCTTTTCTTACGGTGATGTCTCCGCTCATGCGCAAATGTATCAGGAGATTGTAATCTTCGAGCTCGAGGATAAGGTACTTCGCCCGGCGTGAGACGCCCAGGATGCGCTGACCTTTGACCTGCTCGCGGAATTTTTTTGCCGAAGGGGTTGCCACTGTCCGCGCCCAGCGCACGTCGGCAGCGGTAATGGTCCGCCCGATGACGAGCGGTTTTATCGAACGGGCAATGGTTTCGACTTCAGGAAGTTCGGGCATGTGAAATAAACGTCATTGCGAGGGCGCCCTTGCTTTTGCCCGAAACAATCTCTTTATTACCGGGAGATTGCTTCGGGCTGCCGCCCTCGCAATGACGAATGGTTATTCGTTGAACATCTCTCCCACCGAGCGGCCTTCATGTGCGCGGCGTATCACCTCACCCAATAGCGCAGCCACCGAGAGGATGGTGATCCTGCCTTCGAGCAATTTCAATTTTTCCTCCGAGAGCGGGGAACTGTCAGTGGTGATGATGTGCTTGATGGGCAGGGAGGCGAGTCGTTCCGCGCCGTTTGCCGAAAGGATGGCATGCACGAAGGTCAGGTATACATCCCGTGCGCCATTCTTCTTCACCACATCCACTGCTTGCGCGATCGAACCGCCCGTATCAACCTCGTCGTCTACAATGATCACATCGCGGTCTTTCACATCACCGATCAAGGTCAGCGCTTCAGCTTTGGCGTCGTTGCCGTGCCTGCGTTTCTCGATGAAAGCGATGGGCATATCCATGTCTGCCGCGTAATTGCGTCCCTTCTTGGCGAAACCGAGGTCCACCGAAACGACCACCGGGTCTTTCATGCTGGCGCGCAGGGTCTGATTGATATGATGGATCAACATATGCGAGGCGGTCAAGACGTCGCCGGGGATGGAGAAAAAGCCCTGGATCTGCCCCGCATGCGGGTCGAGGGTCATGTACCGGTCTGCGCCTGCGGCTTCAAGCATATCTGCCACAAGGCGGGCGGTGATCGGTACACGCGGCTGATCCTTCTTATCGGAACGCCCATAGCAAAGATACGGCACGACCGCCGTGATGCGCG
>CAZYLM010000332.1:0-2664 GCA_964648645.1 uncultured Anaerolinea sp.
GATGCCTTCGGGTATCGGGTCTCCGACGAAAACCGGCTTGTCTTCGAATTTGTCGGGCAGGTGAACGGACGCGTTGTCCTGCCCCTGCACGATTACCCGGATTTCTTCCCGCACGCATCGGATGTGACCCTGGTGTACGGAAAAGACGACAACCCCTGGTTTGTGTTTGTCGAAAACGAGTCCCAGGCGCAGCTTTATGTCACAGACGACTTCGACCGTTCCCTTTGCGAATAACCGGTCCATGCGCCCATTGAAGGCTTGAAATCGTGATGGAGATTATGTAATGAAAACCAAAAAACTTGGTTATCTGCTGCTTGGCATCGGAATCTTCCTGGTGATCTTCGGGTTTGCTTCAGATTGGATAGGATTGGGCAAAAAGGGGATTCAAGCCGCGCAACTGCTTGTCATTCAAGCAGGCGTTGTTGTGTCTGTGATCAGTATCGGTGTCATAGGGTCGAAAGAAGAGGGTTTCAGGTTTCCTGTCACTGTCAATCGCTCAATATCCAGACTCGTGGAAGCCCCCACCTCCACCTGGATTTTGGCAGGCTTCTCTATCGTATTTGTGCTTTTATTCGTAATCCCGGTGTTTTTCAACAAAGATCGCGCCATCGATTACTTCACCGGTTATATACCAGATATGCGACCGATTGGGCACGATTTGAGTCTCAACACCAGCAACATTCAAAATTGGCTGGAGGGAAAGGGATTGTACGAATACAATTATTATCCGCCGCTGTATGCCGTTGTTTTCTCCCCGTTTCTTCTGTTCGAATATCCATATAATTATTTTGTAATGACTGCGATTACCCTGATGTGCGTGGTCATGTCAGGGCTCGTCATCCCATCACTGCTGATGAAAGACAAGGGCCGGGCGCTGCTGATCTTCTTTTTTATTACGGTAATTTTTTCATACGGCATGCAGTTTGAATTGGAACGGGGGCAATTCAATGTACTCGCATTCACGTTCAGCCTTTTGGCCGTATATATCTTCCACCATCACTTTGCCTTCCGCCATTTTGCATATCTGCTCGTTTCGGTTGCCGCCCAGATAAAACTTTATCCTGCCATATTCATGGCTCTACTAATAAAAGACTGGCGGGATTGGAAGGGCAATCTCTTGCGATTCGCAGGTTTGGGGGTTTTCAACATCGCCCTGCTCTTTGTATTGGGTATTCGGGTCTTTCAGGATTTTCTTAACTCGGTTCCCACATTAATTGGCGCGGTCTGGATCAGACCCTATAACCATTCCTTGACTGCCTTTGTCAACGAGTTAACCACGACTGGGTTGGGAATCCTCCAGCCTGAAGTTGTATCAAACTTGAGCGGACAAGCTGCGCTTTTGAAGTTGGCCCTCCTGCTGATATATATTGCCTGTTTTACCGTTGTGATCGCAAGGTCATATATCAATGACGACCATGGCATCAACTTCGACCTTCTGCTGGTCTGTACGATAGGCGCATTGATCATTCCCTCGGTCAGCATAGACTACAAATTGCCCCTTCTTTCTCCCGCCCTTGCGCTGGCGCTGACACATGCGCCACGCTCGATGGGAGGCGTCAGGGGCCTTTTCAGGGCGTTTTTGTTGGTAAGCGTCTCTCTGGCATACTCGCTCACCTTGTTTTCTTTCGTCCATCGTCCCGCCTGGCTGGGCAACAGCTTTCCGCTCTTCATGGTTATTCTGATCGCAGTTACACTCCTGAACGTGACCGAAAGGAGAACCTATCCAAAACTGGATGAATGAAAAGGGGCAAAGCGAGTCTGCTTGATCCTTCCCATGGGAGAATTAGGCTGTGCCATGCTCAGCGTTAGAAAACGTTGGCTATTCCGTTTTTTCCAATACAACCAGTAAACGGGTGGCGAACACGGACGGGAAGAACTGCACAATTTTTTCGATCCCCTTAATCAGTGGATACAGCGCCGCTGGATATAACTGCGGCCCCGAGTATCCGCCTGATGCAACGTATGCGAGCGCTGTAATTTGTTTCACTAACACAACCTTCCAGCCAGTCAATCGGCCTGCAAATTGTTTTTGGACAAAAATTCGTGTTGCATTCCCCTGTGCGGCATAATAATCAGGATCATTTCCATGACAGTCATCAGGGGCAAACCAAATGATTTCCTTCTTCCAAGCGACCGGTTCAACGTGAAAAACTCCGTAAACCAGTTTGCCAAGCAAACCCATGCCTGGTTCCATAATGATCACACGTCCGCCGGGCACAAGAACACGATGAAATTCATTCAATGCCGTACCAGGGTATTGTAAATGATGGAACACATCCGTCATCAGCAGGGTCGAGATCGAATTATTTGCGAAGGTCAGACGATAGGCATTTTCAATCTGGTCGATCCAGGGATAAGGAAAGAGGTCTGTACGGATGCATTCCGGGATGATCTCATGAATACTCCCCATGCCTGAACCGAGTTCGACCGTCCTCCCCGGTGTAGCGCTGAGATGCCTGCTCATAATGCGATACAGCTCCATATAAACGGCATGCAATAGCGGCTTGCGCTTCCAGAGGTTGTGATTTTTTTCGATCAGTTCGTTGTGAAGTTCAATGCCCATGGGTTATACCGGCTTGGAAAAGTGACAGACCTTATACAGACAGCCTGTGATGCGCAATCATACAAATTTGATCCTTCTCGCAGCGAAGGAAACCATCTTCA
>CAZYLM010000333.1:0-1446 GCA_964648645.1 uncultured Anaerolinea sp.
AGAGCGAGAGGTATTTTTCGAGGGTGGTCACCGCGCTGCGAGTCACCTTGTACGTGCCAACGAAGCGGTCTGCCCGACCAGCAAAATCCGTGGGAGGTTGGACGGGTCCGATCGCAGGGGCGGGGTAGTAATGATCGAAGAAAGCGCGTTGAAAGCCAAAGTGCTGGCGGGTGAGCGTATCCCCGCCGAGGCTGTTGTAAACCACGAAGACGCCGACATGCTGTTCTGGCAAAAGAAGGAGTAAAGACTCCATCGGTTCCGCTTCGCCGCTGTGACCGATCACGCGCTGACCGTTGTCGCTGAAATCGAAGAAGCCATAGCTCGTGCCAAGCAGACGCGAGTCCGGGGCGTAGTGCGTGGCTTGCATTTCCTGCGCTGTGGCTGGTTCTAAAATCTGTGCGCCGTTGTAGCGCCCATCCTGTAACTGGGCGAGCATAAAACGAGCCATGTCCGCGGCAGTCGAGCGGATGATCCCAGCCGGGAAGAGGTCCACCTGACCATATAAATTGGGAAAGATCTGAAAGGCGCCATCCTCATAGGTGTAGCCGACCGACTCATGCGCGCTCAATTCCTCCGGCAGGGTCAACTGCGCGCTGGTGTTCTGCATGCCCAGCGGGTCGAGGATGTGTCTCTGCACATACTGGCTGTAGGTCTCTCCCGAAACCCGCGCCACGATATAACCCGCCAGGGCTGCGCCGTAGTTCGAATACGCCGCAACCTCACCGGGCGGGTAGACTCGCGCCGGGATGTGTGCCGCCAGCCATTCACCCTCAGGCGCCAGGTCCGCCGACTGTAAACGCACCATGTCCACATGCAGGTCTTCGAACCCGGCGGTGTGGGTCATCAAATGCCGCAGGGTGATCGGCAGTGGGTAGGTATCCGGGATGTGAAAGTCGAGGTAGGTGTTGACGTCGGCATCCAGATCGAGCTGGCCTTTTTCGGCAAGCTGCATCACAGCCGTCCAGGTAAAGAGCTTGGTCACAGACCCGATTTTGAAGAGAGTCTGCCCGGGGTCCACAGGGATTTTGTTCTCAAGGTCGGCATATCCGTAGCCTTTGGTAAAGAATATCTCCCCGTCTTTTACAACGGAGACTGCCGCCCCCGCAATGTGATTCTCTTCCATTTCCTGTTTCAGCAATTCATCGAGGAAGGCTTCCATTTCAGCCGCATCGGTCGGACCCGATCCCTGCAGGCTCAACCCGGGCAGGGTCTCAGCCGTAGGGGTCTGTGCCCGAACCGGGGCGACGGCCGTGAACAGGATCACCACGGTCAACACCGCGGCATTCAGCCGCAATAAATCGAACCAATAATTCTGTGTTTTGGTAACCATAAGATTTTCTCCTTCCCTGTGATTGTCCGCCCGTTTCAGGCAGGTGAAAATCGAACTTGGGATGTATTTTCAGAAAAATCCCTACAACTTTGGATGGAGATGGATTCGCCCGGCGG
>CAZYLM010000333.1:1546-2645 GCA_964648645.1 uncultured Anaerolinea sp.
TCAGTGACCCTTTTCATGACCGACGCATTCAACCCGCCTTTTTATTTGAGAAGTTCCTTCATCCAGACCCTGTTCGCGAGCCGCCATTACGGCCGGCGGGGAGAAAACCCCATGCTCAAAGCCGCCAGGGAGGTGATCCTCAACCCTATCGGGGAGGTAAAGCTGCAGGGTTTTTATTCACCCCAGCCGCAGGGCAGTGCGAGAGGCGTGGTCCTGCTCCTGCATGGATGGGAGGGGAGCGTCGAGTCCGCGTATATTCTGCGCACGGGCAGGTTCCTGTATGAACACGGCTATTCTGTTTTTCGGTTGAATTACAGAGACCATGGCGAGACGCATCACCTCAACCGGGGTCTGTTCTATGCGGTCTTATTGGATGAAGTCTTTGGGGCTGCCCAATTGGTGGCGAAGTATGAGACCGGACTTCCCTTTTACCTGGGCGGGTTTTCGATGGGCGGGAATTTCGCCCTGCGCATCGCACGCCGTTGTGCCGCTACGCCCATCCCGAATTTGAAGCACATCCTGAGCGTCAGCCCGGTGCTCGACCCGCAGAAGTCGACAGAGGCTATCGACCGGAATCGTTTCATCCGCAGGCACTTCCGCCAGAAGTGGCTCGGCTCACTGCAAAAGAAGCAGTTGCTCTTCCCCGACCTGTATGACCTGAGCGATGTGTCGAAGATCGAATCCATCATGGAGATGACCGAGGTGATGGTCCGGCGTTACAGCGACTACGCAAGCTCGTCGGACTATTTCAGCCATTATGCCGTCTTGGGCGATGCGCTGACGGACGTGACCCTGCCTGTCACCATGATCACCGCCCAGGATGACCCGATCATCCCGGTCGAAGATTTTTATGGTTTGAAGCTGCCCCTCAATGTGGAGCTAAATGTGCAACGGTATGGCGGTCACAATGGGTTCTTCGAAAGTCTGTCCGGCAGTACCTGGTACGAAAAGAAGATCATGGAACTCTGGAACGTGAAGGAGAAATAACTCATGCGTATTGGCAGGATCGTTTTCCTCCTTGCCCTCCTGGTATGTATTGGCGAAATGTTCCGTTTGTGGGGCATCAGTCCGCAGCAGATGGCGGCGCATTTCAACGCCC
>CAZYLM010000334.1:0-2635 GCA_964648645.1 uncultured Anaerolinea sp.
GCAAACCCTTCGGGAACCCAGATCTGTTTTCTGTTTTGTGCCGAAAGGATTATACCAACCCACTTTCCGAACGTCGGTGAGGAGCGACGGATATCGACAGCCACATCGAAAACTTCCCCTGCAATCACACGCACCAACTTTCCCTGCGCCTGCCGGATCTGATAATGCAACCCACGCAAGACGCCCCTTTGCGAACGGGAGTGGTTCTCCTGCACAAAACGGGATGGGATGCCTCCGTCTGCGAATTTATCTTCGCGGTAGGTCTCCATGAAAAACCCGCGCGGGTCTTCGAATACTTTAGGCTCGATCAGCATGACATCGGGGATGACTGTGGGAATGAAGTCCATTGAAAAAGATCTCCGTTACGAACAGGTTCCCATTATATCCGCATGCCGTTATCGTAAGGGATGGCGTCTTGGGGCCATCTGTTACAATTGAAAAAAAATACCCGGAGAGAGCTAAAAATGACCACAGTTCGAAATAATGTTTTCAAGATCGGCGATAATTTTGTAACCCTGTTCGGGGACGAGGTGAAGGTCGGGCAGGCAGCGCCGGAATTCACCAGCGTCGTTGCCGGGTGGGCTTCGGTCAACCCGCTTCAAGAATCGAAGGGAAAGGTGATCATTCTTTCCGCGGTTCCTTCGCTGGATACAGATGTATGCGACCGCGAAACCCGCCGCTTCAATGAGGAAGCTGCCAAATTAAGCGACGATATTGTCATTTACACCATCAGCACCGACTTTCCCATGGCCCAGAAGCGCTGGTGCGGCGCTGCCGGGGTGGACAAGGTCAAGGTCGTTTCGGATGTGTTGGAGGCGGACTTCGGAATCAAATACGGCATCCTCATCAAGGAGCGACGTTACCTGCGCCGCTCGGTCTTTATTGTCGGGCGCGACGGTAAATTGACCTACGTCAATTACCTGCCTGTGCTAGGTGAAGAGCCGAATTACGATGAGGTAATCGCTGCCGCGAAAAAAGCCCTCGGTTAAAACCAATGCCAGGGCTGGTGTCCCAGCCCTGGTACGGGAATGAAGCGCAGCCGTCCCTTTTGGGACGGCTTTTTCATCCAAATGATAAAATCCAAAAATGGAAAATAAAACTGCAATCGTGATCGGAGCGGGAATGGCAGGGCTTGCCGCCGCATATGAATTACACAAAGCCGGGTGGCAAGTAACGGTCTTGGAAGCGCGCGGCCGTGTGGGCGGTCGTGTGCATACGATCCGAGGTTTTTCCAATGGGCTGACTGCCGAAGGCGGCGCAGAATACATTGATGAGGACCATAACCGGGTAATCGACCTTGCGCGCGAATTCAACCTGACCCTGGGCGCAGTCGGAAGCTGGCAGGTCCAGAGCGGAGATTGGTCGGCTTTTGAAGGAAAAAGGGGCTCGATCCGGGATAGTAAGGTTTGGGGCGTGGACCTCGAACAGGAGTATGCAAAGGTTTGGAAATCACTGGCAGATTTTGGCGAGCAGGTTCCCGACCCAGCCACACCAGCAAGCGCACCAAATGCAAAAACGCTGGACGTACAAAATGCCAGGGATTGGATCGAAGCATTGGATGTCCATCCTCTAGCAAAGGCGATGTTTATCAACCATATCCGGTCGGAGTTTACATGTGAGCCGGAGAATTTTTCCCTTCTCGATCTGGCACGCAACGCTTCGTTATATTACCGCGAGGAAGGCGGATGGAAGCCGGCCTATCGTGTCGTGGGCGGGAATGACCAAATCCCGCAGGCGATCGCCAACCGCCTACCGGACGTGCGCTTGAACGCTGAAGTGAACGCGATCAGAGTGCTCGCAGAAGAAGTAACCGTCAAATACAAACAGTTGGATTCATTTCACACCATACAGGCTGAGTATGCGATCCTTGCGACGCCTCTTACTACGGGACGCCTGATCGACTTCGAAGGAACACTGCCCGCCCAGCACATGGCAATGTTGAACGGGCTTACGTATGGCATGGTGACAAAAGTGATGATCCAATATCGAAAGCGATTCTGGCGCGACCACGGCTGGAACGGGCGCTTGAGCACAGACCTGCCCTTCGTCTACACATGGGATGCCACAAGCCACCTTGAGACCGATGGCGGAATTTTGACCGCCTACACCGGCGGTGGACCCGGCGCAGCTCTAACTCAAATGTCCGACGAGGAAAGGATTCGCACAGTAGTCTCCTCTATCGAATCGCTTTTCCCAGGTTCATCGGATCTAATCGAGTCCACCCGGACCATTGCCTGGGGAAATGAAACTTTCACCCGCGGATCTTACATGGCATATGCTCCAACCGAAATTACCACGCACTGGAAAACGCTCTTTACCCCTGCCGGGCGTTTGCATTTTGCTGGCGAACATGCCACCGTCCTGCAGGGATACATGGAAGGCGCAGTGGAAAGCGGTCAGCGCGCAGCGCGGACGATCATCAAGGAGAATCCATGAGCGAGGCGCGAAAAAATTTCATCGAAGGTTTGCGGGCCGAGGTGCCCATTCTGATCGGCGTGTTTCCATTCGGGGTGATCTACGGCACACTGGCCGTCAACTCCGGGCTTACTGCCACAACTGCACAAATGATGTCGTCCATTGTCTTTGCCGGGTCGGCCCAATTCATCACAGCGCAATTGTTCAGCGAAGGCGCGCC
>CAZYLM010000335.1:0-2631 GCA_964648645.1 uncultured Anaerolinea sp.
TGGCGCGTGATGGCCATCTCGAAGGTCTTTCAGACTTGCGCGATGAATCAGACCGTCAGGGCATGCGCATCGTCCTCGAACTGACCAAGAATGCAGACCCCAATTTTGTTTTACGCGATCTATACAAGCGCACTCCGATGCAAACCACCTTCAGCATCAACCTGCTGGCATTGGTGGATGGCGAACCGCGCACGTTAACCCTCAAACAGGCGCTCCGCGTCTATTTGGAACACAGGCTCGAGGTCATCAAGAGGCGCGCCCAGTTCGACCTGGAAAAAGCCAAGGCGCGACAGCATGTCCTTGAGGGATATCTGGTCGCGCTCAAGAATCTCAACGAGATCATCGAACTCATCCGCTCGGCACCAGATGTGGAAACGGCGCGCGCCAAATTGATGAAGCGCTACAAGCTGACGGAGATCCAGGCGAATGCCATCCTTGATATGCAATTACGCCGTCTTGCTGCGCTCGAACGTAAGAAGATCGAAACTGAATACAAAGAAGTGACCGCCATCATCAAGGAACTGACCACACTCCTGAAGACGCCCAAGTTGATGCGCGGTGTGGTGGCGGATGAACTTCAAAAGGTGAAAGCCGCTTATGGCGACCGTCGCCGCACGCAGGTTGTCAGCGTGAAGGAAGGCGGCACTGCCAAGGCGCTCACCACCAACGACTTGCTGCCGCAACAAACCGTGTGGATTGGCGTGACGGATGATGGTCTCGTCTCCCGCACGGCGGACGACAAACAGCCGCGCCACTCCGGCAATGATGCGCCGAGATTCCTGGTCAAAGCCTCGACCACCGATACGGTTTACTTCGTAAGCAAACTCGGCAAAGCCGCCGCGGTGGCTGCGCATTTGATCCCCGAAGCAGGCAAGTTGAGTCAGGGTGTGCCGTGGCATCGAGTCTCGCCTTTGAGTGATACGGATACATTGTCGGCGGTCTTCGCGTTGCCTGCGAATAAATCTGCACTAGGCGAAGATATCTGTGTTCTGACCGCCACACGCTTTGGCATGATCAAAAAGAGTCTGGTCACGGAGCTGCCCGGTCCATCGTCGCAGACCTTTGTGCTCGTGAGGGTCAATGAAGGCGACAAACTCAACACGGTTGCGATCACGGACGGAAAGAAGGAAATCCTGCTCGTGACTGCCAGCAGCATGGCGATCCGCTTCAAGGAAGACGACGTACGCCCGATGGGACTTGTCGCGGCGGGCGTGAACGGGATGAAGCTCGAAGACAAGGATGAAGTCGTCGGTGCGGAAATCCTGCCAGCCGAAGGGGACATCTTCCTATTGACCAACGAAGGCAAAGCCAAGCGCGTGGATCAGAACGACTTCCCCGTGCAGGGACGTTATGGCAAGGGTGTCGTTGCATGGGACCTGCCCGGTAAATCGGCGCTGGTGGCGGTTGCCTCTGGCAAGGCAAATCACGTTGCGACCATCCATATGACCAAAGGTGCGCCGAAATCTACAAGATTAGATGCCGCCGGTCTGCGCAAGCGCGCATCTGCAAAGGGCGATGTGGTGGTCGAGGTCAAGCCGGGCGAAGGGATCACATCCATTGCCGTGGGGTGGATGCTGGAGAGTTACGTGAAGGTGGCAAAGGAAGAGCCAAAAAAGAAAGAAGGAAAGACGAAAGAAGCGAAAGGGAAGAAGGAGTCCAAACCAAAGAAGGCGGCTCCCGCTAAAAAAGCAAAGGCGAAACCTGCAAAGAAAACGTCCAAGCCGGTGAAAAAACCTGTATCGAAGAAGAAAAAGAAGTAGCAAACGAAGGTCTCCGAACCGTCAAGCAAATTCGGAGACCTTTTTGCTTGACGGTTATTTACTCAGGGGGTAATATGTAGTCACAAAGGTGACCACATGGTGCGACAACAAAAGAAAATGGAAGAAATCGGCATTCGAGAATTGAAGGCCCGCGCCTCCGATGTGGTACGGGCCGTCAAGGAACAGAGGGCGCGTTATGTCATTACCCAACGAGGCGTGCCGGTGGCGGTAATCATCCCATTAGATGCGGCAATAACGCCCAAGCCGTCAGACGATGATGTGTGGGAACGCTTGATGGCAATTGGCGAAGAAATCGGCAAGAACTGGCAAAGTGAAAAGAGCGCGGTGGAAATTCTTTCTGAGATGCGCCGATGAATAAGCCCGTTACTATTGACGCAAGTGTAATTGTCAGTGCATTCACGCCCATTGAGCCCGCCCATACCGAGAGTAAAGCCTTTATGCTGGAGATCAGGAAACAAGCAGTTCCCATCATCATCCCAACCCTGCTGTTTCCCGAAATATCCGCCGCCTTTGCACGTGGACAGGGAAAGCCGGAATTGGGAATCGAGTTTGTGCAAGTCTTGAAAAGCTTTCCGAATACAACGTTCGTGGATTTGAATTCCTCCCTTGCTGATGCCGCGGTGGAAATTGCCGCCAAACACCGCTTGCGCGGAAGCGACTCGGTTTACGCTGCGGTCGCATTGCGATTTGGAACGGAACTGGTCACATTGGATCGTGAACAACTGGAACGATTGTTTAAGATAATCTCTGTCAAAAGACCATAATCCAAATTAGCGAGAACGCCATGCTGCCCAATCCCACTCTCCAACAGGAAGAAAGACTCGTCAAAAGCGCGTCCGCCACACGCATC
>CAZYLM010000336.1:0-2625 GCA_964648645.1 uncultured Anaerolinea sp.
GTCATCATCCGCAAGATGTTGAGCAAGGTGCAGGTCACCCGCCCCGGCGATACCAAGTACCTGCCCGGCGATGTGGTCGACCGGCTCGAGATCCGCAGGGTCAACGAGCAGTTGATCGCGGAAGGAAAACAAGCGGCTCGCTTCAGCGAAGTTTTGCTCGGTGTGACCAAGGCTTCTCTCAGCACCGATTCCTTCCTCTCGGCTTCGTCCTTCCAGCACACCATCAAGGTGTTGGCAGGCGCTGCCATCGGTTCCACCACCGACCCGCTCTTCGGTCTCAAGGAGAACGTCATCATCGGCAAGCTCATCCCGGCCGGGACGGGCTTCATCCACGGGCGCTTCACCCAACCCGGCGATGAACAACCCGCATCAGACTCCGCCGAAGAAGTTCCACCCGCCACAGCGGCAGACTAATCACCCAACGCCCCGAACTTGAGTTCGGGGCGTTTTATAATCCACCTCATCCAACGACAGGAGTCGTTGGAGTCCTTTTATAATCATCCCATGAAACGCATATCTCAAAAACCGGAGGGAAAGTCCCATTCGCATCAATCCAATCTTAATAAGCGAATGGGACAACCTACGCGGGGAAAGACTGCCTCAAACAGGCTTCGGCGAGTCGATAACTTCATCCTCCTTTATGAGCCATCGCTTCTCACGCGGACCGATGGCAGGTTCGCCGAATCCCTGTTCGTGGACCTCGGTTACGGTTTCGATCCGCGAACCACGCTGGAAAGCGCGTCGCGTTTCAGGCGCATCAACCCAACTCTCAACATTCTCGGCGTGGAGATCGATAAGGAACGGGTCGAAGCGGCTTTACCATTTGCGGACGAAAAAACCTTCTTCCGTCTTGGCGGCTTCAACCTGCCGCTTCAACCCGGCGAGTCAGTGCGCCTCATTCGTGCCTTCAACGTTTTGAGGCAGTACGAGGAAAAGGATGTTGCCCCGGCATATGAGCACCTTTCAGAATATGCCCTGCCGGGCGGCTTGATGATCGAAGGAACATCGACTCCGTTTGGGAATGTCTGGGCGGCGAATCTGGCTCGAAGGGAGGATTCAGCCAAATGGTCGTTCGAAGCGCTGGTTTTCTCCACCAACTTCCACAGCGGGTTCGACGTCGAAGAATTCCAGACCATCCTGCCGAAGAATTACATTCACCGCATGGTGAGCGGCGAGCCGATCCAAAATTTTTTCGAAGCCTGGAAGCGCTCCGCATCAGAATCGACAGCCGCCAAAACGTTTGGACTGAAACAATGGTTCATGGCGGCGGCTGAGTCCCTGGCAAAAAAGGGATTCGACATCGACCTTCATAAAAAGTGGCTGGGCAAGGGTTACCTGATCTGGCGGTTGCAGCCCTATGCGGGCGGTCGATAATTTCATGTCATAATTGGCGGTGAAGAGGAAAACCCCATGACGCGTTCGAAAAAGATCATCCCGCTGTTCATCCTGACGGCAGCCATGCTGGCTTGTATCATCCCCGGCATCCCTGCGCCGGAGCAGGATGCTGCGAACACTGCAGCCGCAGAAACATCCAATGCATTATTGACCTTGAGCGTGACGGATACTTTCACGTTCACCCCGGCGCCAACCCTTACCCGCACGTTTACGCCGACATTGATCTACCCCACCGCACGTTTTCCCAGTGTCACACCCACCGAACTTATTCCAACACAAACGGGTACGCCTCAAACCAGCACCCCTTCACCGATTCCCACCGATACATACACACCGGCCCCGGTGACGATCCGAGTAACCAGCCCCACACATTGCCGGACCGGACCAGGAAAAGTATATGAGATCGTGGGATCGTTACTCGTGGGGATGAAAGCCGTGGTCATCGGGCGCGACCCGACCAACCAATATTATTACATCGAGAATCCCTACGTATTTACTGATTATTGCTGGGTATGGGGGGAATATGCGGAGTTCGAAGGCGACCCATTGGCGCTGCCTGCCTTTACCCCGCCTCCCACACCGACATCCACGGCAACTCCATTGCCAACGCTTGACTTTGGCTTGAGAGGCAGCGGGTTCCAGTCGTGCAATGGATCGTTCTGGGTGAACATCGAGATCACCAACAACAGCCAGTACGCTTTCGAATCCGTGCAGCTCCTCGTCGAGGATGAGGATAGAAAAGTAACCCGGACCCTTGCTGCAGATAATTTCGCCGCCGCCGTGGGTTGTGACGGGTTGGCCGTCAACGATAAAATTCCGAACGGGCTGCCCGTCCTTATCAGCAGCGCCAGGTTCGATTACAACTTCAAAGGGGACAAGATGCGGGTCCAGGTGACGGCTTGCACCAAGGACAAGCAGGAAGGCATCTGCACCACGCGGGAGATCAAAGTGGTCCGGTGACCAGCCAGATCATTCCTTCCTGCGCCGGATGAAGAAGAACGGCAGGAACATCAACGGGATGGAGATCACCAGCCCGATCAGCCCGCCGATGCCGAACGCACCGCCGATGGAGGCAATTGCATACTCGCCATTGTCGATGATATCCGTGCTCCCGTCGGGGAAGTAACAGGTCACTTCCACCGTGTGTCCGCGCGTGCCGTTCGGGTCTGAGGTTGTGGGGGTGGATGCGCCTTCCTGCATGGATGTGCTCTCCGCGCCGGGGCAGTAAAG
>CAZYLM010000337.1:0-2620 GCA_964648645.1 uncultured Anaerolinea sp.
GCGGCGGGGTTGTAGAGTAAAAGTCCCTTGCGCATGAGCGGATTATAAATGATGGGGAAGTGGGGAGTTTTTAATTCTCGTTTTCGTCAAGCATGGTTTTGACGATCTTCAATAACGCGGGTATTTCGTTTTCGACAATGTCCCATACGGTTTCTTCGTTAACCCCGAAATACTCGTGCGCTACAATGTCGCGGAACCCCGCAATCTTCCGCCATTTCACATTGGGATACGCTTTGCGTTTGCTTTCCGATATGTTCTTTACTGCTTCACCAATGATCTCAAGATTGCGTAATACGGCATCGAAATGAAGCTCGTCATACACAAAATCCTTGTAGGTCATCCCTTTTGTGAAACGCAGTACCTTTTCACAAGACTTTTGGATATCTTCAAGGTAGAGAAACTCGTTACGTGACATGGACCAATTCCTGCATGATGTAGGGTTTCATGCGCGGCTTGATGGCTTTCGGTGTGACGAGGTCAACTTTGCAGCCAAGTATCTCTTCAAGGTAAAACTTTGTATCCATGTAACGGTCGAATGTGGCGCGACCCCTGAACTCGACCAGAATATCCACATCGCTGTCAGACCGTTCCTCTCCGCGAGCCACCGACCCGAAAAGAGACAACGATTTCACGCCCAACTTTTCCAACTGGGCGCGGCGTCTGCGGATGCGGGTGATCACACTTCTGCGGCTCATATCCAAATTATACAGCATGGGAAACTGGTGTTTACCTACCCCCTCACAAATCGGCGGACGGGAAACCGCCCGGCGGCGGGGTTGTAGAGTAAAAGTCCCTTGCGCATGGAGGGATTATAGCTGATGGGCTAGTGACAAAAGGCAGTTGAATTTGCCCGGGGGATTCTGTACAATGTTCCAAAGGTTGCGAGTGGATATTGGTCAGGCGGTAAGCGGTTTGTGGACGGGCGTTTTGAGGTTACTAGATGTAGCTACCTTTCTGTCTAATTAATAGTTGGGCGCTTCCCGTAAAATCCAATGACTTTGCACAACATCAATTACTTCAGGGAGATTCAAAATGAGATATTTTAGTGTATTCATTTTTACATGCTTCATTGCGGCATTCGTACTTACTTCTTGTCGACAATTGATCACCGAGGCCCCTCCTACTTCCTTGGTGTTGGCAAGCCCTACATCTCAACCTAAACTCGTCCCTTCAGCAACTTCTACAGTGTCACCTGTTCCGAGCCCAATAATGACCTTGATACCCACAATAACCCGTACTTCCACACCATCTGAACTATTTACCGGGCAAAAGTCAGCGCTCATCTCTGGGTTTATTGACAGGGAAGAGAATACAGGTAAGTTTGAGGCAATCTATATTTTAGATCGTCCGCCAGATGCGTTATATTCGGGTCCTTATTCAATTCGGCTAGAAGATAAAGCCGGGGTGGAGTTAGGCAATTACAGTTTTGATATCCTACCCATGGAAGGGGCACTTCCATTTACACTGGAGACGCCTTGGGATGACAGCGTATTTCGAATTGTCCTCCTTAAAGACAGCGCCATACTTGCTGAGCGGTCTGCATCTGTAAACCCGCCAATAGTCCATGTGTTATCACCAAATGGCGGAGAGACCATATCTGAAAAGAAGAAGCTTGTCCGCTGGGAATCGAGTGATGCCGATGGGGATAAATTGACCTATGTAGTTGCATTCAGCGATGATGGTGGGAAAACATGGAATACCATCGGAATTGATCTGAAAGAGACCTCATTCGATCTTGATACAAGCTTTCTAAAAAATACACAAGATGGCATGGTCCGAGTACTCGCCAGCGACGGCTTTTATACCACTCAGGATGTCTCCGATGAGGTATTTACTGTAAAGACACAGGCTGGCATGTCTCTGTTTGTGGATATCGATGAAGACGGCGGCGAGTTCGCAGGAGAACAATCAGTGATCCTGGAGGGGGAAGCCTATGCAAATACGGGTTCATTGCCTGAAGACGAAGTGGAATACACATGGAGCTCGAATATCGATGGAGTATTGGGTCGGGGATCCAGTCTTTTCATAAATGCTCATGAATTATCCGAAGGAAAGCATCTGATCACGCTCACAGCAGAGTATGATGGTTTTCAGCCCGGCTCCGATTCGATTGAAATCACGATTTACCGAGAATTCTCGAGCTTGTCTAACAATATAATAAATGAATTGAATTTCAAGGCAAAATCTGGTGACCCGGGCGTGATGGATCAGATTGTTGAAATATGGCATCTCGGCAATCACCCTGTAATATGGTCAGCGACTGCCGATCAGAAATGGATCGTTCTGAGAGCTATGGGTTCGGAAACCCCTTCAAATCTTATAGTTTCGGTTGACCTTTCGAATTTGCCTGTTGGAGTCTACACGGGAAATATCACAATTAAATCGAATGCCGAAGGTAACTCAACGCACACAATAAAAGTTAAGTTGGAAATTAAAAAATAGATTTATAACTCCTTTATTGATGTTATCTGCCTTTTGAACTTCACTTGGGTGTAAGAAAAGGATTCGGTCAACATTGGTTAAATTTCGAGTGAGCAACGATTCTCAAAAAAAACGCCCAACACCGCGTGCAGCAAAGATACTACCTGGCTTTTTCCTTGGGCTGCCCACCAAGGACAGG
>CAZYLM010000338.1:0-2619 GCA_964648645.1 uncultured Anaerolinea sp.
ACCCGCCTTAATAAGAAGACGGATCAGTACATTGTGCGTCGTCGTAGCAAGACGAGCCGCTAGTTGATGAGGTAAGCAGATATGTCACGTTCATTGAAAAAAGGTCCCTACATTGAGCCAAAACTGCTCAAGCGTATTGAGGCCATGAACCAGAAAAAAGAGAAAAAGGTGGTTCGGACATGGAGCCGTGCCTCGGTGATCTTCCCGCAGATGGTGGGGCACACGATTGCAGTTCACGACGGGCGCCGTCATGTGCCGATTTATATAACAGAGAACATGGTCGGCCACCGCTTGGGCGAGTTTGCCCCGACACGCACATTCCGCGGACATCAGTCATCTGAAAAGGCCGCGGCGGCGTAAGGAGAGAACCATGACCGATATTAAAGCACACGTTCGGTTTCTCCCGCAGTCAGCGCAAAAGGTCCGTGCCGTGATTGACATGGTGCGTGGTAAAAGCGCCATCGAAGCGTTGGAGATTCTCAAGTTTGTCAACAAGCGCGCGGCGCATCCAGTCCATAAACTGGTTGCTTCCGCTGTGGCGAACGCCGAAGAAAACTTCGGCGTCAGCCGTGATGACTTGTTCGTTGCGAAAATCACCGCCGACGAAGCACCGACCCGCAAGTGGCGCCGCTTCGGCGCGCGCGGACGGTTCAAGCCGATCTTACGCCGTAACTCTCATGTGACGGTCGTTTTGCGCGAGCGCGGAGCATAAGGAGAAGATATGGGTCGCAAAGTACATCCCGTTGGTTTTCGTCTCGGTATCAATCAGCCCTGGGGAGGGCGGTGGTTTGCCGAGGGGAGCACATACCGCCAGCAGCTTCATCAGGATCTCGCCATCCGCGGTTTGTTGTTGGGTAAATTATCCAAAGGCGGCGCCGCTGCCAATGAAAAGGTCCGCGAACTGCAGAAGGAATTACCCGATTCGATTCGCGACAACAAGGCGGGTATTTCCCGCATCGATGTCGAACGAACGCCTGGCAAGATCAGCATTGGCATCCACACCGCCAAGCCCGGCATTTTGATCGGACGCAAGGGCGAAGGCGTAAAGAAGATCCGCGCCGCACTCGAAGCCTTGGTCGGCAAGAAGATCGAGTTGAAGGTCAACGAGATCTCGAATCCGGATACCGATGCCAAACTGGTTGCCCGCAACATCGCCGATCAGTTGGAACGCCGTATTGCCTATCGTCGCGCCATGAAACGCGCCATCCAGCAGGCAATGAAACAAGGCGCTGAAGGTATCAAGATCCTTGTCGGCGGGCGCCTCGGCGGGGCGGAAATGTCCCGCGATGTCTGGCTCCGCGAGGGACGCGTTCCGCTTCAGACCCTGCGCGCCAACCTGGATTTCGCCACTGATGAAGCCCTGACCACCTACGGTCAGATCGGCGTCAAAGTGTGGATCTATAAAGGCGAATCCACACCGGAAGTCGAAGAAAAGACCGAAGCGACGGAAGGCGTATACGTCAGCGAGTAGTTCGCTTCGACGCTTGATAAAGAGGTTATTGATATGTTGATGCCTAAACGAGTTAAATGGCGCAAGCAAATGCGCGGACGCATGAGAGGCAAAGCCCTCCGCGGGGCGGAGATCTCCTTTGGCGACTTCGCTTTGCAGGCGCTTGAACCGGGCTGGATTACAGCCCGTCAGATCGAAGCGGCTCGCCGTTCGATTGTCCGTGAAATGAAACGCCGTGGAAAGGTTTGGATCCGTATTTTTCCTGCCAAGCCTTTTACTCACAAACCGCCCGAGACCCGCATGGGTTCCGGGAAAGGCAATGTGGAATACTACGTTGCCGTGGTGAAGCCTGGTCGTATCATGTTCGAAGTCGGCGGTCTCTCTGAAGATATTGCAGTGGCCGCCTTGAAATCGGCGCAGTATAAGTTCTCGATCAAGACCAAGGTCGTGACGCGCCACGCGGGAGGCGAGTAGCCATGAAAGCTATGAAACCCGCAGATATCCGCAAGTTGTCGCCTGACGAAATCCGGTCGAAATTATCCGACGCGCGCGATGAGATGATGAAACTGCGCTTTCAGCAGGTCTCGGGTCAGTTGACCGACTCCAGCCGTCTGACTATTCTGCGCAAGGACATCGCCCGCATGGAAACCATCCTCGCGGAAATGCTCAGAACTGCCGCAATGGAAGGTGCAAAATGAACAACCGTCGTCGTATGACTGGAGTCGTCACCAGCAACAAAATGACGAAAACTGTCGTGGTGGAGATCACTCGCAAGTATCGCCACCCGCTTTATAAGAAAGTAGTGTTCTCGAGTATGCGCGTCAAGGCGCACGACGAGATCGGCTGTCAGATCGGGGATGAGGTTCGAATCGTGGAATCCCGCCCCCTTTCCCGTGAGAAGCGTTGGGCTGTTGAATCCGTTGTGAAGCGTGAAGTCCGCACCGCCGATCAGGGCGTGGGAGAGTAAGCCATGATCCAGCATGAATCTCGATTGAAGGTTGCTGATAACACCGGCGCGCGCGAGTTGCTTGTCATCCATGTAATGGGTGGTTCTCGACGCAAATATGGTGCGATCGGTGATGTGGTAGTGGCGACTGTAAAAGCAGCCGCCCCACAGGGCTCTGTGAAAAAGAGTGAAGTTGTGAAGGCCGTGATCGTCCGCTGCACCA
>CAZYLM010000339.1:0-2614 GCA_964648645.1 uncultured Anaerolinea sp.
CCTGCCGCCCACGATCAGCGAAAGCAGCACCAGCACCACCGCCGCCCACGAAAAGACCGTATTGTCCGTCGCTATCCCGACCACCAGCGCAACCATCCCCAGGATCAACAAATAACCTGACGCCCTGCGTTTATCGAATTTCATTTTGAGTTCCTGCCTTATCCATATTTCTGACCAGACCTTTTGCATAAACAGCCGCGGGACACAACGAGACTTTTGAGGGAAGGCTTTTAAACCTCTTTTTCTCTGCGGACCCTGTCGCATCGAGGCTTTTGCAAGAATCAATTATATGCCCGCACGCGGATATGCAGGAAGCCCTTTCGTGTGCCGGGAGTGGCGCATAAAGTGTGTAAGCCACAGAGCGCACAGAGAATTTTGAGTTTTTTTCTCAGCGACCTCAGTGAACTCTGTGGCTAAAAAACCTCTTACACACTCTGTTGGGCACTCCCCGTGTGTCTAACAGATGCGCGTGACCAGCACGATGATCGAACGGATGCCCTCGAAACCGTTCGCATCCGTCGCCTTCAGGACCAAACGTCCGAACCCATACACCTCACAGCCGGGGAAACTGACCGAGTTCGAAGGCGCCCAGCTCAGCGACGCGTCTGAACCGACCGGGTACTCCGTCCCCCCGTTGCCAGCCTGGTCTGTCGGGTAGGTGAACGACCACTTGAATTGATAGGGACCCTCCCCGCCGCTGGCTGACCCCGAAAGCGTGATCGTCTCATCGGGACCCACCATCCCGCCGTCGAGCGGGTTGCCGATGCTCACCAGGATCGTCGGCGGCGGTAGGACCTCGAAGGTCACAGAGGCATTCGTGCTCAAGCCTGCCGAGTCCGTGCCTGTCAGCGTCAACGTGCGGCTGCCCGGCGTGTTGAAAGTGACCCTGGCATTCTCGCATTCATTGAGCGGGAAGGGCGCTTCATCCACACTGCTCTTCCATTTGCAGACCAGCGCCGCCCCGTCCGGGTCGAAGGCGGTTGCGCGCAGTTTCACCTCCTCACCCTGGAAGACCTGCGTGCCCTGGTTGGGGCTCTGAATGGATACGCTCGGCGGCTGGTTCAACCCTTCGGCGAAGGTCGAACAGGTCTTATAAAGTTCCTTCTGATAGCGCAGCTTGATCACGCTGACCGAATCGATCCCCACAAAGAGCCAGATGCAGCCCTCGGCTCTCCACAACACCCCGGGGGATAACCCCGCAATATTCGCGCGGAAGCGCGGACCCGCCTCCAGCGACGCGAACGGACCGATCACCCCGTACAACAACATCTTGAACTCCCCGCCGACCACGCCGCGCAGGTCCACCTGTTTGTTGAAGGTCGGTGTCGGCTTCAGGAAATCCACGCTGGCTTCGCTCAGGTCTTCGAAGCCGGTATCCGAGTTGTAGCGGAACCCGGCTGCCAGCGTGATGGTCTGACCCACGCCGTACTCGATCTTCGAAGACAGGATGCCGTCGCCTTGCAGGTAAATGCTCAAGATCGGCTTGAACACCACCGGCACGGGTCCGATCCAAAAGGTCAGCGGTTTGAACTCGTGCCGGGCGATCTCGATCCGTTTATTGAAGTTGACCGGGTTGCCCCGGAACGAAAGCGAGGCGTTTTCGATCAACGCAATGCGGGTCATGAAATTCAGGTCGGGGATCTCCGCGCAGGCGCCGAAGATCTTGTCGTTGCACGAGATGTTGACGTCGGCTTCGAGCTTCGGCTCGAGCCCCACGTTCCCGACCGCCTTTATCTTCCCGCCCGTCCCAAAATCGGTATCGATCGAATAGGAAAATGTCTGCGGGCGCCGGACCGATGAGACCGGCGCAAGGCTCGCAAGATGCGTGTTCGATTGTCCGGGTCCCGCCTCGTTGAAGGTCACTCCCGGGAGCGTCCACGTGGTTTGAACATCCTCTGGCTTGAGGTCGCGTGTGAAGGAAACCCGCCCATCATGCACCGCCTCGATCAGCTCCGCATCCTCCGTCTCGATGATGACCTTTCCTCCCTCCGTGCGCATCGACTTCACCTTTCTCAAGAGTCCGTTCGGCGCGGCTTCGATCGCGTCTGCCACCAGCACATCGCCGGGTTCGAGCGCATTCAACTCAGGTGATGCGCTGCCGAAGACAAGCACGCCTTCCGGCGAAACGCTTTCCAATGCCTGGGCAATGTCGGCTCCGATCACCTTGGTCGTTTCGGGGATGAGATAATCTGACGGGGTCGGGGTAAGCGGGATGGCCGTCTCGCTCGGCGCAGGTTCTGCGGTCGGCGCGCCGTTCGGCAGGTTGCACACCACGCTCGAAAAGAAGATCAGAACTGCCCCCAGGATGGATTTGGTACGCGATCGCTTCATGTTGACTCCTTCTCGAACATCTAAAGTTAACCGGCTTGATCGGAATGAATGCGCGCATGGTCTGGCGTGTCAGGATAACAACCGCTCCTGGCAGGCAGATGTATGTCTGTTCATGTAAGAGGTCTACTTGAAGATATTCACCTCTTGGTAATCGTCGAAATTTCCGGCAAACAGCTCGCTGGGCTTGCCTTTCAACGTCAGCTCGAAGAAATCCAAAAGATACGCATTCACGATCTCCACCACCCGCTCGCCCCGCAACGGACCCTTCAACCCCAACTGCGGC
>CAZYLM010000340.1:0-2612 GCA_964648645.1 uncultured Anaerolinea sp.
CATGGACGGTGACCGGTGTGCCCGGCAGGACTCTTGCGTCGATGCCGCCGACGTTTGTGATGTAGATGAACCCATCCACGACGCGGACGACCATCATGCCGATGGCGTCCATGTGGGTGGCGATCATCACGGAGGGGCGAAGGCTTTTCTTTAGCGTACCCCGCTTCAGTCCGTGAACAGAGGCGAGGGCGGATTGAGATATCTCATCCACCAGCGGAGTCCACTGCTTTTTGATGAGTTCAGCTGCGGGGGTTTCGTCACCTGAAAGACCTGCAACAGAGATAAGGGATTTAAGAAAAGGGAGGATGTCGCTCATGGTCCGAATGCTGTGGGGGAAGCGGTGAGGGTGCTTGTCGGTGTGGCTGTGGAGGTGCTTGTAGTTGTATTGCTGGGCGTGGGTGTGGTGGACGGTGTATTCGTCGCTGTGCTGGTCGGTGAGGATGTGAAGGTACTCGTTGGTGTGCTGGAGGGCGTGAACGAAGGGGTTGGTGTGAAAGTATAAGTCGGTGTGGAGGTGTTCGTTGCAGGTTGGAAGGGAGTGAACGTCAGTGTGAATGTGGAGGTCACACTTGGTGTGAGAGAGATGGTCGGCGTGAGGATGGACGGTGTGCCGCTCACAGTGGCTGTGGCGGGGGTTGTGGTTCCGGTGATGGTGATTGTTGTTGTAGTGGTGGGAGTTGCATCGTCTGGGCTGGGTGCAAAAGAAAGGCAGACGAAACCGGCGCAGTAACAGGGAATTGTGGCGATGATTGCAACCAGAAGCCGCAGGCGGCGACGGGCTTGGGGTGTGTCGGCTTCGAACATAATGGGTAGATTATAATCCATGAGATTGTATAACTTTCGATGATTCCCCTGCATCTACGCATCGCTGGATTTCTTTCTTATCGCGACCCTGTCGAGATCGGTTTCGATTCGATCCACCTCGCCTGTATCTCCGGTCAGAATGGGGCGGGTAAATCCTCGCTGTTGGATGCGTTCACGTGGTCGTTGTTCGGAGAAGCGCGCGGAAAGGGGGCGGATGTAATCAACCTGGCAGCAGAAGTGAAAGCGGCGGAAGTTGCTTTGATGTTCGAGTATGAAGGCAATGTTTACCGCGCGCAAAGGACTTTGCCACGGGGGAAGACGACTATATTGGAGTTTCAAGTTTGGGATGGTGGTGAGTGGAAAGTGGAAAGTGGTCAATGGCGCCCGCTGACCGAGAAAACTACGCGAGAAACGCAGGCTCGCATCGAACAGACTCTGCGGCTGGATTTCGAGACCTTCATCAACGCCTCGTTCTTTTTGCAGGGCAAGGCGGATCAGTTCACACAAAAGAAGGCGTCTGACCGCAAGGCGGTGCTGGGATCGATCCTCGGGTTGGAGATTTGGGAAACGTACAAGACCCGGACTGCCGATAAAAGAAAGCTGCTCGAACGCGATGTAGACGAGATCGATGGGCGCACGGCTGAGATCGATGCGGAACTTGGGGAGGAAGAAGAAAGAAAGCGTCGGTTGGGCGAACTGGAAAAGACGCTGACCCAATTGTCGGCGGCGAGAGAGGCGCAGGAGTCGGTTTTGGAGTCGATCCGACGCAATGTGGCATTGGTCAAGGAGCAGAGGAAATCCGTCGAGGTGTTGAAATTACAGTTGAAGCGGGCGCAGGAATCGCTGGCTGCCATCGAAACGAAGATTTCAGCCAAGGAGAACGAACGCGCCGAATATCTCGACCTGCTCGAACGCGCCAAAGAGATCGAAAAAGGACATAAAACCTGGCAACAGGCACGAAAGGAACTGGAAGAATTCGAAAAGAACGCGTCTCAATTCCGCGAGCATGACGAGAAACGCCAGCCTTTGCTGCGCGAGATCGATGTGGAGAAGGCGAAGCTGGAGCAGGAGGGGGAAGAACTCAGTAAGCAGAAGGCAGTAATCAGTGAGCAGTTATCAGGAGTCAGTGAATTAGAGGCTCGGTTAAGCGCGGCGCAAGCGGCTTTGGATGAGGCTGAGAAGATGATAAAAGAGCGCGCTGAACTGGAAACTCGGCGTAATGAGGCGCGGGAGCGGCAGGCGGGCTTGAAGGCGGAGAATGAGTCGCTGCGACGCGAGATGGATGAATTGAAGACGCGCATCGATGCGTTGAACGTTGCCGACGGGGCGGAATGTCCGCTATGCGGGCAGCCTTTGAGTGAAAGCCACCGCAAGTCTACGTTGAAAGAACTGGAAAAAACCGGCAAGGAGAAGGGGGATGCGTTTCGGGCAAATAAGAAGGAAGGGGATGAACTTGAGTTACGAGTTGCGAGTTACGAGTTGCGAGTTACTGAGTTGGCGAAGGCAGAAAATGAAAGCTTGCGCTTCTCGAATGTGGTTACAAAGTTGACTTTGCAGTTGGAGTCGATTCAACAGCAGAGCAGGGAATGGGAAAAGACCGGCGCGAAGCGGTTGAAGGAGCTCAAGAAGATTTTAGAAAGTGGAAAGTATGCAAGCGACGCTCAGAAGGCGCTCAAAGCATTGGATAAAGAGCTTGCCAAACTTGGCTATGATGTTTCAGCGCACGAAGACAAGCGCGCCGAAGAGCAGGAAATGCGCGGCGTGGATGAAGAGTGGCGCAAGTTGGAGTCGGCGCGTGAGTTGAGTAA
>CAZYLM010000341.1:0-2607 GCA_964648645.1 uncultured Anaerolinea sp.
AGCGAGAACGGTCTGGCAGAGCCGATCTCTGGCGCCCTGGCAACATTGATTATAGGTTTGCCCGTCTGGTTGGCGGACTGGAGACCGATGCAGGTGCAGGCATTTGATGAATCAGATATGGGGGACCATGCACGGCGTTCGATTGTCCGCAAGTCTTACCTGTATCTGGTCCTCTTCGCTTCCGTGATCGGTGGCATGGTCGCAGCCGGGACGCTTGTCTTTCAATTGATCAGCCAGTTACTCGGGGATGGTGATCCAGACTTTTGGAATATTCTCCTCAATAATCTCTTGGGATTGTTCGTTTTTGGGATCATGCTGGTCTATCACCTTCTTGTCTTAAGGAGGGATGGTGCTGTCCGCTCGGATGTGCTTGCAGAGAAACAATCTCAATTTCATGTGACGGTCTTCGACCATGATGGGAAATTCGGAGATGCAGTCAGGTCTGTATTTGCCAAACGGTCACCGTCGGTACCGGTGACTGTGGTTGATCTCAAGGAATTTCCGTCAGACCTGAAGACAGATGCAGTGGTGTTGCCTGGTTCGGTGGTAGTCAATACACCGGAAAATGTCGAGGCGTGGATCAGATCTTTTAAAGGGAACAAGCTCATCATCAGCGATGAGGCGGCGGGCGTATTTTGGATGAACGACTTCGAGCAGGCGGCGGATTCGGCGAAGTCCATGGCTGAGGGGCAGGACCTTCGCCCGCAATCCTCCAAGCGCACGACATCGATCTGGACCTATGTGGCGTATGTGTTCGCAGCCTTGTTCGCGTGTCAGCTATTGCTTGGGTTGTTGCTATTTGGGGTTTCGATGGTGACGGGCTTCTAACGAACAGGAGGTCACGCATACTGCGTGACCTCCTTCTTTCTTAATGATATACTTTTGAAAATTATTCATCTAATCAAGCGAGGCGCACCATGAAAGTGACTGTCCTTCAAGAGAATCTTGCCCGTGGGTTGAGCATTGTTTCGCGCGCGGTTTCCTCCCGAAGCACTCTGCCGGTTTTATCGAACATTTTGATCGCGACCGATGAAGGTCGGCTGCGCCTCTCTGCCACGAATTTGGAATTGGGCATCACCTGTTGGATTCCCGCCCGAATTGACGAGAACGGCTCGACCACTGTGCCCTCACGCACATTCTCCGATTTGGTCAATACCCTCCCCGGCGATCAGGTTCAGTTAACCCTGGATGTGAAAACCCAAACCCTGCATGTGAAGGGCGGTTCTTCGAACAACGATATCAAGGGCATCGATGCGCAGGAATTCCCGCCCATCCCCACACCGGAGATGAAAGACGCAGTGCAGTTGAATGTGGCGGATTTTAAAGAAATGATCCAGCAGGTGGTCTTTGCTGCCTCGACCGATGAAGCCCGCCCGGTGTTGATGGGTGTTTTGATGCAGGTGGAAAAGGATAAAGTCACGATGGCAGCGGCGGATGGTTTCCGCCTCTCGGTCCGCAAGGGACAGCTTGCGCACGCAGTGAAGGATACGCTCAATATCATCATCCCATCGCGGGCATTGAATGAACTGGCGCGTGTGGCTCACGACCCGGAAGAGCCTATTTATATGGCGGTTCCCAAACAGCGCGGGCAGGTGATCTTCCGGGTGAAGGATGTGGAGATTGTTTCGCAGCTGATCGACGGCACCTTCCCCGATTATCACCAGATCATCCCGCGCAATTACAAATCGCGTACATTGGTCTCTACGGCAGCATTGCTCAAGGCTTGCAAACAGGCTGAGATTTTCGCCCGCGAAGGTTCGAATGTGGCACGTTTGGATATCAAACAGTCCAACGGTGATATGCAGCCGAGCGAAGTGGAGATCTCCGCGACTTCAGAAGAAACCGGCAAGAACGAGACCATCGTCGAAGCGACCGTGGATGGCAGCGGCGTGTTGATCGCCTTCAACGTCAAATTCCTGCGTGAGGCGCTGGAGGTCATCAAGACTCCGAATGTGGCGCTGGAGACGAGCGCGCAGAACGCGCCGGGCGTGGTCAAACCGGTCGGTGATGATAATTTCCTGCATGTCATCATGCCGATGCATTTGGGATAGCATCCCTGTTGGGTACCATCCCCATGGAATAAAGCTCAAAAGTAGTGATGATCCGTCAGGTTTGTGCCTGACGGATTTTTTGTTATAGAATCAGCCAGATCGATCATAAACGGCCGACGACGGATTTTTCGTTGTCCGCGATAGGTGACTTCATGACCCTTCCAAAACTTCCCATCGATAATGCGTTACGTATCCTGCTTGCGCTCAGCCAGTACCCCATTTTGAGTGGACGGATCCGCCACCAAATGCGCAAAACCCTGTATTCGCGCGGTATCGTCCGCAAGGAAATGTTTGAAGAGGAGGTCAAGCGCAAAGCCATCGAGTCCCAGACTTTGGAGGGTATCCAGGACCCGTTAACGGAAGAGTCGAACGAGGTGTGGATGATGCGTCTGACGCGGGTAAAGGAATCGCTGACCGATTTTTATTTTGCCTACAACCTGCCATATTCCGAGTTCGAAGATCTGGTGCGCAAGGTGCTTGCAGAACGCGGCAGTGTGGATACTGATTTTGTCTGGGTGAATCCCGAACTTGCGCCGCAGGAAATGCTCTTCGAACA
>CAZYLM010000342.1:0-2595 GCA_964648645.1 uncultured Anaerolinea sp.
CGCGCTCTTTCATGCGTTGGACGATGGAATCTTTGCCCACGCCAGACGGACCGGATACGACGATCAGCAATGGATTGGGCTTGCGGAGATCGAATTCAGACATGCCGGTTATTGTACCAAACGCCTTCTTGCATTTCGGAGTCCAACGACGGGAGTCGTTGGAGCGGGTTTTAGGAATCCGCGCCGATCTTCGACGAACATCCAAAGTCGGGAGACTTTGGAGTCCTGGTTCTGCTAAAATCAAGTCATGCCCACATATGACTTTATCTGCAATTCCTGCAGCCAGCGATTTGACGTTTTCCTGACCTATGCCGATTATGGCAGGGTGCCCGTCCACTGCTCTTACTGCGACAGCGCCGATGTGCGCCGCCGCATGACGAAGGTGCGCATCGCCAAATCAGAAGAGGGGCGGATGGAGTCGCTGGCGGATAATTTGGGCGGGTTCGAAGGGTTGGAGGAGAATCCGGCTGAGTTGGGGAGGATGATGAAGAAGATGGGAAGGGAAATGGGTGAGGAATTGCCCGCCGAGTTCGATGAAGTGGTCGATCGATTGGAAGCTGGGCAAAGCCCTGACGAGATCGAAGCCGCCCTGCCGGATCTCAACACAGGAGACGGTACAACGGGGGAATGATCGGGGGATATAATCCTCCTAAATTTATCCAAATTGTTGTGACTTTCGTCACATTAATGGATGCTCATCTTAACTAGCCATTAATGCTCTACTTAAGTAGAATTTTCGTTATCTGCTCAAAAATGTCATAGCAGTCAAATTTCCTCCTAAGGAGGCGCAATCCAAAAATACGTCTTTTTCATCGAATTCCAAGATTGACCCAAGGAGAATGAAATGAACCTAAAGAAATTCCTATTATTGCTTGGGGTTTTGGTCCTGGTCGGCGCAGTTTTAGCGGCGTGCGGCGGCAATCAGACCCCCGAAGCAACAGCCGAAGCGACATCAGAAGCCCCCGTCGCTCCGGTCCCCGATACCCCATACCTTGCTGATTGGCAGAGCGGCGCCCATGCAAACGTGGGCGATGAGCCCTTCCGTCACTGGGATGATGCAGCCGAGAACCCCGATGGCGTCCCGACCTCCTGTGCGAAATGTCACAGCACCGCTGGTTACCAGGACTTCCTCGGTGTGGACGGCTCTGAAGCCGGCAAAGTAGATGCCAATGTACCCGCAGCCGATGCCCAAGGCGTGCAGTGCGTGGCTTGCCATAACGCCGGAACCATCTCCAAGACCACCGTTGTGTTCCCCTCCGGCGTTGAGATCACTGCCGGTGATGACGTTCGTTGTATGGAATGCCATCAGGGACGCGAGTCCAAGGTCAGTGTGGATGCGCAGATCGAAAAATTCGGCGCCACCGATATGGATGCCGTTGTTGCCCCGATCAAAGATGACAAGGGCAATGACGTGTTCTTCGGTTTCCGCAACGTTCACTACTATGCCGCAGCAGCCACTCTGTACGGCGGCATGACCCACGGCGGTTACGAATATGAAGGTATGACCTACGATGCGAAGAACACTCACGTCGACGGCTACGCCTCCTGCACGGGTTGTCATGACCCGCACACCCTCGAAGTCAAAGTCGAGCAGTGCTCGATGTGCCACGAAGATGTTGCCACTGTTGACGATCTGAAGAACATCCGCATGGTCAGCTCGAACCCGGACTATGACGGCGACGGCGATATCGAAGAAGGCATGTACTATGAGATCGAAGGCTTGCAAACCGCATTGATGGCTGAGATCCAGAAATATGCTGCCGATAAGGGTGGCGCGGCGATCGTTTACTCCCCCGATGCCTACCCCTATTGGTTCACCGACACCAACGCCAATGGTGCTGTGGATGAAGGCGAAGCGGTCTTCCCGAACGCTTACTCCACCTGGACCCCGCGCTTGCTGAAAGCCGCCTACAACTACCAGGTCTCCATCAAGGATCCCGGTGCGTTTGCCCACGGCAACAAGTACATCGTCCAGTTGCTCTTCGACTCGATCGCCGACCTCGGCGGTGATACCAGCGCTCTCGCCCGCACCGATGCAGGCCACTTCGCTGGCGATACCATGCCCTTCCGCGATTGGGACCTGACCGAAGATGGCGCTCCCAACTACATCGTTCCGTTCGGTTGTGTGAAATGCCACACCGCTGATGGTCTGCCGACCTTCCTCAAGGCTGGCGGTTCCACAGTCGTAACCGGCACTGGCACCACCGTGACCACCGGCGTGTCCAACATGCCGTCTGCCAACGGCTTCAAGTGCGTCACCTGCCATAATGAAGAAGCCTTCCCCGAACGCTACAGCATTGCTTCCGTGACCTTCCCCTCCGGCAAGACAGTCAGCCTGGGCGGCAAGGATGCCGATGGTAAGTTCGTCGCTGACGATGCCAACCTTTGTATCACCTGCCATATGGGACGCGAATCCACCACCAGCATGAACAATGCCCTCCGTGGCAAGGATGCTGATGTGGTCGACCCGGGTGTTCGCTTTAAGAACATCCATTACCTCGCGGCTGGCGCAACACTCTTCGGTGGCGACACCCAGGGTGCCTACCAGTACGAAGGCAAGGAATATGTGGGTCAGAACATGCATGCCGACAAAGA
>CAZYLM010000343.1:0-2582 GCA_964648645.1 uncultured Anaerolinea sp.
CGGACTTCGCCTCTACCGGGATGTCCATGTGAGATGGAAGGAATATCTTCTTTAGAAAGGAACAAATGATGCGGACAAACTTCACAGGTGACTTTGATTCCCTTTTCTTTTGCCGCCTTGATGAGCAAAATCTCTTCCTTCAAAGAAACATGCGCGATGTGAACGGGATGATCGTAAATGGCGGAAAAGAGGATCGCCGCCGCCATCGTCCGGCTTTCGGAGTGCATCACCATCGGCGCGGACTTGGGGAATTTTTGGAAGTGTGGCGTCCACAAGGTCATGTCATCGAGGCGCAGCTCGCCAAAGGTGGAGTCAAGGTACATCTTTAGCCCGGCAGCTTTCGGCGCAAGCGAAGCGGCGACGTCCGAATTATCGGGACCCGCCCCCACATATTGACCATAGTCACAGTGCGCCTTGGTTTTGGCGGCATCCAATGCGAGGTTGAGGGTTGCACCATCGAAGATGGGGGGCTTGGTGTTCGGCATGGCGAGGATGGTCGTCACGCCCCCGGCGAGGGCCGCCTGGGTGACTGTCTCCCAATCCTCTTTGTGGGTGGCGCCTGGTTCTCGCACGTGAACATGGGGGTCGATCAAACCGGGAAGTTTTAGCATTCTGCGAGTATAAGGCGAAATGGTGTAAGATGTAAATGAAGCGTAACCTATTCTGTTAAAATCGGTTATGACTGAAAAATCGGAGGTTTAATATGAGCATCGGACAGATCAAATGGCAATCCATCGTTGCCAAGTACGCCTACCCGGAGACCTGGCGCAGTTTGTGGCAGGTTTTCAATTCGGTCATCCCATTCTTTGTGCTGTGGTATCTGGCATACCTCAGCCTGCAAGTTGGATATTGGTTGACCTTGCTCTTGACCATCCCCGCCGCCGGATTCATGGTGCGCATGTTCATCATTTTCCACGACTGCTGCCACGGCTCGTTCTTCGAGACCAAGCTTGCCAACGACCGCCTGGGACTTTTGCTCGGTGCAGCCGTGTGGACCCCCTACTACAACTGGAAGCATTCACACGCCATCCATCACGCCACCGCAGGAGACCTGGACCGCCGCGGTGTGGGCGATGTGTATACGATGACGGTGGAGGAATATCTCGCCTCGCCCTGGTATAAAAAAGTAGGCTACCGCATCATGCGCAGCCCCTTCATCCTGTTCACGATCGGAGCGACGATTGTTTTTGTCATTACGCATCGTTTCTGGGACCACGGTGCAGGCAAACGCGAAAAGAACAGTGTGATCTGGACGAATCTTGCCCTGCTCGGTTTCGTCGGCTGGACGATTTATCACATCGGCTGGCAGGCATATGTGATGGTGGAACTCCCCATTCTGTTGATGGCGTGCGGTGCGGGCGTCTGGCTGTTCTACGTCCAGCACAACTTCGACCCGACCTATTGGGAACGCCACAAGGATTGGAGCTTCTTCAATGCCGGCATGGACGGAAGTTCGTTCTATAAACTGCCCAAAGTACTGCAATGGTTCACTGGCAACATCGGCTTCCATCACATCCATCACCTCAGCCCGAAGATCCCGAATTACAAGCTGGAACAATGCCACCAGGAAAACCCGATCTTCCAGATCGAGCCGTTGACCTTTCGCGACAGTTTGAAGTCGCTGTATTTCCGCCTGTGGGATGAGAAGGAGAAGATGCTTGTCGGTTGGAACGCACTGAAGAAGTACAAACTGCAATCACAGAAGATGTAGGTTTCAACAGACGGTTGCTTCCAAAGGCGACCGTCTCTTTTTTTAAAGTCATGCCTGGGGTAGATGAATGTCACAGAAAGCTGCGGCAGGCTGGGGCGGGGAAAGAGGCGGGGTATAATCCCGCAATAATTTTCACAAAAGAGAGGCTGTATGGCATACGTAAACGTCAAAGTCCCCGAAGGCGGGGCAAAGATTTCCATCAAAGACGGTAAATTGCAGGTCCCCGATAACCCCATCATCCCGTTCGTAGAAGGCGACGGCACCGGACGCGATATTTGGCGTGCTTCGGTGCGCGTGCTCGATGCTGCGGTGAAGAAAGCGTACGGCGGTAAACGCAAGATCCATTGGATGGAAGTCTATGCGGGCGAAAAGCCCTTCAAACTCTGGCAGACCTGGCTTCCCGATGAAACCACCGAAGCCTTCAAGGAATTTTTAGTCGGTATCAAGGGTCCGCTCACCACCCCCATCGGCGGCGGCATCCGTTCGTTGAATGTGGCGCTTCGCAAATTGCTTGACCTGTACGTCTGCCAGCGACCGGTGCGTTGGTATCAGGGTGTGCCTTCGCCTGTGCGCCACCCCGAATATGTGGATATGGTCATCTTCCGCGAGAATACCGAAGATATTTATACCGGTATCGAATTCGCAAACGGCACGGAAGATAACAAGAAATTCAAGGAAATGTTCAAGGAAGCCTTCCCCAAGGAATACGCCAAGATGCGCTTCCCCGAAACCGCGGGCATTGGTCTCAAACCGGTCTCTGAAGAAGGTACAGACCGCCTCATCCGCGCCGCGATCCAGTGGGCGTTGGATAACAAACGCAAGAGCGTGAACTTCGTCCACAAGGGCAATATCATGAAGTTCACCGAAGGCG
>CAZYLM010000344.1:0-2581 GCA_964648645.1 uncultured Anaerolinea sp.
CTAGTACAATTCTATTGTGTAACACGAAATCTGATTTTATACTGCACGCAATGGGGCCTGTCTTGCGTCTGCAAAGGCAGGCTGGAGACCAACATTATTGGTGTGACCCATTGACTTGATGTGATATGTAACTTTAGAAGGTATTGAGGAGACAACATGACAGAAATACAACCTGTGCGGGTTAAAGACGCCATGACAACGCGCACGATCCGAATTCCGCATGATGCGAATATGTTTAGGGCGGCTGAGGTTGTAGTCTTATCTCGCGTAAGTGACTTGATAGTGGTGGGCGAAGATGATGAATTTATTGGGATGCTTTCTGAAGGCGACATTCTGCGTGCAGCTTTGCCAGATATGAATGAGATCACATCTGAGGGCGGTTCTTTGGATACCGCCTTTGATATTTTCCTCAAAAAAGGCAAAGAACTTTCCAAGCTTTCCATCCTTCCTTTTGTGATTACAGAACCGATCGTGCTTGATCCACAGGATCATATTGCCAAAGCTGCAACACTCATGATCGACCGAAATATCCGTCTGCTGCCTGTCGCTAAAGATGGAAAACTGGTGGGGAGTATTTCACGTGCTGATATCTGTCAGGCTGTTGTTGGCAGCTCATAACGCCCTGTCTTGCGCAGAAACCTCATGACATCAGACCAAACTATCATCTCACAACGACATTCCTCCGGGGTATTAGTCATCAAGCAAGGGGCGGACACTGGCAAACGCTTCGATTTAAGAGGCGGCGCAACCATAATAGGTCGCGAACAAGGAGCTGATATTGTGCTGGCTGATCGGCTATGTTCCCCACAGCATTGCCGCATCATTTCACTGCACGGTAAATTCATGATCGAAGACCTCAAGAGCACGAAAGGGACCCAAGTGAACGGTGTGTCTGTGGCTCCTGTGTTTCTCCTTAAATCCGGCGATCGAATTAACATCGGCGAAACCGTGTTGGATTTTGAGATCAAAGAGCCTGAGGTTATTTCACTGTACGAAAAGATACTGAAAGAGCAGGGCATTGTTCCTTCGCGTTATGTTCTTTCAAATGCCATGACATCCAGTGCAAGTCTTGGGCATGAGAATCAGGGATTCCTCTCCGAAGAGCATGGATTCATGCCCAGTCAAGCGCCTTTGCTTAATCTGCCTCCGGCATATCAAGCCTGGGATGAGATCGTGGATAACCTGCCGGATCTGTACCGAACCCTTGGCTTGCGTGCCGCACTGGAGCGGATGCCAACCCTCAGCGCTGACGTGGAAACCCTGCCAGACAAATACCTTTTGCGTGCCTCCATGATCATTAGCATCTTGGGCCACGCCTATTTTCGTATCCAAACCGATCCCCCACAAAAACTACCCGATAGCATCCTGCAGCCTTGGAGGAAGATCACACAACGCCTGGGCAGACCCGGACCGGTTCTTTCTTATATTGACCTGATCATTTACAACTGGAAGTTGATCAATCCCGCATTGGACGATCCCATCATCGTCGAGAACATGCGTCTGATGGTCCCAACTGTCGACAATATCGTCGAGCGGATATTTTATCTGGGGCAGGTTGAAATTCTTTCCCGGCTAACCCCTGTGATCGGCGCGGCAGTCCGCGCACAGGAAGCCGTCTATCGAGACGACCGCGAAGCTCTAAAGCAGGAACTGGTGCTGATCACCGAAGCCTTGCAACAGACAACATACGGTTCCCTTCAAAAGATCGATCTGAATCCGCATAACAAAGCGTATCACCTGGATACTGTTGTCTGGGCGAAAACCGTCGGACCGTTGGCAGTCTCGATTGAAGACGGCGTGCCGGGACCCAGCGGTATCGCCTCCCCCATCTTCCATCTATTGGATGAGTTCCTGGGACGCCAAACCTACACGACTCGTTTGGGCGAAGAGATGACGCACATCCGCGCGTGGTACCCGCCCAATTGGCAGAATTTCCTGAAAGCCATCGGTCAAATTTCGGTGGCAGATTATGTCGAAAAATCCAGAAGCAAGACGCTTAAGGGAATATTTCAAGAGACCCGGCAAGCGTATGTCGCTGAGACGGGTTTCCTGGGTCGTCACCGTTTGAAAGCCTACGGATTTTTAGAGACAGCCTTCAAAGTAGGGCGCAGCGTCACCATTGGCAGCTTTTCAGGAAAATTCAAAGATCGGGCGTGGGATGAAGTCCACTCGCAGTTGAACAACTCACAGCTTGAGCGCAGCAGCGGACATCCGCAGTATTATCAATTTGCAGATGTGAGCGATGTCAAGACGCTCAGTTCCGACGGACAAAACTGGGTGAAGCAGGTCGTTCTAAACACAGCGGGCACTGGTATCCGCTATCAGGTCGGCGACCGAGCCGCTATTTTGCCAGAGAATAGCGACGCCTTGGTGGAGAAGATGCTTCAGGCATTGCGAGCACGCGGACGTGAAGCCATCTCCCTCAATAAAACCTGGCGTGAAGGAATCTTGCAGCGCGAGGGATATGAAGACACACCGACACTACCTTTGCGGACGTTGCTAACCTTTGGGCGCATCAGACCCGTAGATCGAAGCATTGCCAAAACCCTGCATGCAATTACCCATAATTCAACCCTCAAGA
>CAZYLM010000345.1:0-2581 GCA_964648645.1 uncultured Anaerolinea sp.
GGTTGTTGGGGTTCGGGATGACGATGATCTTGGTCTTGTCGGTGACGGCTTTCATGAGACCATCAGGGTCAAATTTCAGTTTATGATCTTGATAAAGCATCGGCACGGAGACCATCTTTGCGCCCAGCAGGGTGCCGCGCAGGCCATAAATGCCGAAGCAGGGCGTGTGTTGAATGACTTCATCACCGGGTTCGATGAACATGCGGAAGATGTTGTCATACACTTCGCTCGAACCGTTGCCGATCATCACGTTCTGCGGACCGGCAACTTTGTTGATCTCCGCGATCTTGCTGCGGACGATGAGTCCCTGGTCGGGGTAGCGGTTGGTCATCTTGGCATATTTGAACATTGCCTCCAACACCTTGTCGGAAGGCGGCAGCGGATTTTCATTGGACATCATGCGATGCAGTTCGGGTTTACGCCATGCCAGCTCGATGTGTTCCGAAATGTACATCGGAATGCCCTTTACCCATGGAGCATAATAATCTTCAATATTCTTTGTCATGTTTCTTGTTCTCCTGAATTATTTTATCTACTCCGTGGTCGAGTAGTGGCGCCGAGCCTCAAATGGCGAGTGCGCCACGTATCGAGACCACACGTTGCTATCAAACTTTTGGTATTCTGTAAAACAGTTGGTTTCGACTGCTTGCGCTCAACCAACTCGAACATTATGCCTTGCCGTTGCAGCCGAGTTTATCCATCCAATGCATCACCGCTTTGCGGGTGGCGTCGCGGACGAACTTGTCGAGTTTGCCGGGGTCATACTCATCGCGGTGGGCGCTGATGTATTCCCATTTGGCGTCGATGAGGGTGTGCTTCAATTCGGTGGAGACGTTGAATTTTGCGCCGCCAGCCGCCAGCAGTTTGACTACGTAGTCATCGGGCAGACCGGTTCCACCGTGTACAACGAGCGGAGTCTTGATGCCGTTGCTGTTCAACATCTTGTGAATGGTCGCCATGCGCTCGAAGTCGACTTTGGGGTTCTTGGTCTTGTACACACCGTGGGCTGTACCAATGGCGGGGGCGAAGATATCCACACCGGTGCGCTCGACGAACTCGACAGCCTGCTGTGGGTTCGCCAGCTGGGCTTCATCTTCTGCGACCTTGATCTGGTCTTCGACGCCGCTCACGGTTCCTAACTCACCTTCGACGGAGATATTGCCGACCTTGTGGCAGTAATCCACAACTTCCTTGGTCTGGCGGATGTTCTCTTCGTAGGATTGCTTGGAAGCGTCGATCATGATGTTGGTATAACCGGCGTCTGCGCACTTTTTGCAATAGTCGATGTCTGTGCTGTGATCGAGGTGCAGACACACCGGTATCGGGGCGGATTCAGCCAGAGTGCGATAGATCGCCACCATCATGTTGGTGCCGAGGAATTGCGAAGGCTTGACGGACGTCTGCACAATAACAGGCGCCTTCTTTTCGATCGCTGCGTCGATGACCGCCTCGAACTGAAGCAGATCGGTCACATTGAACGCGCCCACAGCCCAGCCTTCCTTCGCTGCGGGGATCATGATCTCTTTTGCATTTACGATGGACATTTGTTACTCCTTATGGTTTCTTTTCAGGTTTCAAACTTTGCAACGAGAGGAAAAAAGATGAAAGACCGGTCTTTTCCTCTTTCTTCTTTTCGTAATTACATAATGCTTACTGACCTACCTGCCCTTTTTAGACACGTCCTTCAGCCACTGCTCCCAACGGTAATCGGTGACGTGCATGCGATAGCGTCCGAACCATAGATCGGCATAGCCCTGGAAATCCTCTTCAAGTTTCGAGATGACGGTCTGCGTGGTGCCCCACATTGATTCGTGGAGTTCAGACATTGCCCACATGATCCTGAGACGGGCATAATGTTTGGGGGTCATAGTTCCAAAATAAGCGGTGAGGAAGATGCGAATCTGTTCTTCGTTCAGGCGGTGGTGGTGAGAGAAATTCCCGAGGTCGAAAAAGATATCGCCCATCCCGGCGTATTCCCAATCCAGCAGCCGGATCTCGCCGATATCGCCAGCCACTTCCTCGTCCAGCCAGTTGAGGTTGAGCAGGTCGTTATGGCAGGGGGTGGGCTTATAAGGATCTTTCAACAACGCTTTCTCTGCTTCGCGCATCTTCTTCTGGATGAAATCCCAATCGTGTGGGAATTTCGCGCCCCTGCCTTTTGCCGTTTTTGCCAGCATCTCAACCCGGCGGAAGACATTGAACTCGCCCCTCAATTTTGGTGCATTGCGATGGAATAATCTTAACTTTTGCGCGACCCGCACGAGATAGTCTGGCTTGACAATATCTTCCGGCATGATGCGTTTGCCATTCACGAACCTGGTGACGATGTATCCTTCTGGCTCGATAAAATACATGATCTCCGGCGCAATGCCGAGTTCGCCGGCGGCTTTGTTGGCGGCATGTTCCACATCTCGTTTGATGCCCAGCATGTCTGTGCCTTCACCAGCGAGCCGGATGACGTATGCCTTCCCATCCGCTTCGATCTTGAAGTTCAAATTCGTGATACCACCGCTGAGCGGGATCTTTTTGACGTTCTTCGACTCGGCGAGGAACGGCACTCGGGCAATGGCTTTATCGATGG
>CAZYLM010000346.1:0-2575 GCA_964648645.1 uncultured Anaerolinea sp.
TTTGGGGTCCAGTCCAAAAGTGTTTTGGAGGGAATGAATTCCTTTGAACAGGACATGGAACGCCTGCTGGTCACGCTCATCAACGAGTTGTACGAGCAGGTCAAGGAACATTTCACCTTTGTCCTGGACGATTTCCACCTGCTGGAAGATGTCTCATCGATCAATGAATTCGTCAACCGTTTTGCCCAACTGGTGGATGATAACTGTCACCTTGTGATATCGTCGCGCCGGCTGGCGGGACTCAAGGATATGCCGGTCTTCGTTGCCAAGGATCAGGTCAGCGGTTTGAACTTTGCCGACCTTGCCTTCAAAGCGGAGGAACTTCAGGCATTGGCATTGCAGAACAGCGGCACGCAGATGACCGATGAAGAGGCGAACCGGTTGATCGAAGAAGCGGAAGGCTGGATCACCGGCTTGCAATTCTCCGATTCAAATGTTCTGCGCAGCGGTTCGAAACCGCCTGCCTTTGGTAACAAAGCCAATCTTCACGAATATTTCGGTCACCAGGTCCTGGACCGTCAACCTCCCGAACTGCGGTTATTCGTCCTGCGCTCTTCATTGCTGGATGAATTCGATGCCGCCCTGTGCGAAAGTGTGCTTTCCCCACTCTACACCCAGCCCCAGGATTGGCAATTTTGGATCAAGGCGATCTCTCAAAATAATTTGTTTGCCCTACCCGTGGGCGAGGATGGACGCTGGCTGCGCTACCATCACCTCTTCCGTGATTACATCCGCGAACGTTTCGAACGCGAATGTCCGGGGGAAGTCCATCCGATCTTAATTCGCCTGCAAACCGCCTACGAATCCATGGGGGAGTGGGCTAAGGCTCATTACATTTGCAGCAAACTGGATGATATGGATGCCCTTGCCGAACTGGTCGAACGGGCGGGGAGTCCCATGCTGGTCAATGCCCATTTGACGGTCGAGAACTGGTTGAACGAACTCCCTCCGTCCATGCTGCGGACAAGGCCTGCTTTGCTTTCTCTGCGCGGCATGATCTCCCAACTAAAAGGAAAAACCGAAGAAAGCCTGAATTTGTTCGAAAAGGCGGAGGAGATTTTTCGGCAGAATAATGATTTGTATGGATTGGCTCTGACGCTGGTGCGCAAGGCAGCCTCCCACCGTTTATTGGCAAATTATCCCGCTTCGTTGCGTAATGCAGAGGAGGCGATGCGCATCACCGAAGAGGATGATAAGTTTCAACCCTTTCATGCGGATGCGCTTAGAGCCAAAGGGCTTGCCCTCTTTCGAATGGGGCAGGTCAATCAGGCGGTCACATGCCTTGAGCAGTCGCTATCCATCCATGTACGGCTCAAGGATTTATCACAGATCCCCATTCTATTAATGGAAACTGGAATGGCATACCGTGCCACGGGTAATTATCTCCAGGCAGAGAGTTCTTATGAAAAAGCCCTGCAAATCTGGAGAAAGGAAGGCAACCTTTTCTGGCAGGCAACTTTGTTGAACAACCTTGGCGTCATGCATCATTTCGCAGGAGAATATGAGAAGGCGGCACTTGCCTTCGAGCAGGGGTTATTATGCACACAACGCAGTCACAATATGCGATATGAGGTTTTGATCTCCATTAGTCTTGGTGATATGTATGCCGAAATCGAGGACTTCGAGATGGCAGGTCTGAACCACCAACGCGGAGCGGACGCCCTCCAGAGTATGAATGACCCATATCTGACGCGATCCTTGTTCGCTTCCACGATGAACATGGCACTCCTGCAAAATAATGTATCCTTTGCAAGGAGCATGATGGAACGGGAAGCGGAGTCGATACGCACAAGTGGTTCGAGCTATGAAACAAGCATGTTACATTTAATAGCAGGAAGGCTTCATCTGCTTGAAAATAACCCTCTCAAGGCGCAAACTGAGTTGCTTGAAACTGAAAACGAATTTGTAAAGGATGGAAGGGAAACCGACGCCGCCATTGTTCGCGTATGGCTGGCAGCGGCATTCCAGTGTTCTGGAAATTCAGCCGAAGCTGCCCGGCTGTTAAATGAACTGGCAACCCAAAAAGGGAAAAATGCTCATGTAATTCTTGTTGCGATCCGCCAGGCGCGGGAATGGCTGGATGGAATACGGAACTCACCCGCCCTTGTTCGCACATCGCGTGAATTTATTACCCGGTCAGAAGAGCTATCCCGCAAACTGCCTGAAATTCGCCGGGAGTTGAGGCGTCATCTTCGGGTCATGACGGGTCCGCTTCCCCACCTGTCCATTCAAGCTTTCGGGCAGGCAACAGCCTCGGTCGACGGCCACCTGCTAACCAGTTCGGACTGGCAGACCCAGGCAGTTCGGGAGTTGTTCTTTTACCTCCTCTCGACAGGCACTCCTCTCTCCAGAGATCAAATCGGCGGAACATTATGGTCTGATAAATACGAATCGTCCAAACAGGTTACCCTGCGCATAAAGAACGAACTCTACCGCCTGCGCCGTGCCGTGGGGCAGGAGACCATCCTCTACGAAAACTCTCAATACGCTTTCAATCAACTTATCGATTATAGATATGATGTGGAGGATTTTGAAGCTTACCTCGCAAGGGCAAAGTCATCAAAGGATGCGCAGG
>CAZYLM010000347.1:0-2561 GCA_964648645.1 uncultured Anaerolinea sp.
GCGCCGAGGATGGGACCCGAGACGAGTTGAATGGTCGAGTACATTGACATCAATCCCCCCGCGATGGCAGCGCCGCCATCCTGTGCCTGCACAAAGAACGGCAGCAACGGCAGCATGATGCCATAACCGAGCATGTCTACAAAAACGGAAACGAGGATGAGGAAAAAAGAAGGGGGCAAGAGTCGGGGAATGAGAATTAATAAAAATAAAACAGTGAGCCGCCTATCAATTACTGATAGTCAGGCGGCTCACAAAATACCATTCGATGCAAATCTGGCTACGGTCGTTTATCGAGTGTCACGGTAATATCCATTTTTTCTGAACCGCGCTTTACAGTAAGCACCACTGTGTCGCCGGGGCTTTTATTGGTGATGAGATATGCCAGCAGATCATCGAAAACCTGCACCTCACGCCCGTCGATGCCTATGATCAGGTCTCCGCCCGCAAACAGCCCGGGGATTTTCGTAGGTTCTGTGCCCTCTTTCAACCCCGCCTTATCCGCTGGCCCGCCAGGGACAACCGCGGTCACATAAGCCCCGGTAAATTGATCGAGGTCAAGGGCTTCGATCGCTTCCAGGCTCAGCGAGCTGTTGGATGAAACACCGAGATATGGATAATCGTAATTTCCTGTTTCTATCAGGACCGGGATAACCCGTTTGACAATATTGATGGATACAGCAAACCCAATACCCGAGTTGACCGGGTCGCCCTCGTTATTCTGGCTGAAAGTACGGATGGCACGGTTGATTCCGATCACTTCACCGTTGATATTGAACAAGGGTCCGCCGGAATTACCGGGGTTGATCGCGGCATCGGTCTGAATGATATCTCCCGCGCTGAAAACCGCTCCATCGGGCGAGGAATGCTGCGAATCCAACGTCCGCCCCAACGCGGAGATGATCCCCACTGTCATCGTACTTTCCAAGCCAAAGGGATTGCCGATCGCGACCACTGTCTGCCCGACCTTCAAAACGGAAGAATCGCCAAGCGCAAGCGGATGGAGCTCTTCAGCGGGGATATCCACTTTAACAACAGCCAGATCAGAGTCGAGGTCCGTCCCAACGACTGTACCGTGTGACATATAACCCGAAGTAAAGCGCACCTCAACTTCCTGATAACCTTCGATCACGTGATAGTTCGTAACGATATGCCCATCGGTATCATAAACAAAGCCCGACCCCTGCCCCGCCTCGGTAAAGATGGCAACCACACCCGGGCTGACATTTTCGAACAGCGATACCAAAGCCTCCTCTGCCGCCGGGTTGACAGACTCCACAATGACCGGCGCAGTGGTGGAAGAATCCCCATCCTCTGCAACAGTGGTTGGAACTGGCTGCGCCTGATTGGTGGGCAGCGCCGGCGACTGACAGGCAAGCATCGCCAGAGTGAGGATCAGGATCGCAATAAAAAACTTTTTCATTTTCACAAAACTCCAAAATCTAAAACTTGATGCGGGATGCTTCTTCGATCAGCTCCCGTTGTTTGGCTGATAAATACTTCGGTATTTGAACCTTCAGCTTCACGTAAAGATCGCCCTTTGAATTCGCGTCTTTCACCGAAGGCATGCCCCGCCCTGCTAGCCGAAAAACCTGTTCGGGTTGTGTGCCGGGCGGAATCCCCAGCCGGACCTTCCCTATCGGAGTCTCGACCTCCGCATCGCCGCCGAGGATCAAGGTGAATACATCCACTGTGGATGTCGTGGTCAAGTTGCCACCGTCACGCTCGAAGCGTTCGTCCTCCTCGACCTGGATAAGCATATAAAGATCGCTTCCATCCGGGCCTGCGCCTGCCACTCGGACCCGTGAGCCGGTCTTTACCCCGGGCGGAATCCGGACGGTGAGTTTGCTGCCGTTGGTCTTCTGAACTTGACGACTCGTGCCTTCAAATGCTTCTTGAAAGCTGATACCCACTTCCTGCTCATATCCGGGTGAATCCTGCACGAACGGATTACCACGTCCCTGAGACCGCATCGCTTCACCGAAGATCATCCGGAAGAAATCGGAAAATCCACCCGCTCCTCCCGTGCCGCTGGAACCGCCGAAGAGGTCATCCATGTTCACGTTCCCGCCGCGCGTACCCCAATCCTCCCAGCGGAAGTCACCTGGACGCCCGCCCGTGGAACGATAATTGGTGTAAGCGCTGCCAAGCCTGTCGTAATGAGCGCGTTTTTGTTCGTCGCTTAAGACCTGATAGGCTTCGTTGATCTCCTTGAACTTTTCCTCTGCCTTTTTATCGCCGGGATTCTTATCGGGGTGATATTTCATGGCGAGTTTGCGGTACGCCGTGCGGATCTCGTCCGTACTGGCTTTGCGATCCACGCCAAGGGTTTTGTAGTAATCCTTATAGTCCATTCTTATATTTTCATCCCTTCAGCGGGAAGGGTCAAGCGCACAAAGCTTGCACTTACGTAACTCTAACCTATCCGGGTTGTGGTAGAGTCACGATTCTATAAATCAGATATGAGGACATGATGAAATCAATTTGTGTATTTTGCGGTTCTTCCGACCTGGTCCATGACGAATACAAACTGGCTGCTTTCCAAATGGGGGTGACATTGGCGC
>CAZYLM010000348.1:0-2547 GCA_964648645.1 uncultured Anaerolinea sp.
TACCCCAACAACACCTTGAGATACGCCTCCACCATCGCATCCAGCCCGAACTTTTCCTCCGCCCGCCTCCGCGCCGCCGCCCGAAATGAATCTTGATCCTCAAGCACTCTTTCCGCCGATGCTGCCAGTGCGGCGATATCAGGCATCTCCAGTTTCCACGGATCCGCTCCATACGGGACAATGACGCCTGCGTTTTCGCCGACCAACTCTTTGAGCGAGCCTGTATCGAAGCCGATGACGGGCAGTCCGCACGCCAATGATTCGATGACTGAATTGGGGCAGGGCGGGTTGACCTCGGCGCAGTACATCAGGTGAGAGGAGCGCGCCAATTTGGGGATTTCTGCTCGGGGAATCGTCCCGAGGAATTTTACAGATAAATTTTTTACCACAGAGGGCACTGAGTTTATTTTTCTTTGAGTGGATTCGTCCACAGTTCCGGCAACGACGACTTCCATTGGAAATTTTGCAGAAAGTTTTTGTGCAATGGAGACGGCATGGAATAAACCTGAATTCAATCCGCGGGCGAGACTGCCTTCAAGAAGCAACATTCTGTACTTGGCGGCGGGGCGTTCGTGCTCTCCGTTTTGCGTGTAGACATTCAAGTCGATTCCGTTGTGGATGACCGTAGAAGGCGCTTTGGCAGTCCCGTACCAATCCTGCCACCATTGGCGGATGAATTGACTTTGATAAACGACCCCGTCTGCAAAGCGATCTCGGATTAACGCCAGCATGGCGTTCCCATACACAGCGCGGACGGTGTATCTCGCCCCTGACCACTTCACGCGATGCACCCAGTTGATGCCGTCCAACCTTTGGACGATGCGAATGCCCCGTCGCCGAGCCCGGCTCAGGCCGGGAAGGAAGCGCGTGCCTGCGATGACGAGAACAGCGTCGGCATTATCTTCAAGCTCGTGAGTTATCTCAATGCCACGGACGCGTAATCCACTCTCGAATTTCAATCGAAATGAAGCCATGCCACCCGTTCCCTCCACCCGCGGCACAATACAGATCTTTGTCATAAGTCCATTATACAATCACTAGTGTAACGGTCGCTATTAAAGTGACTGTGGCGTATGAATTTATGGTATCCTTCAATCCATCATCGTCTGGGAGACGTCGTTCATGTATATTGCCATCGAAGGCGTGATCGGCGTGGGGAAGACCACGCTTGCCCGCCTGTTGCAGCCAGCCTTTGAAGCCGAAGTTTTGTTGGAGGTATTCGAAGAGAATCCCTTCCTTTCCGATTTTTACGCAGACCGTGCGCGGTATGCCTTTCAAACGCAGATCTTCTTTTTGCTCAGCCGCTACCGCCAGCAGAATAATAATGTGCCCGCAACTCTCGCCGCCGGAAAAAGCCTGATCGCAGATTACACCTTTGCGAAGGATGCGCTGTTTGCGGGAATCAATTTGAAAGGCGATGAATTGGTGATGTATCACAAGGTCCATGAGGCGCTCGGAGAAAAGATCCCCAAACCGAACCTGATCGTTTACCTGCAGGCAACGACGGAGACCCTCATGAGCCGCATTGCTTTCCGCGACCGACCTTATGAGCGACAGATGGAACGCGCTTATATCGACGAATTGAATACGGCATATGAAAATTTCTTTTCCCAACCGTACGACCACACCCCGGTATTGAAGATCGATACGAACGATCTTAATATCATCCAAAACGTGGAGCATATCAAGTTGATCGAAAATCGCATCCGCGAATCGCTGGGGTTTGCTCCATACCAGCCGGCACTGCCCATGAAATAACCATGCGCGTCACACGAGAATCCCTGTTACGCATTGCCAAAGAGACTGTTCAGGAACGGGCGTATAACGATTCTGATATTGTTGCCGCCTACCTCACCGGTTCTTTAAGAGCCGAACCGATGCTGGGCGGCACGGCGGATATTGACCTGGTCTTTGTCCATAAAACGACACCAATGAAATCGCGCGAGTTCATCAAGCTCACTCCCGATTTTCACATCGATATCAGCCGCCGCGCAAGGGAGGAATTCAAAAACCCGCGTGAACTGCGCGGCGACCCCTGGCTTGGTTTTGAAATGTACGACCCCATCCTGCTCTATGAACGTGAAAAGTTCTTCGACTTCGTCCAAGCCAGTCTGCGGGCAGGCTTCGAGTTCGAACAGGCTCCGCTTGTGCTCCAGCGTTGCAGAACGCTCCTCTCGCATGGGCGCGGCAATTGGATGGACCTTTCCGAGTTCGAAGGCGCACCAGGACCGCAGGAAATCCGCAAATATATGAAGGCATTGTTCCATGCCGTCAATGCCATTTTTGAGTTGACCGGTCCTCCCGTTTGGGAGCGCCGCATCTTGCTCGAACTCCCCCCGCGCGCTGAAGCTGCGCAAAAGCCCGGCATGGTCGCTGCAGTCTACGGTTTACTTGGTGCAAACCGGGTGGATGTTGAGCAGGTCCGGGGCTGGATCTCGGATTGGAAATCTGCATATCGAGTTGCCTGTGAGACTCCTGGTGTGGATGCGCGCATCCATCCCGCCCGATTGAATTATTATGAGAAAGGCATCAAAGCCCTGCTGGAAG
>CAZYLM010000349.1:0-2545 GCA_964648645.1 uncultured Anaerolinea sp.
GTTTAGTAAAAGACGCTTATTTGTTCTTTTCTTCCAAAGTCTCGTCGATAATCGAATCCGTTTTGCTGTATTTCTGCCAAGGCAGTTTATTGCCTTTCGTCTTTCCACTCCTTGTTGGCATGGCGGCGGTAAAGCCAGACGCCCACGCCAATAAGAACAATCCCGATCGTTACAAGAGTTTCATGCTCTTTGATATCTTCGAATATCAAGGTCATTACATGCCCAATGAAGTGACCTGCCAGCCCAAAGGTCAATGACCAGATAAAGGCGCCGATGAGGTCGAGCAGGATGAATTTTCTGGGGTCAAGCTTGGACGTGCCGATCACGAACGGCAAAACGGTACGGAGACCGTACATAAAACGGATACCGAGGAACAACAATGTGGAATTTTTATCCAGCAGGGACTTTGCCTTTTCCACGTGCGGCTGCCAGGCAGGTCGCTTCGATAAAAAGACGCTCCCCTGGGTGCGTCCCATCCAGAAGAAAAACTGGTCGGAGCCAAAGGCGATCAACCCGCCAAGCAGGATGACCTGCGGCAGGTCCAGGTATCCGCGGTGCGCCATAAAGGCGGCAAGCACCAGCACGGTTTCCCCTTCAAGCAGGAGACCGAGCACAAGGGCGGGATACCCAAAATGGGTGATGAGGGATTCCAGGTTCATAGCCCGATTCTACGTCACGATAATAATGGGATCGAATTCGATTAGCTGACGCTCATGGATGCTGACTCAACCTCAGCGCTGCCACTTCATTCCAAACCAGAATCGCAAAGAGAAACACATAGAACGCTGCGCCTTTGATGAAGAAAGCGGGACCTGCCAGCGCGAGAGTCGCCCATGTATAAAGAGATAGGCTTTTCCATCTTTCATCGGCGCGGAAGGCGAAACCGAGGACGATCATGGCGGGAAAGAGCGTGAGACCAAGCAGGACGAATGAGAGATCGTGCAATCGTCCATGCCAGGTGGCGGGAGTGTCGCGAATTGTCGGGTCTGTGGTGAAAGCCAGGGCGGCGAGAAATAGACCGGCAAACACCGTCAGCGTTGCACCAAGTTTGGAGGCAGGAGTCGGCTTCAGGTCCAGATAGAGGCGGCGGGCGAAAAGGGTCATAATAAGCCCGGTGACGATAAAGGTCAGGGACATGATCCATCCAAAGCGGCCGAGTGCCAGCCCGCTGGGCCAGTCAAAGGTTGGGTCGTGGATGGGATGCCAGCCGAGACTGAGGAGAAAATCGTATTCAACGATAGTGAGGATTGTGAGAACGCTTGCGAATAGGATGGGACCGAGAAGGATGACCCGCTTCATTGGGCTTGTTGAACGTTTTTGGTCGCGAGTAGCCCCAGCATCTTGCGTGTGGATTCGGCGACTTCTTCTATTGCTTTATTGAACGCCTCTTCGTTGACCCTGGACGGCTTGCGGTATCCGCTGACCTTTCTTACATATTGAAGAGCGGCTTCGTAGATCTCCTGCTCAGTAACGGGATGATCCATATTTCTAAGGGGTTTGATACTTCGGCACATAACAATTCCTCTCGTCATTGCGAGGAGGGTGTTCTTCCCGACGAAGCAATCTCTCAATTAAGTCTGAGATTGCTTCGGGCTAACGCCCTCGCATTGACAGTTCTCTACTTCTCTTTCTTCAACGCCTTGTCCAATGCCTGATCCACCGAGCGAACTTCGATGATCTCGATTCCTTTGGGGTATTCTTCAACTTTCCGAATCGCTTTCGGAACGATGGCTGTCTTGAAGCCAAGTTTTTGCGCTTCGCGCAAACGTGCCACCATCTGTCCCGGCATGCGTAATTCACCTGCCAAGCCGATCTCGCCGATCAAGACCACATTGGCTTGAATGGGAACATCCTTCCATGATGAAGCGATGGCGGCGGCAACAGCCAAATCTGCGGCAGGCTCGTCGATCTGAATACCGCCAACCACGTTCACGAAAACATCCTGCTCGGCGAGTTTCAAGCCAACACGGCGGGTAAGCACCGCCGTAATGAGCAGCAGGCGATTGAAGTCCACGCCGTTGGGTGTGCGGCGCGCATTGCCGAATTGAGTCGGCGAGGTCAAACCCTGCACCTCCACGAGGATGGGACGCGTTCCTTCCATCGTCACGGCAATTGCAGACCCCGCGGCATTGACCAAACGTTCCGCTAAAAACGCCTCAGACGGGTTGGTCACTTCGATCATTCCGCCTTCGCGCATTTCGAAGACACCCACTTCAGAGGTCGCACCGAAGCGATTTTTCACCGAACGCAGTAGACGATACGCCTGGAAGCGGTCTCCTTCCAAATACAAGACCGTATCGACGATGTGCTCCAACACACGCGGACCGGCGATCGCGCCTTCCTTGGTCACATGCCCGATCATGAACACCGTCACGCCGCTGGACTTCGCCAACTCACGCAATTGCGATGAGCACTCACGCACCTGCGAAACCGAGCCCGCGGATGAATCCAATTCAGAGAGATAAGTGGTTTGGATGGAGTCGACGATCAACAGGTCCGGTTTGGATTCGCGGACGTGGCTGAAGATCACTTCGAGATTCGTCTC
>CAZYLM010000350.1:0-2544 GCA_964648645.1 uncultured Anaerolinea sp.
TGACCCAGGTTGCGGAGACCACCGAGCAAATGCGCGCGGACTTGAAAAATTTGAATGGTGTGGAGTACAAGAATCATCGCGTGTATCGGAAGGCGTTATAGCGCGACCGTGAAGTTAGAAATGTTCCGAAGCCAGTCCTCTGATCTAAAAAGATTTATCGGTTACTCCGAACGGACTTTAGACTTTGACCAATATCTGTTTGTTGGGTTCGCCGCATTTGAAGGTTGGAAACAATAAGACCGTCAAACTTCCTACGCAGAAATGCGCGCTCTTGTTGGGGTACCTGGTCTTCCATAGAGATGTGCGCCTGGACCGTACCGCCCTTGCTTCCTGGTTATGGCCCGATCATAATGAATCGCGCGCGCGGCGCAATCTGAACAATGAGGTATGGCGGCTTCGACAATATCTGCGTAATGCGCTTGTGGCGGATTCGTGGACGATCACGTTTGCGCCTGACGGCAAACTGTTTATAGACGTGGACCTATTTGAGCGGGTTGATGAGAAGTCGTCAATCGCAAAAATCGAGCAGGCAATTTCCCTCTACAAGGGCGATTTCATGAGCGGTTTTTTTGAAGACTGGGTCCTGGTGAAACGCGAATATTACGCCGACCGGCTTGTTCAATACCTCGATCGGTGTGCAGTTTATTACCAGGGCATTCACGACGTTAGGAAGGCGGTGGCTTGCGTGCGCGGAATGCTTCTGCGCGACCCGGTCAATGAAACCTGCCATCGCAGATTGATGCTCTTGTATATTGAAATCAACGATTTCTATTCCGCGATCACGCAATATCGGGAATGCGTCGAGATCCTCGAGCGCGAGCTGAATGTGAGCCCCTTGCCCGAAACCCAATCGCTGTATGATGAGATCTGCCTGAAACTTCAAAATGCCAGAGGGTAAAGGCGTGGTTAATCCGCGCATTCCGCCAAGATAGTTTTTTTGAGATAGTTTTGAGATAGGAGTTTGCTATTCTGCTTTCAACCCGAAAGCAGATTTTTTTCGCCATGGATAAATCCACCTCACCCGCCCAGCCTGTACGAAGCGTCGTTATCCATAGTTTTATCGTCCATGTGTGGCGGGAAAAGGCTCGCGCCCGGAGATTCGTCTGGCGCGGTTCGCTGACTGACGTGAAAAGCGGAAGCGTGAAATATTTTCAGTCGCTCTCCACGCTGGCGAAGTTGATGGCGGAAATCCTCCGCGCTAGGTCGGAAGAGAAAGGAGTCGCATCGAAAAAATAAATCTACGATCTTTAACCCGCTTTGAAACTTATGCCAAAGGAGAAAAACATGAAAAGGACGATATCAATTTCTATTCTCGCCATGATTCTCTTTCTTGCCGCGTGCGGACCTTCGCCGGAGGAAATCGCTACCATGACCGCCTCGGCATGGACGCCGACGCCGATTCCGCCGACCGCCACGGCGACACCCACGCCCATCCCGTACGATATGACCGTCAGAGTGACCGATGCGGATGGGAATCCGATTGCGGGGGCAAACGTCAGAGTCGGGGATGGAGACCCGATTCTGACCGATGCAAATGGAGCGACATCGTGGACGAACCTTGAACCCCCTGATGGATCGTTGAACGTAGCCGCGCAAGGTTATTTCGCTTCCGAGCAGACGTTCAACCTGAATCGCGGACCCAATGAAGTGGTTGTGGTATTAGAACGAGACCCGAATGGGCTGCTGCCCTCGCAGGCGTGTGCACTCAGCGAAACCCCGCTTTACATTGAGGATTTTCAGGATGGCTCCGGACAAGGGTGGAACGAGATCGAATATTTTGCAAACGGCTGGCAGGTGGGAGAATTTGCTCCAGAACCGGGCAATCTTGTAGCGAGCAATAACAACATGGAACACCACGGCCACAGTATGCAAGGGATGATGTTTTCAGATGCCGTTTGGCGTTTACGGTTCTTTGTCAATGGGCGTCGCCTGCTTTCCTTCAACTGGCTGCAGAATTACGGGGTTGAAATCGAAGGACAGCAGGTTGATGATGCCCGTTACCAGATCGTTGTGGATACGGACGGTATCGGCATCCGCCGCCTGACACTACCTGTGATGAATATTGGTGCGGCAAGCGGACGGGGTTCGAAGGCAGATACCTGGCACACCATTGAGATCAGTACCTTTCAGGGCAGGACGGAAGTCTGGCTCGATGGGCAAAAGAATTCCGGCTACACCGATCCCAAGCCATTGCCCGGCGGGGGCATCGGGTTGGAGTTCATCCCATTCGACACGGCTAAACCTGGCACGATTGTCTACTTCGACAACATGTCAGTCTGTGGCTTGAGCGCTCCGTTCACTTCCCTGTACGCTGCGCCATAATAGCAGGGAGAAAAGAATGAGAGCCAGCGGGAAGAAGGACTGCTGGCTCTCATTGTGTTTAATTTGAATTCCAGTCAATTAGATTGTGGTGTCTGGTTGTTTTCTTTGGGCTGCACAAGTTCATAATTGACCGGCTCGCTTGACTTATGCGTTTCCCCTTCTTCCAATTTGGTAAGTGGCAGGATGACATGGAATTGGCTGCCGGGGAAGTTGACTTCGTCG
>CAZYLM010000351.1:0-2527 GCA_964648645.1 uncultured Anaerolinea sp.
AATCCGCATGGATGGGCTTGACCAGTTTGCGGTACATCTTCGGCGAAAGCATGAGACTGGTCTTCATGCCAAGGTCATCACCGATCTTGATGATATCGATCACATCACCACATTCGTCAAGGAAATGACCCATGAGAGTCTTGCAGAGTTCCGCCGTCTTTTGCAGAAGGGCAACAGTAAAGTCGGGATATCTGCCCATGTTGTAATAGAAGTGGTCCATGCGCTGCATTTCATAACCGCGCTCAACGGGAAATGCCAGCCAGGGGGTACCCATGATGGCATATTTATTATCCACATGAAGCTTTCGCGCCCGTTCGCGGACGTGCGCTACACGAGTCGGGTCGTTCATGTCGGGCCAGGGATATTTCTCAAGGTCTTCGATGGAATGCGTCTCTGCCAGCGGATGATAATGCGGGAACCAGGAATCTTCGGCAGCTTTGACGACACCCGAACCCCAGGAGTTGTAATACATCGAACCGGGTTCGCGGTTTGCGTTCTTCTCGATGATGTGCTGCGGTTCCCGGTCCCAAACTCCGCGGACGTCGGCGTGCAGGCGCTCGAGCGCTTCTTCATCCACCAGTGATGCGCCCAATTCGGGAAAATCATAAATGTATCTGTCTGGAGATTCAATGCCGAGGAGTTTTTTTAGTCGGCGGTAGGCAACCATATTAATACCGGTGGCATTACTTGCGCCGATGACGATCGGCACGCGGTCAGGGACTTCGTGATTGATCGTTGCAATTACACGTTCGCGGGATGTAAGAGACATAGGTTTCTCGATTTGCGATTTACGATTTTGGATTGACGATTGAGATTATTTCGTCTTGGCTTGATTAGCAACGGCGGCGGCTTTTTTGGCGGCTTCTTCGGGGTCGCCGAGATAGTAATGTTTGATGGGCTTCAAATCCGCATCCAATTCGTATACCAATGGCAAACCTGTGGGAATGTTCAATTCGGTGATCTCAGCTTCGGAGATATTGTCAAGGTATTTCACCAAGGCGCGGATGGAATTCCCATGCGCAACGACGAGCACACGTTTGCCCGATTTGATCTCCGGCACGAGAGTGGAGTTCCAATAAGGCAGGACACGCTCCAGCGTAATCTTGAGCGACTCGGTGGCGGGCAGCTGCTCGGGAGTCAAAGAGGCGTAACGTCGGTCAAATTTTGGGTGCCTTTCGTCGGTCAATTCCAATGCTGGGGGTGGTACATCATATGAACGTCTCCAAACCTTTACCTGGGCTTCACCGAACTTCTCAGCCATCTCGGCTTTGTTCAGGCCCTGCAATGAACCATAATGACGCTCGTTCAACTGCCAGGCGCGGACAACGGGCAGCCAGTCGAGGTTCATCACATCCTGAACAATGCCAAGTGTTTTGATGGCGCGCTTGAGAACCGATGTATACGCGATGTCAAAATCATACCCCCCATCCTTCAACAACTTCCCCGCCTCGAGCGCTTCGGCTTTCCCCAGATCTGTCAGATCGACATCCGTCCAGCCGGTAAAGCGGTTTTCGAGATTCCATGTGCTTTGTCCGTGGCGGACCAAAACGAGTTTATACATATTTTTCACACTCCTGAAAGGTGTCGCGCAAATTATAGTCCAACTCTTTCGCTCATAGTAAAATCAGGGAATGTCCAACGAAGACATCACCCCCGTCCGCAGGCAATATCTCGAAACAAAAAAACAGCACCCTGATGCGATCGTCTTCTTCCGCCTTGGCGATTTTTACGAGACCTTCGACGAAGACGCTGAGATCACTGCGCGCGAACTCGATATCGTACTTACGTCGCGCCCAGTCGGTGGCGGTGTGCGGGTGCCTTTGGCGGGCATCCCATACCACGCAGTTGAAAATTATCTTTCGCGCCTGATCGAAAAAGGGTATCACGTTGCCATCTGCGAACAGATTGGCGAAGTGCCAGCCAAGGGTTTGGTTGAACGCAAAGTGGTGCGCGTGGTCACTCCAGGAACTGTGACCGAGCCGGGACTCTTGCCGGGGGATGCGAACAACTACCTCGCCTCTGTGATACTGGACTCTTCCGCCTCTTCCAACGGGACAACTGCTTCTGTTTCTTATACCGACGTGACCACTGGAGAGTTTGCCGTTACCGAGCTTCCTCTCGAAGCTTTACGGGCAGAATTGACCCGCCTCCACCCTGCTGAAATTTTGTTTCCCGATAATCAAAAACTGCCTGATGGGATCGTTGGTCACACAACACCAGTCCCGGCTTGGAAGTTCGAGCCGGGCAAATGCAACGAAACCCTTCTGACACAATTTAAGGCATCCACCCTGGACGGGTTCGGGTTGAAGGCGAAGAGCTTATCGGTCCGTGCGGCAGGGGCGATCATTCAATACCTCAAAGAAACCCAGCCTGATGCGCTCAACTTACTGAATTCCCTGCGATCTTACAGCCTGAATGAGTTCATGACACTGGACGCATCGACACGTCGGAATCTTGAACTAGATGAAACGTTACGCGGAGAACGAAAAGGTTCCCTGCTAGGCACACTTGATGCAACCATCACCCC
>CAZYLM010000352.1:0-2508 GCA_964648645.1 uncultured Anaerolinea sp.
CGGTCGGGCAGCAATCCGTTCATATCCACAGTTTCAGACTGTAAAGGGAGAATGGCTGTTCCGCCAAGACGGAACATGGTGATCGCCCATGGTGCAAGTTCCACATCCCATAAGCTTTCATTGACGAGCGTATGTTTCAAGGTGACCTGGGAATGGTCCGCATCCAGGAAAATCTCGATGCTTTTTTTTATCCCTGTGCCTGCCTCCTTTTTACCCTGGAGCAGGACGCTGCTGGAGAGTTCAGAAACGGTCACCCCATCATTATCCGGGATGTACGAACGCGGCATCGCTTCAGGCGCGTACCAGAGGCGGTGCCCACCAATGTAGCGATACTCGCCATAAGGGGTCGAGGTGGCGATCTGTGGAACAGAGGCGAGCAAGTTTTCAGAACCTTTATACTGCAAACCGACAATACGCGGTCCAGCCGTAGCAAGGTAGGTTAATGCCAGGTCACCAGCGACCAGTTTCCGTGTGGAAAGACCGGGGCCGTCCTTCATGGCGAACTACTCTCCGATGATCTGAACGATCACTGTACGTTCGCGCGCGCGCACCTGATCGAAATCGGCAAAATAGATCCGCCCAAATTCGCCCAATTCCATCGCCCCTTCAAGAACTGGGATGGTCTGCGATCTGCCAAGCATTACAGAACGCAGGTGGGCGTCGGTATTCAAACTCCAGGATGGAAGCTCATTTCGCGACTTCGCCATCTCAATGTGTTTGGGTCCGGGATGAAGATATTGCCCTTCGGTCCGGCAGGTGGGAATCACACTCTCGAAGACGTTCACCATGTCTTGCAGAAGAAGCTTCGTCCCCCAATAATTGACATCGTCCGCATCCTCCTGCACGAAAACACTGCAGGTCGTATGCTGTGAATACACGACCACGATCCCGTTCGTTACGCCGGATTTTTTTAATAGCGCCTGCACATCTTCGGTCACATCATGAAACGTCGGTATGCGATCCGATTGAATTTTAAATGTGTTATGAACAACAGTCATTATATGCTCCGTTAGGTTTATCCGATGCAGTCCGCATGGACGCAGTCCCGAACCGGTGGTATGGCCGGGTCAGCCCGCAATGATCACCTCAACACCCATCTGCCTGACTGACTCAACGAAAGAAGACGGCGTATTCGTATCGGTGATCAACACATTGAAGGTTGATATCGGGCAGATCGGCACAAACCCGGCCTGCCCGATCTTGGAACTATCCACTACGAGAACGGTCTTGCGCGCACGCTCAACCATTTTGCGATCTGATTCCGCCATCAAAACATTGGCAGTGGTGGCACCGCCCTCCAAAGTCAAACCGTCTGCACCAAGGAAGACAATATCCGCCGTAATGTCATTTAAGAGATTGATTGTCTGTGGTCCAACGGTTGCCTGATAATCCGGCAGGTAGAGTCCGCCAAGGATCGTCAGATTGGGGGATGGCCACGTCAGGATCTCATGCGCGATCGGCATGGAAGTGGTCACAAGTGTGATCAGGTTGTTTATCCGCAGGTCGGGTGAGATGTGCCGGACGATCTGAAGCGTCGTTGTCCCTGAAGCCAGAAGAATAACATCGCCGCGATTGACCATTCGGGCGGCGAACTTCCCGATACTATCCTTTGCCTTGATCTGAAGTTTTTCCTTTTCCGCGAACGTGTCGGTACGGAAATTACCCGAGATCGAGACCGCGCCTCCGTGGATCCGCTTGAGGCGGCGCTCCTCCTCGAGCAAGATCAAGTCACGACGGATCGATGTTTCGGTCAGGTTATATTTCTTGACCAAATCTGAAACGAAGACTTTTCCCTGCTCGCGAACCATTTGCGCGATCTGGGAACGCCTCTCTGTGGCGTTCAAATCTTGGGGGGAGGTAATTTCCATGATGGTCCCTTGAATATTAAACTTCGACCAGGTCGAGGTTCAGCATGGCAGCCACAGTCTTGATCTTCCCGCCAAGATACCCCATTGCCAATGCCTGATGATGCGGCGCGCCAGCCAGGCACCATGCGTTACACCAATCCTGGATGCCCATTGTTTTAGGCTTGAACAACATTTGCGGAGCCGCAACAGGCCGCGCTTTGATCGCGATCGATTCGCCTTCAGAATAGATCAAACGCCAGCGATTCTGAATCGAAACCAGCGACATCATGGTAACAGGCCCCGCAGCATATGCAAATTCGAGGCCTGCACCAAAGCCATTGACGCCCTGATAGTAAATGCTGCTCTTAATGGTCACTTCTTCGGGTTTGGATGCCAGCGCAGGGTTGCCGTGTCCGTCATGGGAAAGAATGATCGAATTATTCGGGAAGTCGATCACATAATTTTCGAGGAATGTGACCTGTCCGGCTAATTCCTGCAGGATCAACATTGCAACCAGCGTGGTGACATCCGCCTCGGTGGAGCAAGGGATGCCGATCTCGCACAAACGTCCCGTACCGTACGAGGGGATGATACCCACGCGCGGATCTGTCAACCAGACCTGATCGAAGGTCGCCAGCGCATCGAACTTGTTCTCGCGGGA
>CAZYLM010000353.1:0-2500 GCA_964648645.1 uncultured Anaerolinea sp.
AAACAGCGTGACCCCAGGTTCATCACTGTGCGCCGCGGTGGCACCCTTCAGGATGGCGACCATCATTTGCTTGCAGTATGGGCGGCAGATTGCGCAGAACATGTATTGCATCTGTTTGAAGAAAAGCAGCCAGTGGATGAGCGCCCACGCCGGGCCATCGAAGCGGCGCGCGCCTGGGCACGGGGTGATATTTCGATGTCTCAATCTCGGGCGGCAGGCGGTCACGCAATGGCGGCCGCCAGAAAACTCAGCGGTGCAGCCCGCTTCGCTGCGTTCGCTGCTGGTCAGGCGGCCGTGGTCGCTCACGTTGCGGCACATGAGTTGGGGGCAGCAGCGTATGCAATCAAAGCCGCACGCGAAGCGGCACGTGACGGCCAGGTGGAAGCGGCAGCCCGCCTTGAATGCAAATGGCAACAGGCACAACTTCCAGACAATATCCGCGACCTTGTGCTCGACGATCAGCGATCACGGAATGAAATATGCTGGTTCGTATTCGATTGCTAAAGGTCAAATCAACATATCCGCTGTAAAAGGTTCCTTTCACCCATGTCTATCTCCCTCCGTGACGTGCACCCCAGTGACCTGCCTTATTTCTTCGATTACCAAAAGGACGAACTTGCCGTTCAGATGACGGGATTCCCACCGCGGGAAAGGGATTCCTTCGACGCGCATTGGGAAAAGATCCTCGCCAACGACACCATCGTCATCAAAACCGTCCTTTACGAAGAGCGTGTAGCGGGCAGTGTGCTTTGCTTCGAGAATGAAGGCGAAAAGGAAGTCGGGTATTGGCTGGGCAGGGAGTTTTGGGGCAAAGGCATCGCCACAGAAGCGCTGAGGCAGTTTCTCGGTCAGGTCGTGAATCGTCCCCTCATTGCCCACATCGCCAGACACAACCAGGCATCCCAACGGGTTCTGGAGAAGAACGGGTTCAAGGTCATCGGCGAGACGATGTGGAGTCCGCCCACTGGCGGCGAGGATGTGCCTGAATTCAAATTGAAACTCGAGTAGATCAAAGGCAGGGGTTTGGTCTATAACATCCCCGGTTTTCCATTCTTCATGCGATGCCGCAAAATGGCAGACCGAAAGATACGCTCGAGAAATCCCTTATGCCCATCCGGGTCCCATGAGATGGGCAAGTCAGCCGGACCACGGTCATCGGGTCCATAGTAAAGTATGCCGCAATTCGGGTTGATCTCCAGAATCACCAGCTCCCCATTCGGGCGGATGCGAAGATCGACCCGTGCATAGCCTGTCCCGCGGCAGGCGAGATACATTTGTTTGCTGACATGTTGAACCGCCTCGACCAAGCCCTCGTCCTTCAGCTGCACGAAATACGTTCCCCAGTTGAACCATTTGACTTCCACATGCAAAAAGGATTCGCCATCCGGGAATTCCACTTCAGCGGGAGGATAAGCGAACGGTTCTGACAGGTCCTCGGGGTTGTCTGCCACCAGACAGGTGACTTCGCGTCCCATGATGAATTCCTCCACTCGAGCCGAACCGAACTCGCCCAAATTCCTGAGAAACTGCATGCGAAGTTGTTCCGGAGTATCCACACGTGATTCTGGCAACAACCCGGCACTGGCATAACTATTCGGGTGTTTGACGATCAATGGATAACGCAAGGCTTTTGCCTGATCGAGATCCGGTTCATTACGGGCGTTGAATCCGCGCGCAAAGTTGATCCCCGCGTGCTCCGCCATATGCTGCATTTGTTCGCGGGTCAGGGTATAGAAGGTCGGGTCGGCCCCGGTGAAGGGCAGGTTGAGCGCTTCCAACGCCTGGACAAAATCCAGCCCTGAATGGTCGTTTTCATCCTCGCCTTCGAAAATATTGAGATAAACATCGTAGGCATTTTCTTCGCGCAGTTTATTGGCAAACTCGACCACCGGCGCACGGACGGTCTTGAACTCCCAATCAAATCCCTGCAGTAGAACAGCGGGGTTGTAATCCTCGATCTCTTCATCGCTCAATACACAGACACGCATACTCTTCTCTCCTCATATAACATCAACGCTTCGATTCACAAACGAATTATATAATACCCACGGTCATACGCGTACCTGTGTTCGATGCAGGCAAATTGTACTTCCTCCTTTTAAAAAAGTGCAATTTGTGGCCGAGTGGTGTACAAGAAAAGGTTGTCAGTATGGACTGCAAAATCTCCTGATTTTGCTCGAAAGTCGGGAGACTTTCGACTCCGTTCCTGACATGTTTTGAGTGCATACACCGAGTGCGGTATATCTGCCCAATGCAGGTTTACAGGTAAAATCTTAAACCAACGGAGGCATTATGCAAATTCCACAGAATGGATTATCGAAGCAGGAGATCTTCGCCGCCCTGCAAGCCTTCAAAGGCAGGGACATGGACTGGAAGGCAGGCAGGGTCTTTTGCTATGTCTACGACCCCGGCGAGGACCCAGCCGAAGTGACGCGTGAAGCGTATATGCAGTTCCTGAGCGAGAACGGACTCGATCCTACGGTATTCCCCTCGTTGCTCA
>CAZYLM010000354.1:0-2462 GCA_964648645.1 uncultured Anaerolinea sp.
TAATTCATTGGGTTGGTATTCTGCGGAGTTCTATCTTCACAACGAACCATGCCCCATTTCTGGCAGGTTATCCACGCCAGCGAAAAGGTCACCAAGGAGCGTATGGAACTCACCTTCCTTTGCGTCCTTTTCATCATTGTAAGAGAGAGGCATTACACCTTTGAGTGGATAACCTCAGACAGCCGCTCCATCCCCGCTCGTATCTTCTCAGGTGGCACGCCTCCGAAGCTAATTCGCATGCAGTTATTGCGGATGGGCTGCCCTTCCACAAAAAATTCCTTACCTGGCATGTACGCCACTTTGTGTTGTTTAGCATCCTCCAGCATGGACGTGGTATCCACATGCCCAGGCAGTGCCACCCACGTGAACAGACCACCATCCGGGTAAACAGACTTCACCTCCGCAGGAAGCATCGACTTGACACACTCCATCATCACATCGCGGCGTTCACGGTGAATATCACGGATGCCTTGCAAGTGCGGCTCGAAGAGACCGCGGTTGAAGAACTCAGCGCATAAGATCTGGGTCACCACATTTGTATGGGAGTTGGTGCCGGTCTTCGCTTCATAGATCTTACGGATGATCTCTTTCTCTGCAAACACAAACCCCAGTCGTGCACCCGGCGCAAAGATCTTGGAAAAACTGTGCGCAAAGATGGTATGACCGGTCTTATCAAAATACTTGATCGGTGCGATGTCCTCCCCGCTGTAGCGCATTTCACAATACGGGTCATCTTCCAAGACAACGATATCATACCGGCTGCCTAGTTCGGCGATTGCCTTGCGGCGCTCCAAACTCGTCGTCCGCCCGGATGGGTTTTGAAACGTGGGAATGACATAGATCATCCTGGGGGAATATTTTTTGATCTTGGCTTCCACATCTTCAATGACCAGACCATTATCATCAGTCTCGCACGCGATGCAGCGGGCTTCGAACATCCGGAATACCTGCACGGATTGAACGAAGGTTGGCGACTCAACCAGCACCACATCTCCCGGCTCCAGATATAAATGACTGACCAGGTTGATGTTCTCCATACCGCCTGATACGATCATCACGTTTTCCAAATCCGCTTTTAGCCCCTTGGGAGTCAACAGATGGTCGATTGCCGCCTGCCGCAGATCTGGGATACCAATTGGGTTGCCATATTGTAAAGCCTGAACTCCCCGCCTATCACGGGTCAATACTTCCAAAGCAATCTCATGTACCAGTTCAACAGGCAGTGCCTCCCGTGCCGGTGCTCCCCCGCCAAAAGAGATGACATCAGGATCGGTCATCGCTTCGAACAGATAGCGGATCACATCCGCTGAAGATTGCATGTATGACATGCGGTTTGCAAATTTCGGCATGTACTCATTCCTCTATTCGTTTGAAAATACTTCGCCCTATTTTGCCACAGCCCGGCATAATTCAGATGCCCGAAAACCATTGCATGAAGCACAAAATAGCATGGGAAAGGCGGGTATATGCTTATAGCCCATCTTGACAGACCTCTCAAATAAGTGTATATACACTTATTATGTTCAAAAACCTACCAAAAGAAGCCTTGTACGAGTTTTCGCGCCAAGCCGTGCCGTGTGTGGGATTCAATACACGCCGCGCCACGCGGTTAATCACCCAGTATTACGACAAAGCACTTGCCCCAGCAGGAATCCGCTCGACGCAGTACTCGTTGTTAAGCCTGCTTTCGATGATGGGTGAAGCGCCAATGCAGGAAGTTGCCTACGTACTGGCAATGGATAGGACGACTCTGACTCGGAACTTGAATCCGCTTGTGAGGAAGGGACTGGTCAAGGTCCAGGTTGGAAGCGACCGCCGCTCCCGTCCGCTGACGCTCACACCCAAGGGCAAGTCCACGCTGGAGAAGGCGCTCCCCTATTGGCAGAAGGCGCAATCCCGCATCGTGAATGAGATCGGCACAGAGCAATGGGATCTGATGATGCGAGGGCTGCATCAAATTTCAATGATCGTGGAAGAATAGATGCCATTGCGAGGAGGGCGACACTTGCACCAGCACGCAAGTGCAGGTGTAGCCCGACGAAGCAATCTTATGTCCAAAGTATGAGATTGCTTCTGGCGAAAACGCCGCCCTCGCAATGACATAATAAAAGAGGAGAGAAAATGACAAACAAAACAAGACCCAGTTGGTTGAACGAAAAAGAATATCCCTTCAAGGATCATTACTTCAAAACACCACAAGGCGACATGCACTACGTGGACGAAGGCACTGGCGACCCGATCGTGCTGTTGCATGGCAACCCAGGTTGGTCATTCGAGTATCGCGAGATCATCAAAGAGATGTCGAAGACCCAGCGCTGTATCGCGCCCGACTACATCGGCTTTGGGCTTTCAGACAAGCCCGCCGATTGGGATTATCTGCCTATCAACCACGCCAAACACGTGGAAGCTTTTCTCGACAGCCTCAACCTGAACAACATCACATTTGTATTCAACGATTGGGG
>CAZYLM010000355.1:0-2458 GCA_964648645.1 uncultured Anaerolinea sp.
TGGGCATTTGCACATCCATCAAGATCACATCGGGGCGCAGTTCAAGGGCAAGCTGAATGCCTCGTTCACCGTCGCCTGCTTCGCCGATAACGCGCAAACCAGGTTCGAGATCAAGGATGGTTTTTAGACCCTGCCGCATGAGGGTTTGGTCTTCGATCAGGAGGAGTTTGATAGTGTTGGGCATGGGGAAAGAAAAGGTATCTAAAGTAGAGGCAGGCTTACCCGTAGGTTCGAGCCGTTGTTGTTCGCAAGAGTCAACGTGCCGCCCAATCCTTCAACCCGTTCGCGCATTCCGCGCAGACCGAAATGTCCGTTTTGGTTTTCTGCATTTGGCGGAAGTCCGCGCCCGTCATCCTGGATCGTCAGCAGGGCAGTGTGAGTTTCGACCTTCAAGGTCAATATCACTTGCCGGGCCTGGGCATGACGTTCGACATTCGTAAGCGCTTCCTGCGCCACACGCCATAATGTTTCAGCGTGCGCAAGCGGTAATGTGTTGACATGTTCATCGGCTTCGCAGCGAATTTCGAGATGCGCCCGCTGACCGACATCCACGCACAAGGTTTGCAACGCTTCACGCAGTTTGCGCTCTCCCAACCCGGGCGCGCGCAAGCCTGCCAGTGAACGACGCAATTCGTCCATGCTGGCGCGGGTGAGATTTTTTAGTTCATCCACCTGAGCCGAAGCGCGTTCGGGGTCAACTTTATACAGTCGTTGAATCGCTTCCAACTGAACAGATAATGCCACCAGAGAATGACCCAGACTATCGTGCAGGTCGCGTGCGAGACGTTCGCGCTCTCGTAACGTGGCAAGCTCTGCATCTCGTTGACGCGCCGCCTCCAACTCCTTTTGAGCGGCTTCCAGTTTCTGGATCAACCCTGCCCGCTGACGGCTCGTCCGTGCAATGCTGAATATGAACAGATAAAGCACATTGCTGGACAACCATTGAAAGAAAAAGCCGATTGCCGTGCCAGACCGGATCTCAGAAAATTTCCAATCGGAGATGATAAGAGGCACAAACATCGTGATAAATGCTGTGCCAGGGATCACCGCTTGCGGAGGCAGCAGCCCAAACATCTGCCCGAAATAGGCAAACGCCAGCCACCATGTGAATGGATTCAACCAACTTGACAACAGCCACATTGCCAGTCCGACAATGAAATATATAGCCAGTCGCTTGCGAGACTTGAGCCCTCTGCCCCCGGCAATGGTGAAGAAATACAAGATGCCCTGCAAAATGCACAATCCGGAACCGACATACTCACGCCAGGTGAGGGCATCGGCATGTGCGCTAATAGTTGAGATCGCGGCAAAACCAAAGATCGTCAAGGATACAACATCCCAAAACCTGCCATACATTTGCATGTAGCGGGCAGGCATGGGCAGGTTGCTATTCGAGAGGTCGGAGGTGTGGGTTTCGCTCACGAGGTAAGTGTACTCCGGTTGAGTGGATGAGGGAATGTTACGCTTTGGGCTCCCAGCGGAAGAGGCGCGAAGCGATCAACGTGGCAACGACACCATAGGCAGCCAACAACAAAAGGTAGGTTACCCATTTTTCGTCGAGAGTGGCATCGATCATTGCCGAACGTACCAATTGAACAGCCGGGTAGGCGGGCAGGTAGGGCACGAATTCTTTCACGTTATCCGGCAGCGATGATACCGGGAAGATCATGTCACTGATGAACATCAATAGAAAGTAGATCGTCATTCCGACCGCTGTGGCGGTGCCTGCTTTTGGGGCAACGCCGCTGATAATGCCGCCCAGTGACATGAAGGTCAGCAAACTAATGATGATCATAGGGTACACCAGTAAAAGGCTGGTAGTGCTGACCGGAACTTCATAAAAGATCACGCCCACAATAAGGATCAGTGTGCTCTGTATGGTGCCAATGACGATATTGACCAGCAAGTAGGAGGTGATGAGTTGCCATGCAGGCAGGGTGGTGGCTTGCAAGCGGCGCAGAATGCTTTTTTCCCTTAATTCGAGCATCATTGTCGAGCTGCCAACCAGACCAAAGCTCAAGGCGTTGAGCACGATCACGCCGGGAGTCATGTACTTCATATATTGACTCATCACCACCCCGTAGATCAACATCAACAGCACCGGGAATGCAAAGTTCCAGAACAAGACCGCTCCATTCCGCAATTGAATGAGGGCGAGCGATTTAGTAAGAATGAGAAAGCGTTTCATGGGAGGTTTCCTTATTTTAAAATTATCAAGTTTTTCACAGTGCGAGCAGTTATCCGATTTCCGATAACTGCCGACCTGTCAGCTTCAAGAAGACATCTTCGAGATTGGGCTGTCTCAGCATCACGTCGCGGATCGAGCGACCCGATTTTGCCGCCAACGTCTGCAAAGCGGACATGGTCTCTTCCGGTTTGGAGGTTTCCACTTCAAGGTGCTGACCTGAATAACGAGCACTGTTCACATGGGGCAGATCATAGACCTGCTCAAGCGGCA
>CAZYLM010000356.1:0-2451 GCA_964648645.1 uncultured Anaerolinea sp.
GGCCCGGCTCGAACCCCAAAGATGTGGAGTTCTTCGAACGCGCCCGCGATATGCAGTGGAAGAACGCGCTCATCGCAGCCTTTGGTTCCACTTGCCGCGTCAAAGGCGGACCCGAAGACGATGCCAACATCAAAGCCTTGCTGGACTCCAAAACGCCGGTCTGCACCATCTTTGGCAAGACGTGGACTCTGCACGTCACTGAAGTATTGCAAACCACCTACGAAGATAACCTGCGCATCATCGAAGATTCGGTGGCATATCTCAAAGCCAACGGCAAGCGAGTCATCTACGATGCAGAACATTTCTTCGACGGTTACAAAGCAGACCCATCCTACGCGCTTGAAACCTTGAAAGCCGCCATTCGCGGCGGTGCAGAGATGGTCGTGCTGTGCGATACCAACGGCGGTTCCATGCCTTGGGATATCGAATGTACTATCCAAGAAATGAAGGCGCAGATTCAGCATCCATTCGGTATTCATCCTCACAACGATTCAGAGACCGCCCTCATCAATGCGTTGACCGCTGTACGCGAAGGTGCCATACAGGTACAGGGGACGGTCAACGGAGTGGGGGAACGTTGCGGTAATGTCAATTTGTGCTCGGTAATGGCAAATCTTGAATTGAAGATGGGTTATGAATGTCTGCCGAAGGGAAATATTCAGCACTTATATGACCTGTCTCATTTTGTAGCAGAAGTTGCCAATGTCACCCCAGATGAACATTTGCCCTTTGTGGGTAAGTCTGCCTTTGCACACAAAGGTGGTGTTCATGTGGCTGCCATGCGGCGTTCCGCTATTTCGTATCAACACATCAACCCCGATTTGATCGGCAACAAGATGCGCGTGGTAGTGTCGGATCTATCTGGTCGCGGTAATTTGCTCAGCAAAGCTGAAGAACATGGTGTGGAAGTGGAAGGCACCGAAGTTGTTCCCGTGCTCAACGAGATCAAAGAACTCGAAGCGCGCGGCTTTTCCTTTGAAGCGGCGGAAGCTTCCGTGGCGATGATGCTCAAGCGTCAGGAATACGGCTATAAACCGCCGTTCGAGTTGATCGACTTCTTCGTCAATGTTGAACACAGACAAGGACGCGGCATCTTTGCGGAGGCGACGGTCAAAGTGCGTGTGCAGGGAGAAGTGCTGCACACCGCTGCTGAAGGGAATGGCCCCGTCAATGCGCTTGACCTTGCCTTGCGCAAAGCACTCAAAGACTATTACCCGCAGATCAAGAACTTTAATTTGTCTGATTACAAAGTTCGCATCCTGGATTCGGATCACGGCACCGAAGCCATCACCCGTGTACTGATCGACACACGTAACACCACCTCGCGTTGGAGCACCGTCGGTGCAGGGACGAATATCATCGAAGCCAGTTGGCGTGCATTGGCAGATTCAGTGGAATACGGGTTGATGATTGCACATTAATGAATCGTGTCATTGTGAGAAGGGTGTTCTTCCCGACGAAGCAATCTCTGACTTATGAGGAGATTGCTTCGGACAAAGAACAAGAGCGTCCTCGCAATGACATATATAAGGAAAATACATGAACTTCAAAATCACCCTCCTCCCCGGCGATGGCATCGGCCCCGAAGTGGTCGGTGAAGCCGTGCGGGTGCTGGAAACGATAGCCAGCAAATATAAGCATTCATTCAATTTTCAAGAACGATTGATGGGCGGTTGCTCGATCGACAAATACGGCTCTTCATTAACCGATGAGACTCTAGCAGACTGCGTCGCCTCAGACTCCGTTTTGCTGGGTGCTGTCGGCGGACCAAAATGGGATGACCCGAAAGCCAAAGACCGCCCCGAGCGCGGGTTACTTGCGCTACGCAAGGGGTTGGGTGTGTTTGCCAACTTGCGCCCAGTCAAAGTCCACCCGGCGTTGGTGGATGGCTCGCCGCTCAAGCCGGAAAAGCTCAATGGCGTGGACATTCTCGTCTTGCGTGAATTGACCGGCGGTTTGTATTTTGGCTTCCCAAAAGGACGCGATGTGAAAGATGGTCGCGAGCGCGCGGTCGACACGCTTGAGTACTACGATTACGAGATCAAACGCATCCTGAAACTGGCGTTTGATTTGGCGAAAGGACGCAAGAAAAAGGTCACATCGGTGGATAAAGCCAACGTGCTTGAATCTTCGCGCTTGTGGCGGCAGATCGCTACTCAAGTGGGGAAGGAAAACCCTGACGTCGAATTGGAGCACGTCCTTGTAGATACGGCAGCGATGAGGCTCATCACCGGTCCGGCATGGATGGATGTGGTTGTCACCGAGAATATGTTCGGCGACATTCTCACGGATGAGGCGTCCGTTCTGGCAGGGTCGATGGGGATGTTGCCCTCTGCCAGTTTGGGCGAATCAACCGTCGGCTTATATGAGCCGATTCACGGATCCGCTCCAGATATTGCAGGCAAAGGCATCGCAAATCCGATCGGCACGATTCTTTCTACGGCGATGATG
>CAZYLM010000357.1:0-2436 GCA_964648645.1 uncultured Anaerolinea sp.
TTGGACTGGGTGCGGCGATACCAGTTGATGCGCACTCATACAGCCTTGCACATCCTGTGCGGGACGGTCTTCCGCGAGTACGGCGCGAAAGTGACTGGCGGCGATATGGACCCGCTCAAAGGACGCATGGACTTTGAATTCGAATCGATGCGCGGAGAACTCGTCCGTGAGATCGAAGCGGCGGTCAATGCCGAGGTTGGGAAGAACCGCGAGATACGGGTTAATATCCTCCCGAGGGAAGAAGCGTTCCAAATCCCGGATTTGATCCGCACAAAGATCAATCTTCTCCCCGAAGGAATTCTCCAAGTCCGCACCGTTGAAATTGTTGGACTTGACTTGCAAGCTGACGGCGGGACACACGTGGCAAACACTTCGGAGGTGGGTGTCATAAAAGTAACCGATTACAAGAGTAAAGGGGCGATCAATAAGCGCCTTTATATTGAAGTGCAATAGTCCATTTAGGGGAGAGCGATTTTTGAGGTGTGCTGTATAATTTCGAAAATTTGGCGGAAAGGTTCCGCTCTCAGAGATAAAGGAGAATGTCAAAATGAATTTAAAGAAGTATTCCATCTGGCTTGCGTTATTCGCCCTGGTCTTTGCCCAGTTGGCTTGTGCAGTAGGTGAGCCCACCCTTTCGAACGTTCGCACAGCCCGGGATGAAGACGGCAAGGATGTCACATCCACATTTGGCGCATTCGATACCATTTATGTTGTCACCGATCTTGCGAACGGTGTCGCCGGGAATCAGGTTACCTCCCGCTGGTTTTTCGACAATGTCCCCGGCTTTGAATCTGGCGCATTGATCGACGAATCCACTATCGATGTGACGGAAGAATCCTTTGACGGTACGGTCTTCTTCTACTTCCCGCCGCAGACCGATGGCTGGCCTGCCGGGTCGTACAAGGTTGAAGTTTATTTCAACGGTGCCTTGAACAGCACGGTCTTTTTCACTGTTCAATAATACTTTCTGAGCTAAAGCGGCTGTCGTTTCAGACAGCCGCTTTTTCTTTTTGGGCGAAGTTTGCGAATTCCGTGACCGGTCCTTCTGGAGCTGGATATGGAAATTCCACCTTTGAACAGGGAATATAATACGCAAGCGGAGGTATATATGAGATATAAGCGACTTGGGCGTACCGGTTTAAACGTCTCTATCCTATGTATGGGAACGATGCAATTGGGCTGGTCGGTAGGCGAGGCAGAATCCAAGACCATTCTGACGGCAGCGTTCGAGGCGGGGATCAATTTTATAGACACAGCGGACATTTATTCCAAATGGGTGGAGGGAAACCCTGGAGGCGTTTCGGAGACTTATATTGGAAATTGGTTGAAACAAAACAAGACCCCGCGAGATCAGATCGTGCTGGCAACCAAAGTGCGTGGACAAATGGGGCAGGGTCCGAACGATGAAGGCTTGAGTCGTATTCACATCATGTATGCTGTTGAACAATCGCTGAAGCGCCTGCAGACCGATTATATTGACCTATATCAATCTCATTGGTCAGATGAGAACACCCCCGTCGAAGAAACCCTGCGTGCTTTCGACGACCTTATCCGTCAGGGAAAGGTGCGATACATTGGAGCCTCCAACTATGAGGCATGGGAGTTTATGCAGGCATTGTGGTCGTCGGATAAATATAACCTGGTACGTTATGATGCCCTTCAGCCTCATTACAACCTGATCCATCGCGAAGAGTTCGAACGTGAACTGGATTCTGTCTGCAAGACGTACCACATCGGCGTGATTCCATATAGTCCGCTCGCAGGTGGATTTTTAACTGGGAAGTATCGTCAGGGTGAGCCTTTGCCGGATAGTAAACGTGCAGAAGGTCGAAAAAAATCAATGACCGAGAGGAATTTCAACCTCCTCCATGAAATGGAGCGTATCGCTCTGTTGCACAAAGCGACTATTTCTCAAATCGCGCTTGCGTGGATGCTAGCCAACCCGATTGTTACCAGCCCGATCATTGGCGCAACTTCGATTGCCCAATTGAACGAAAATCTTGGGGCTGTCGAGATTCATTTGACACAGGAAGAAAAGGAAAGCCTGGACAATTTGACCCAATGGAAAGAATCTTAGGAAATATCGAGAACGGTTAAAATACCCCAACCAAGGAGAGAGAATGGCAGATTTAATAGAATCAAAGGAAAGACGGGTATTCAATAACATCCTCGGCGCGATGGGGGATACCCCGCTTGTGAAGTTAGAACGTATTGGCAGGGATCTGCCAGTACCTTTATATGCCAAATTGGAATTCATGAACCCCGGTGGTTCGGTGAAAGATCGGGTAGGAGCGAACATCATCGAGCAGGCAGAAAGGCGTGGTGAGATCAAACCTGGCGGGACTATTGTCGAGGCGACATCGGGCAACACAGGAGTTGGCCTGGCGATCGCCGCTGCATTGAAAGGCTACAAGACCATTTTTGTCATGCCAGACA
>CAZYLM010000358.1:0-2430 GCA_964648645.1 uncultured Anaerolinea sp.
TTTTCTGAACGGATCTCCGAATAACGGTCGGCGCGTTTGCCCCAAATGCTTTCGACCTTCTGTGCGATCTCTTCATCGCTTGCGCCGCCGCGGATCATCTCCCGGAGGTCGTGCCCCTTGACCGCAAAGAGGCAGGTGTAAAGCTTCCCTTCGGCCGAAAGGCGCGCGCGGTTGCAATCCCGGCAAAATGCCTGGGTCACAGATGCGATCACACCGATCTCGCCGCCGCCATCCTTGTAACGCCAGCGCTCCGCCACTTCACCGTGATAGTTCGGGTCCGCGGGCTCGAGCGGAAGTTCGGCACCGATGATCCTGACGATCTCCTTCGCCGAGACCACATCGTTCATGCGCCAGCCGTTGCTCTGCCCGACATCCATATACTCGATGAAGCGCAGAATGTACCCCTTCTCACGGAAGAAGCGCGCCATCGGCAGGATGCTGCCTTCATTGACTCCGCGCTTCACCACCATGTTGACCTTGATCGGCTCCAGCCCGGCGGCTTTGGCGGCATCCATACCCTCGAGCACTTTCTCCACCGGGAAGTCCACATCGTTCATTGCTTTGAAGATCTCATTATCCAGTGAATCGAGGCTGACGGTCACGCGCTTCAACCCCGCTTTTTTGAGTTGATCTGCAAAACGTGGCAGCAAAGCCCCATTGGTGGTCATTGTCAGGTCCATGCCGGGAATCTGCCCCAGCATGGCAACGAGTTCTGTAAAATCCTTGCGGACCAGCGGCTCGCCCCCGGTCAGGCGGATCTTCTTGACGCCGAACCCTGTAAAGATGCGCGCGAGGCGCGTGATCTCCTCAAAGGTCAACACCATGTCTCGCTGCAGGAACTGATAATCGGGACCGAAGATCTCCTTCGGCATGCAATATACGCAGCGGAAGTTGCAGCGGTCTGTAACTGAGATGCGCAGGTCGCGCAGGGGTCGGTTCAAAGAGTCCAGCACAGGCATAAAGGTCCGGGGAGAGCGATTATATCAACTTTATTAGACATTCCTTATTTGAATTGACGCAGGCTAGCGCCCATGCTATCATGACATCATCATTATTTTTTTATTCAGGAGTTATTCATGAGTTTTGAATTTATTCTTCGTCTTATTGGGATGGTCGTTCTGGGGATCGCAGGAGCTTATTGGGGGTTCGAACTATCGAAGTTTGCGCCCGAAGACGCAGTCCGCACCACCCTGGTTTTCAGCTTATCCGGAGCTCTTGCCGGGCTGATCCTGACCCCTTATTTCACCACCCGACCCGCACGCGCCATCCGCTCCTTATTGGGAAGGATGACCGCTGAATCTCTGTTCGCCGGGCTGACCGGGCTTGTCGTCGGATTGTTGATCGCAGCGCTGCTGGCGTTTCCGCTCTCCATGCTTCCCGCTCCATTCAGCGAAATATTGCCCTTCATCGGCGTGCTGATCTTTTCCTATTTCGGCGTATCCATTTTCGTCATGCGCCAGGGAGATATCATGGGTCTGCTCAGCGCATTGAGCGGCAGGGGCGAAGGCGGCGGCTCCTCCTCATGGACCAACCTCAACCGCAACATCCTGCTCGATACCAGCGTCATCATCGACGGGCGCGTTGGCGACATTGCCAAGACCGGCTTCCTGCCCGGCACGCTGCTCATTCCGCGCTTCGTGTTAAATGAACTGCAATACATCGCGGACTCCCCCGATGGGATGCGCCGTCAACGCGGGCGCCGCGGCATGGAAGTGTTGGCTGAGTTGCAAAAACTGCCCAACATCCTCGTCCGCATCTCGGATATCAACGTGGATGGCGTGCGCGAAGTGGACGATAAACTGGTCGTGCTCGGCAAACAGCTCAAGAGCCCCATCCTCACCAACGATTACAACCTGAATCGCGTCGCCGAACTGCAGGGCGTGACCGTGCTCAACATCAACGAACTGGCGAATGCCGTCAAATCGGTGGTCCTGCCCGGCGAACTCCTGCGCATCAACATCATGCAGGAGGGCAAGGAACACGGCCAGGGTGTGGGCTACATGGATGATGGCACGATGGTCGTGGTCGAGAACGGGCGCGACTATATCGGTGAATATATGGACGTCAACATCACCAAAGTCCTGCAGACCTCAGCCGGGCGCATGATCTTCGGACGCGTGGAAGAAGAGAACGGGAAGAAGAGCAAAGGCAAGTGAGTAGGCACAAGTAATAAGAACAGTGAGCAGGGCGTCGCAAGGCGTCCTGTTTTTATGCGGTAAAATACACCCGTTTAAAAAATCCTTTGTACACTTCGGCAAGCTCAGTGCAAGCCTTGGTGACCCTTTGTGGTAAATAACATGTTGAAAATCTATAACACCCTCACCCGCAAAACCGAAGAATTCCAGACCCTCGAACCGGACAAGGTCAAAATGTATGTCTGTGGGGTCACGGTCTATAACGATGCCCATGTTGGGCACGCCATGTCTGCCA
>CAZYLM010000359.1:0-2414 GCA_964648645.1 uncultured Anaerolinea sp.
GTTGCATTCCTGATATAGCCGAGACAATCGACCATCAGTTTTTGACCCCATGCCTGCCAGTCGATCAACCCCCGCGTGGCGAGGAAATATGAAGGTATGATCGAAAGCTTGTACCAGGTCGCTTCGATATTATTTTGATTATGCTTGACCCAATCCACCACACCGAGGTAGGGCGAACCAGTGGTCAGGGTTCCGTTCATATCCGACAAAACGATCATTTACTCTCCTATGCCAGGCTTCAAACCTGATTCATTTTTGAATTTCGATCTTCAATTCCTGGTCCAATGCCCGGCAGTTTTTGTCTTCGCAATACTTTAATTCATCCAGTTTCGCGTGAAGCACAGACAACGTCTCGGCGCTTAAACTTCCGGCAATATTCTCCAATTGATAAGGGTCGGCAGCCAGGTCGTAGAACTCGATCTCGCCATTGGCGTATTCCACATAGACATAATCCGGTCCGCGGATGGCGCGAAACGCGCCGCCTCTCACACCGACGAAGACATTATCAGTCTCCGGGTCTGGCGGCGCATCTGACGATTCTTCCTCGTCAATATACCCGAACTCGACCAGCAGACCATCCCGCCATGGTACTTGCTCTCCAAGAAGCATTGGCAGAAAGGATCGCCCATCGAGAAAAGATGGAGTCTTCGCCCCGGCGATCTCCGCGACCGTGGGCGCGAAATCGATATTCGCCGTCATCTCTGAGACGGTCATCCCCGGCTCGATGCCCGGCCCACGGATCATGAATGGGACGCGGATATCTTCTTCATATGCCGTCCCCTTACCGGATGGGAGTCCGTGCTCACCGAGATGGAATCCGTTATCAGAGGTGAAGACGATGTAGGTATTCTCCAATTCGCCATTCGCCTCGAGTGTTTGAATAAGTTTCTCCACCAATTCATCCACCGCCTGCAGTGAAGTGGCACGCCCCTGAAAATAGCCATTCGCATCGTCCTCATCGAATGCGTCTCCACTTGAAGCGGCGATTCGAATCAAGGGAGGCTTGTCGCTGATATCGGCTTCATTGAAGGATGGCTTTTGCGGATAAGTCAAGTCGTTGAATAAACCTCGATGGCGCGGGGCGGGAGTCGCCGGTCCGTGAGGCGCGTAGACTGAAACGAAAAGGAAAAAGGGAGAATCGGCTGCGACGCTCGATTCGATAAAGGCAAGGGACCTCTTCAAGATCACATCGGTGCTGTAGTCTTCGGGGGCATCGCCATAATCCACAAGGTCGCCGTTGATATTCATGGTGTAACTGTAGAAAAAATCGCCTTCTTTGCGGGGACTAATGAACGCCGCCCAATCCGTCCAGCCGGGCGGGACGTAATTCTTCCCGGCATTTACCGGGTAATTGTTTAGATATTTTCCAAATAGGGCGGTTCGATACCCGGCATTTTGAAGCCAGACGTTCAACGTTTCCTTCTCTTCGTCGAGTTTATAAAAGCGCGCAAAGCCGGGTGAATTTTGCAGGATGTCGGTGTTGTGAGCATACTGCCCGCGCAGCATGGACGCGCGCGACGAGCAACAGACCGGCGTGGTGATGAAATAATTATCGAGCTTCGCGCCCTGTTCGCCGATGAGTTGATTTGTCTTCGGGACGTACGGCATTAAAGTATTATCCATATCATCCGTAAGGATGAGGATGATGTTGGGTGAAGCTTTGAAAGGGTTATTCCCCGCACAGCCTGCCAGGAGAGAAAGGGTGATGAGCGCAACGATGATTTTCTTTTGCATTAGACTCCATTCAATTAAGGTGACAGCCACTTTTATAATGACTGCCACCTAAACTTTTCGCAGTATATCACTGCGCCGTATTGCCCCCATCCACAAGCAGGAGGTGACCCGTTACAAAAGATGCCTCATCAGAAGCCAAAAAAACGACTGCGTTGGCGATCTCTTCAGGTTTGCCAAAACGCCCAATGGGTAGATACTCACTTGCCTCTTTGATCGCATTTTCCATCGTCACCGGATCAGAACCTTCGAAATACCCCTTTTCCACCCAACGATCCACGAAGGTATCGCCAGGGCAGACCGCATTCACACGGATCCCATCACGTGCGTAGTCCAAAGCCATTGCCTTCGTCATCATCCCCACAGCGCCTTTGCTCATGATGTACGGAAAGGCATTCTTCCCCGCCACCACCGACCAATCCGAGCCATTGTTGACGATCACACCCCCGCCTTGCGCCTTCATTTGTGGCAACACCATCTGACACATCTTCCACACTGCCGTCACATTGATATTAAACGTATCCTGCCATGTTTCATCGCTCGTTGTTTCGGCGGTGCCCTTCGTGACGATACCTGCGTTATTGAATAAGATGTCGATACGATTAAATTCCTTGAGTGCGGCATCAACGACTCTCAAGCAATCTTCACCTTTTGAGTGATCTGCCTCTACGAACACGCATCGG
>CAZYLM010000360.1:0-2412 GCA_964648645.1 uncultured Anaerolinea sp.
AATATCTTCGCCCGGCGCTCGACATCCCTTATTGTCATCATGAAAAATGGGACGGTTCAGGGTATCCGCGCGGGCTGAAGGGTGAGGATATCCCGCTCTCTGCCCGGTTATTTGCCATTGTGGATGTCTGGGATGCCCTGACGTCTCACCGCCCATATCGCGAAGCCTGGACTCGTGAAAAGACGCTTGAGTACATTTTGGAACAATCCGGTAAACACTTCGACCCCAAAGTCGTTGAGGCGTTTTCGAAAGTAGCGCTGGGGGCATAAACATAAAGTCCCCATTCACAGCATCTCGATCCGTTGAGATGACAAAATAAAACGCCCAAAAGGATGGGTTGCTTTCTTTTGCCACAGACATCGTAGGGTTATCTGTAGCTAAGCCCGCAAGATCAGACAGTTCCTGATGAAGGGGAATTAATCCAAATGCCACAATTCATGGTATAAAAAATCGGCATCACGATTGCAAACCCGCATTTCTCGCAAGGCTGATGACTGAAAAACTATTGAGCTTACTGGCATTTCTGTACGGGGAAAATATCTCTGCGCGTCTATTAGAACGAACCCAACAACTACTGAATAAATATCATCCGCGTATCAAGCCGCAAATCAACGGCTTGACCGAACACGATTCGATCCTCATCACCTACGGCGATCAGGTTCAACGCGCAAATGAATTGCCTTTGCAAACGCTTAAGGCTTTTTGCGACTCTTACTTATCCGGCGTAATCAACGGAATTCACATCCTTCCCTTCTATCTGTGGACATCGGATGATGGCTTTTCCGTCGTCGATTATCGCCAGATCGACCCCGCACTTGGCTCATGGAACGATGTTTCGTCCATGCAGAATTTTCGGTTGATGTGCGATGGCGTCATTAATCACATCTCATCTCAAAGCGAATGGTTTAAAAAATTCCTGGAAGATGACCCGTATTACAAACACTATTTCATCACCATTGAAGGCCAGCCAGACCTTTCGCAAGTTGTCCGTCCGCGGGCGCTGCCTTTGCTTACATCGTTCACCACTCCATCTGGCAAGAAAAAAGTATGGACGACGTTCAGCTCTGACCAGATCGACCTCAACTATAAAAACCCCGAAGTTCTGCTTGAAATCCTCGACATTCTTTTGCTTTACATCGAGCACGGTGTGACCTTCATCCGCCTCGACGCGATCGCCTATCTTTGGAAGGAGATCGGCACCACATCCATTCACCTTCCGCAAACGCATGCCGTCATTCAATTCTTGCGAGCCGCCATCAACGAGGTCGCACCGCATGTGCCGCTCATCACCGAAACGAACGTTCCGCACTCCGAAAATATTTCTTATTTCGGCGATGGCACGAACGAAGCGCAACTCGTTTACAACTTTGCCCTGCCGCCATTAACTATGCACGCTTTCCACACCGGCGATGCACGGACTTTATCTGCCTGGGCAAAAACCTTGACATTGCCCTCAGACAAAACCACCTTCTTCAACTTCCTCGCCTCGCACGACGGGATCGGGCTGAATCCTGTGCGGGGAATTTTGTCTGACGCTGACATCGACTCGCTGGTGAAAAAAGTCATAGAGCACGGCGGGTTGATCTCCTACAAACATAACTCGGACGGGACGCAGAGCCCGTATGAAATGAACATCAACTATTTTGATGCGCTATCAAGCCCAAAGGATCGTGAACCGCTGGAACTACAAATAATGCGTTTCATTACCGCCCAATCCATCATGCTATCTCTAATCGGCATGCCGGGAATCTACTTTCACAGTCTCTTTGGCTCACGCGGCTGGATGGAAGGTGTGAAGCAGACCGGGCGTAATCGCACCATCAACCGGGAGAGGCTGCAGGTGGATGAATTACATGATCAGCTTTCGGACTCTGACTCTCTGCGCTCGAAAGTTTTTGCCCGGCTTTCCCAACTTTTGAAGACAAGAAGCAGTTCACCTGCGTTTCATCCGTATGGCATACAAAAAATAATAGACCTGCATCCTTCGGTTTTTGCCGTCGAACGGACGTCGCCGGATGGAAATGAGGCAGTCTTGTGTTTGCACAACGTCAGCCAAAGGTCAGCCTCCTTTTCCACGAAAAATGGGTCCGACATCATTCTTAGCCCATATGAGGTCTTGTGGCTGAAAAGCAAGTAAAGGTATCCATGGCATCCTCCTCTCACCACATCGGTTTTATCTCCACCCGTTTCGCCGGTACAGACGGCGTATCATTGGAAACCCAGAAATGGGCAACTGTACTTGAGCGCCTGGGACATAAGTGTTTTTACTTTGCAGGCGAATGTGATCGCAGCGCTGATTCGTCTCACATTGTGCCGGAGGCGTTCTATCGTCATCCAGAAATTGACAAGCTCAATCGACAAGCCTACTCCGGCAGTTGGACGGTCACGAAAGAAGCACGTGAAGCGCACCCT
>CAZYLM010000361.1:0-2403 GCA_964648645.1 uncultured Anaerolinea sp.
GCAGCTCGCGGCGAGTCAGAACGAGCGCGGCAGCGCCATCTGCATTGGGAGCCATATCGAACATGTTGATCGGGTCGCTGACCATCTCAGCTTTGGCATAAACTTCCGCTTTGATGGCTTTGCGGAACATGGCATTCTTGTTCCCGGCACCATGCGCGTGTGCCGCCAACGCAAACCCGGCGAACCCATCGGCAGGGACTTCATATTCGTGCATGTAACGCTTCATCAAAAGCGCGGCTTGGGCGGCTGGAGTCATGCCTTGTATTGCTTCGTAATCGGCATCACCGGTGGTGGCAAGGGCTTCATCCACACCTGCACCGACCTTGTCTGTAAACTTCTCCACGCCTACCACGAGTGCCACATCGACAAAGCCGCTGGCAACGGCGAGGTAACCCTGGCGCAGCGCCGCCCCGCCCGAGGCTCCAGCTGCTTCGACGGTCACAGCTTCGATGCCGTTCAGCCCAGCATAATCCGCGATCAATGCGCCGACGTGTGCCTGGCGCGAAAGGTTCGGTGCGAGCATATTGCCCACGAACAAGGATTGCGGCGTGAGCCCGCCTGCATCTTGAATTGCATCATGGATGGCGGCATAGGCGAGGTCGCGCAGACCAATATCCCAATGCTCGCCGACTTCGGTTTGTCCGATTCCTGCAATAACGACGTCTGTCATGATCGAATTTTCTCACTTTGAAAATAGAAATGTTGTTGTGCCAGCCGCTGGGTCGCTCAAGGTGATGCTCGATGGCTCAACGGCTGTCAGACCGCTGTTCTCGGGCGCTTCCATTCGTACCGTGACTGGATACTCTACCCCTGCAGGGATGGTGACGAAAGCCTTGCCGGTGGAATCGGTCTGGTCGCCGAATTCTCCTCCGCCTTGCAGTGCCACGATGAAGGTTGCACCTTCAAGAGGGGTATCAGCAGGATCGACCTGACCGTTCCCGTTTACATCCAGAAGCGCCTGACTCGAGAAGAACGAATCCGCGAGCACCGGCTCGGTCTCCGCAGATGTTGAAGAACAGCCTGACAATAAAACCGCCAGAAGCAAAGATTGCCAGAGAGGAAAATATCTCTTCATTCTTCCTTGATCACTTCATTGCCAGCTTGCCGCGGAAGCGGACGTACGTGGCGTAGTCGATCTCCGTGCGGCGGGCGATGTATTCACGTGTCTTTGTGGCAAGGTTTTGTTTTGCAGTTACTTTGTCGGTGACGGTAATGTCGAAGGCGTCTGACCCGGCACCGGAGCCGAAGGAGACGGCGAGAATCCGGTCACCGGGTCCGGCAATGTCGAGAGTCGCGGTCAAGCCGATCATAGCCGCGCCTGCGTAGGTATTTCCAATAATCGGGACGAGCAGACCCGGTTCGATTTGATCCATCGAAAAACCGAGTTGACCTGCCACGCGCTGAGGAAATTTGGTGTTGGGCTGATGAAAGACCGCCCACTTGTAATCTTTGGCGGTGGTGCCAGCAGCTTCCATGAGATGCGTGGCGGCTTCGGTGATGTGCTTGAAGTAAGCGGGTTCGCCTGTGAAGCGCATGCCATGCTCTGGGTATTTCTGATATTCGCGGCGCCAGAAGTCTGGTGTATCGGTGACGTAGGAATAAGAAGCATTGATAACCGCCAGTGCCTCTTCAGCCGGACCGACGATGTATGCGCCGCCGCCCGCGCCTGCCGTGTATTCAAGCGCGTCGCCGGGTTTGCCTTGCGCCGTGTCCATGCCGATCGCCATGGCATAGTGTCCCATGCCCGAGCCGACCAGACCCATCGCGGCGACGAGCGCTTCTGTCCCCGCCTTGCACGCGAATTCCCAGTCTGCAGCCTGAGTGTTCGGGACGGCGCCAATCGCCTCAGCCACAAGGGTTGATGTTGGCTTGACTGCATAGGGATGGGACTCAGAGCCGACCCACACGGCACGCAATTCGGTTGGGTCGATCTGGGCACGCATCATCGCATTCCGCGCCGCCTCAATCGACATGGTGATCACATCTTCATCGAGTCCAGGCACGGCTTTCTCTTTGATGGGCATGCCGCTGGTTTTACCAGTCCATACCCGAGCGACTTCTTTCGCGGGCAGGCGGAAGCGCGGCACATATGAGCCATAGCCGACGATGCCAACCGGTTTGACGGGTTTGAGTAAAGTAGGGAAGGGTTGAGGTGTTGTCATTTGTTTTTCCTGAGGAAGTACGAAGATTTTAGCGGGAGAGGGCTTTCAAAAGCTATCTTGTTGTTTTACCGCTCAATCACCCCGATCAATTCATGAGGATCTTTAACCATATAATCTGGTTCACCTCGAAGTAGAGTTTCCAAACTCTGATGACCCCATGTCACGGCGATGCTGGTCACGCTTGCCTCCTTCGCGGCGCGGACGTCACTCAACGAGTCGCCGATCATGAACACAGCTTCTC
>CAZYLM010000362.1:0-2392 GCA_964648645.1 uncultured Anaerolinea sp.
GGGAATGACAGCGCAAGGACCCCGCCAATGCGGGGTTGACGAGGATGAAGGTTCTCCATTGCAAAATGGAGCTACCCAAATCGCAGGTCTCGATACCGGGCTTCGCCCTGCTCGACCGGCAATTTGGAAAAATCGAAAGATCAGCGGAAGCCTTCCGGGTCCGCCATGACCCGAACATCATTCCCCTCCAGATGAAACCCTGAGACAAACCCGCGGGTAACCGCGGCATAAAAGGTCAGGGTGTGGCAAAAATTTCGAGCCGCAAGACCAGCCGCAGGTTAAGAAAGAAGCGGATTTCTTTTTGGCTCTCAAATTAACTAACCAAATTGGAGGATCCCCTACCATGTGTGGAATCGTCGGTTATGTCGGCGCGCGTGAAGCGACGCCGATCATCCTCAACGGCTTGAAACGCCTTGAGTATCGCGGCTATGACTCAGCCGGAATTGCAGTCATCAAAGACAATCAGATCAACATCCGCAGAGACGCGGGTAAATTACAGCAGCTCGTCGACCTGGTCGCCAAATCACCCCTGGAGGGTGCCCCAGGGATTGGGCATACCCGCTGGGCGACCCATGGCGCGCCATCTGCCCGGAACGCGCACCCGCACATCAGCAACAGCGGAAAAATGGTCGTGGTGCATAACGGTATCGTCGAAAACTTTCTGGAGTTGAAGGACGAGCTCGGTGCAGAAGGTGTGACCTTTAGCTCAGAAACCGATACGGAAACGATCGTACATCTCGCTGAATATCACAAATCGAGCGGGCTTTCATTCGAGGAGGCAGCGCGGCGCACGTTCAAACAAGTTGAAGGTGCAAATGTGATTCTGCTGCTTTCCACGGACGAACCGGACAAGATCATCGCTGCACGCATTGGGAATGCCGGAGGCGTGGTTGTTGGCTTGGGCGATGGTGAGAATTTTCTCGCTTCAGACATCCCAGCCATTTTGGAACATACGCGCCGTATGATCTTCCTCGAGTCCCGCCAGATGGTGGTTGTGACCAAAGACACCGTGCGTATCGAGACACTGGAGGGCGAAGCTGTAAAGCCGGAAATCCATACCATCGCCTTTGATGCCGTCTCTGCCGAAAAGGGCGAGTATCGTCACTTCATGCAGAAGGAGATCCACGAGCAGGTGCGCGCGTTGACTGATACTCTCGCTGGGCGCGTGGACTTCAAAGAAGGGCGCATCCGTCTGCCAGAACTGAACCTGACGCCCGAATTGGCGAAACGCATCCAGCGCATCTACATTACAGCTTGCGGCACCGCGGCGTATGCAGGCATGGTCGGCAAATATCTCATCGAGAAGATCGCGCGTGTGCCTGTCGAGGTGGTCATCGGCTCGGAGTTCCGTTACAGCGACCCGATCGTGGACGAGAACACGGTGGTGCTTGCAATTTCCCAATCCGGCGAGACAGCGGACACACTTGCAGCGATGGAAGAAGGCAGGCGCAAGGGCGGCATTGTCTGGAGCATTGTCAATGCCATCGGCTCTCAAGCCATGCGTGTCGCTGATGGTTTTATCTCGATGCAGACCGGACCTGAGATCGGGGTGGCTTCGACCAAGGCATTCACCGCCCCGCTGGTGGACCAATACATGCTGGCAATTCTTTTAGCCGATTTGCGCGGCGTAATCGATGAAAAGACCCGTCACGCACTGGTCGCTGACCTGCGCCTCGTGCCAGACCTCGCGGGCCGGGTCATGGATACCGAAGCTGAAGTGGAAAAAGTGGCATACGCTCTCAAGGACATCGAAGGCTGTTTGTATTTGGGGCGCGGCATCAACATGCCTATTGCCTATGAAGGTGCGCTCAAGTTGAAGGAAATCTCATACATCCACGCGGAAGGTTATCCAGCCGGTGAGATGAAACATGGTCCTATTGCCTTGATCGACGAGGAAATGCCGGTGTTATGCCTCGCCCCGAAGGACCCCTGGCATGAAAAGATGATCTCTCAGATCCAGCAAGCGAAAGCCCGCGGAGGAATGGTCATTGCCGTCGCCACTGAAGGCGACCAACTCGTAAACGAGATGGCAGACCACGTTTTATGGGTTCCCGAAGCACCTTGGATGCTCTCCCCCATTATTACGGTCCTCCCATTGCAAATGCTGGCGTATCACATCGCTGCCATCCGTGGTCTGGATGTGGATCAGCCAAGAAATCTGGCGAAAAGTGTAACAGTAGAGTAAAAAAAGGTGACGGTCACTACCAATGAGTGACCGTCACCTTTTCGGAACGAACAGTCCCTGCGCTTCGTGGGGACTATTATTTTAATCCTAGGCTTCCCCCAACGAGACCGCCATCACATCGTAATACGTGCCGGCGCCAAAACCATCCAGCAAGATATGGTCCCCGAGGTTAAATTCAGGTAGTTTGCGAAGGAAGGCGATCATGTT
>CAZYLM010000363.1:0-2382 GCA_964648645.1 uncultured Anaerolinea sp.
GGACTTGAACCTCCACGCCTTGCGGCACATGGCCCTCAACCATGCCTGTCTGCCAGTTCCAGCACCAGCGCATAAGCAGGGCGTATTATAATCGCGTTACTTTTTCTGTCAAGCAAACCCGTAGAACAAGTCTCTAGGCATGTTCTGCACACAATGAGGAGATTCTTATGGCTCGTATCGTGGTGGATGCAATGGGAAGTGATGATCATCCTGTTCCGGATATCGAAGGCGGCGTGCAGGCGGCGCGAGAATATGGTGTCGAGATTATTTTCGTCGGCGATGAAGCGATGATAAAACCAGTACTGGATAAGCAGAATACGCAGGGTTTGAAAATAAGCTTGGTCAACGCGCCGGAAATGTTGACCATGGAAGACAAAGGCGAGGCGTTGGTCCTGAAAGCCCGGTCGCGCGAACCGAAGAACTCCATGGCGGTCGGCATGGACCTGGTCAAGAACGGCGAAGCGGACGCCTTTGTGACGGCTGGCAACACCGGGGCGGGCATGGTCACCGCTCTTTTCCGACTCGGACGAATCCGCGGAGTAGATCGCCCCGCTTTAGCTCCCATTTTTCCGACCGCAACAGGCACCTGTATTGTGCTCGATATTGGCGCCAACCCCGATTGCAAGCCCGAGAACCTGCTTCAGTTCGGAATTCTTGGAAGCATATACGCCGAGAAGGTCCGCGGCGTGAAGAACCCCAAAGTAGGGCTGATATCAAATGGGGAGGAGGAAGGCAAAGGGAACGAATTGGTCAAAGGCGCAACACCCTTGTTCAAGGCCTCTAAGTTGAATTACTTCGGTAATGTGGAGGGCAAGGAAGTCATTGGCGGTAAAGTGGATGTGGCGGTGACCGACGGCTTTACCGGCAACGTTATGTTGAAGACCGCTGAAGCGGTTGGGAAGCTCATTGTGGACTACGTCCGCTCGACGATCAAGAACGGAAACCTGGCCACCAAGATCGGTGGGTTGCTCGTCAAACCGGCATTGAGCTCATTAAAGAAATTAATGGACCCCGGAGAGCAAGGGGCGGCTCCCATGCTCGGTGTGAATGGGCTGGTATTCATCGGCCATGGCCGTTCTGATGCTTACGCAATCAAGAATGCAGTCCGTGTGGCAAAAGAAGCTGTGGATGTGAAGGTATTGGATGCAATGAAGGCTGCCATCGAAGAGAGTTTGAAGAAATCGTCATGAAGATCATAAAAAACGAGAAATTAATTAAAAGAAACGGATCGATAGGGAATTGGATCAGCCTGGGTGCACTGGCTGTGCTTGGGGTGGGTATGTACATCTCCTTTACACGCCCCGACCTTTTCACATACTCGCTGGTATGTCTGGTTGCCGGTTTTATGATGACGCAGATCGGCATGTACATGGGCAATCGCTGGGGGCGTTCGCCTCGCCGTGACGAAAAATTGGATGCGGCATTAAAAGGTTTGCATAGCGAATTCAGCATATTCCATTATTCCACCCCGGTTTCACATTTGCTTGTAGGCCCGGCAGGTGTGTGGGTTCTCCTGCCATATCAGCAGGCGGGGAAAGCCTTTTTTGTGAAGAATCGCTGGCGGGTGCAGGGAGGTGGATTCATGGCGGGATACATGCGGATCTTCGGGCAGGAGGGAATAGGGCACCCTGAGCTTGAAGCTGAAAGTGAAGTGAATGCCGTGAAAAAATTTCTCCTCAGGCAGATGGAGGAAAGCACCGTCCCGGAGGTAAAGCCTTTGCTTGTTTTCATTCATGATCAGGTCGAGGTCGAGCCGGGTGAATCACCCATCCCTGCTGTGAAATTAAAACAGCTCAAAGGATTCGTCCGTGACGAATCGAGGGAGCGAAAACTTTCGAGCCTTCAGATCCAGGAGCTTAACCGGATATTGGATGTGCAATAAATGCAGGATATGAAATCGTCCTTGCGCGAAACCCACAGCTTGCTTCTTTCCGGCTTGATACTCGCGTTGATCCTCGTTGCGTCTTTCCTGCGGGTAAAGTTTTATGGCGACCCGGCTTTGTCTATAGCCGGTAACGATACGATCACTTACGTTGAGTCGTCGCAAGCCCCGCTTTTTTCAGCCGAGATGTTAACCGGACGGCGGTTATTGACCACCAACCTCGTATATAAAATGTTCGAGCCGGTGGGTGGATATGAGATTCTGATCAACGGCTCACTGGAAACTACACGCCGCGGTCATCAACCCGGCTTTGACCGGATCGTCATTTTCCAGCTCGGGTTATCTCTGATCGGTTGGGGGGCGTTGGCGTGGTTCATCTCGCATTCTTTGAAGAATTCATGGATGCAGGTGTTAAGCGCTTTGCTCATACTTGCTTTTGCCTACACTCCACACATGGCGGATTGGGACAGCATCCTGATGTCAGAGTCGCTGACCTTTTC
>CAZYLM010000364.1:0-2368 GCA_964648645.1 uncultured Anaerolinea sp.
AGTTTATCGGTGGAAAAGAGGAACAATGGCAGATGCAAAGGTATGCCCCAAATGTAAAGGCGCCATGAAACAAGGGCGCATCATGAAATTCAACGAATATACTCTCAAGACGAAATACGTGTATGTCTTCGCGCCGGATGAAGAATCGGCTCCGGACCTGTCAAAGGCATTTTCTGGCAAGCCCCTCTCGAACGAACGCAAGCCGCTCGCGGCATTTTGTTGCGAGGAATGCGGCTTTGTGGAGTTTTACGGTTTAAAGACGTAGGTCGGAGAAAAACTCCGACCTACAAGTTTTTTACTTCGCGTACGCGTCGAGGAATTCATCCCAGCCGGTTTGCAGGGCGAAATCTACCGTGGAGCGGTAATATGTGTAGTTCGAGTCCTTTCCTGCCGCGCTGGAAACGTAATAGATCGTGATCCCGTGCGAGTCGGGATAGCCGTTGGTGTGATATTGATGCAGGATGATACCGCTGAGCGCTGTCATCAATGCCTGGCTTTTGTTCTTGATGTTCGTGTCGGTTACATTGCGTTTGACTTCGTAGGCCATGTCATACAGGTCTTTATCCATGGGCGCCTGCCAGAAATCCTGAGTCGCGCCGAAAGCGCGGTCATACTTCTTGCGGTTCGCCGCCAGTCCGCCTTGCATGGCGGAGGTCCAATTATTGAAAGCGGTTAAGACTGTATCGAAGCGGCTGTCCACGGCGAGGGCTGCCCAGGTCTTGTCTGCGCTGGCGCTTTGGCTGAACGCAACAGCCACCTGGTCGGCGGTCATGGTCGGGGTGGATCGTATTTGTGCGAGTGCCAGTTCATATTGCAGCCCTTCCCAACCTACATATTCTTGTGAGCCTGTCAACGTCGTGGCATGGCCATGCCAGAGGTTGAGGATCTCGATCGATGCCATATTGCAGCCGTCGTAACCAACCACATCAATAAAACCGAGCGACGGAAGGGCGGCTTTTTGTTCTTCATAATCGAGCGTGTCGGCATCGGTGTCGTCCGCCATTACGTAACCGGGGTGCCAGTTCCAACCGTGACCCCAGAAGATGAGCGCGTAGTGATCGGCAGGATAGTTGGCTTTGGTGTAGGTCACAAAGTCTATGAGAGTTTGCGGGTCGCCCATGTTGCGTTCACCCCAATCGGCGAGAGCATTCGCGCCATCAGCGGTCATGCCCTGGGTAACACGGAAAAGCTTGGTGGTCTGCCAGTCGCCATAGCTTGTATCGTAGCCGGGACCACGGTCTGCCAGCGCGATGATCTGTACATCCGCATTTGACCCGACAGCACCGAGTTCGTCTTCGATGTCCAATACAACATAATCTTCGAGATTGTTATCCCCCGAGATATACACCATGACCGTCCATTTTGCCTGCGGCGGGGGTGGAGCGGCTGAAACGGTTCCGGTCGCGGCAAACATGACGAGCAATAGTAAGAACGTGAAAGTCGTGCGACAAGTCTTGCGCATGGGTTCCTCCATTGGCGTGGATTGGTCTTGCTCGACGATCTTCATTTGGCTATTTCAGGTCGTATGATTTGGAACACCTCCGATAAAATTTTGAATCAGTATAGCACCCCGTCAGGGATGCTTCAAGAACTGATTTAGCCGGTTATAATTTTGCAATGAACATACAGGATGCCTACAACGAGTGGTCGGATATTTACGACTCAAATGCCAACCGCACGCGTGATCTGGATGCCGAAGTGACCCGTCGCATTCTTGGCGGACGACGGTTCCCATCCATTGTAGAGATCGGTTGTGGGACAGGGAAGAACACCGAATTTCTCGCCACTCTTGGTGATTCAGTGCTCGCATTCGATTTCTCCGAAAAGATGCTCGCCAAAGCCCGCCAGAAAGTGACAGCGAGTCACGTCCGCTTTGAGCAGGCAGATATTACCCAGCCGTGGAATTGCCCGCCTGATTCGATTAATCTCATCACATGTAATTTGGTTTTGGAGCACATTGAGAATCTGGATCACATATTCGCCCAAGCCGCGCGGACCCTGCGCAATGGGGGATTGTTTCTGGTCAATGAACTGCATCCCTTCAAGCAATACGGCGGCACCAAAGCCCGCTTCGAGCGCGGTGCGGACGTTGTGGAGGTGGATGTTTTCATTCACCACATTTCGGAGTTTGTCCACGCCGCCGAAGGGAGTGGATTAAAGCTGCTGAAATTCGATGAGGTCTGGCACGAGGAAGATGCGGGCAAGCCTCCAAGGTTGGTATCGTTCATATTTATAAAATAAGACCCTCTCTTTAATCGTATTTTGGGGCTGTCCAACGGCAGAAAGTATTATTCGCAAGTAAATGAAAAATCAACCGAGTTGCTCTTAAGCCCTGCCATATCGTATAGGGTTGCCTGCAAAGTCACAT
>CAZYLM010000365.1:0-2367 GCA_964648645.1 uncultured Anaerolinea sp.
GCTCAAGCGGGTCCACCCCTTTGGATTGTGCTTCGGTCAACTCTTCATCTTTGATCTTACGCGATGCATTGGCAAGGTCCACGGTGCCATTGATGAGCGCTGCAATACCTGTGCCCGAGCCGCCGCCCGTCACCGAGATGCGCACTTCTGAGTGTTCGGATTGATATCGCTCCGCCCACGCCAGCGCCAGATTGACAATGGTATCGGAGCCTTTATTTTCAATGTATTTCGCAGGGGAATCAGAATTTGTATTGCTGGATGATGAACTGCAAGAGACGAGAAGGAAAGGGAAAAGAAGAAAAATCAGCAGGGCCCGTTTCATTGGTTGGGATTATACCGCCTCTGACTTAGTCGAAAGCTGATTCTGTTCCTATACTTTTGTCATTCTGTAAGGGTTCTTTCATCTTTCTTTTTGATACAATCACCACATGAACGCAACTCAACCCGCCTTTACCGTCCAGAACATGGACTTTTATTACAACACCGCAAAAAAGACCCTCTCGAACATCAATCTTGAAATTCAGCCGCAGAAAGTAACCGCGCTCATCGGTCCTTCCGGCTGCGGCAAATCCACCTTCCTGCGCTGCCTGAATCGTATGAACGACACCATTCCCGGTACCAAAGTGGATGGAAAGATATTGCTTAAAGGTGAGGATATTTACGACCCAGGCATGGACGTGGTAACCCTCCGTCAACGGGTGGGGATGGTGTTCCAGAAACCGAACCCGTTCCCGCAGTCCATTTTCGATAACGTAGCCTTCGGTCCACGGGTGATGGGGATGGATGTGAACCTGAATGAAGTGGTGGAAAAAAGCCTGAGGGCGGCGGCGCTCTGGGATGAAGTGAAAGACGATCTCAAATCTGACGCGATGGGTTTGTCTTTGGGTCAGCAACAGAGGCTTTGCATCGCACGTGTCATTGCGGTTAAGCCTGAGGTCATTCTGATGGATGAGTCCACATCTGCACTCGACCCGATCGCCACCCTTCGCGTGGAAGAACTCATCGCGGATTTGAAAAAGGAATATACCATCGTCATCGTGACGCACAATATGCAGCAGGCGGCGCGTGTTTCGGATCACACCGGCTTCTTCTGGCTGGGCGAGTTGGTCGAGTTTGCACCGACGAATGAAATGTTCACCGTGCCGAAACAGGAATTAACCGAAGCATATATTACAGGAAGAATGGGATAAAACCATGCCATCCTGAGGAAGCGTGCTCTCCGTGCTTACTTCAGTGATGGAGACGCTTCGCTATCGCTCAGAGTGACATAAACGTTAAATAAAGCGAGTGGATGAATAAGCCTCATCCACTCGCTTCTTCTTACCTGGAACACGTCACTGTTTCTGATTTTTCCAGAACTCATCGTCGGTATCCTTCAGATCGCCGAAGGAGCCGGTTGCAATGAAGATGGTCCGCTCGCAGATATTGGTCACCCGGTCTGCCACACGTTCAAGGTTGTGGGCAACCCACAGGAGCCAGTTGGCGCGTTCGATGTTCTTGGGGTCTTCGATGACAAAGACCATTAACTCCCTGTAGATCTGGTTATAGAGGGCATCCACTTCGTCGTCTTCCATTGGGATGGTCTTTGCCGACTCGACGTCCTCGTTGACGAAGGCGGTCAGCGAGCGGTGGAGCATGTCGGCCCCTTTTTGTGCCATGCGCGGAATGTCGATCAGTGGTTTGAGCAGTTTCTCCTCACCCATGCGCACGTTGATGTTGGCGATCCCCTTGGCATAATCGCCCATGCGCTCGAGTTCGGAGATGATCTCCATTGTCGAAGCGAGCAGGCGCAGGTCGTGTGCCATGGGCTGCTGGGTGGCGATCAGAATCATCAACTGGTTTTCGATGGCAAAGCGTTTCTTGTTGATCTCTTTATCGGCGGCGATGATCTCCTCGGCAGCTTTGATGTCGCGTTTCTTCAACGCCTCCACCGAGCCGACGATGGCTTGTTCCACCATCGAGCCGAGAAGGATGACCTCATCCTTGACCTGCCGGATTTCACTTTCGAATGTTTTACGGATCATAAGTCCTCTTAGGGTTGATTCCTTGATTTTACTACTGTTGGGGTGATGAATAAGGTTATACCCGCCGACCGCAGGCGATATGCCGTGATCGGTGGTCAGCGATCTATCGTCTGCCAAACCTACCCAAACCTGCCCGTCACGTAATCTTCTGTCCGCCTGTCTTTGGGTCGGGTGAAGATGTTCTTGGTATCGTCAAATTCGATCACGCCGCCTGCGCGTTGATCGTCGATCATCATCATGGCTGTGTAGTCACTGGCACGCGCGGCTTGCTGCATGTTGTGAGTGACAATAAGAATGGTGTAGTTCTTTTTCAACTCTTGCATCAACTCTTCGATGCGCAGCG
>CAZYLM010000366.1:0-2364 GCA_964648645.1 uncultured Anaerolinea sp.
TCGCTTGCCCCGATGATTTTCGGGGTCGCCCAAACTACGCCTCGGTCTTGACCTCGGCCTGCTCGGGTTTCTCTTTCTTTTTCGCCGTCCCCGGTTTTGACGGAGCCATCACGACCAACATGGTACGTCCTTCCATTTGGGGAGGGACTTCGATGACGGCCACATCAGCAAGATCGGCGGCAATCTCTTTCAAGTCTTCGAGTGCGATCTCGGGGTAATCCATCTCACGCCCGCGGAACTTGACAGTTACCCTTACCTTGTGCCCCTGCTGGAGCCAGCGGCGGGCATCGTCCACCTTGAAACCACGGTGGGCTTCGTTGGTCTTCGGGCGCAGGCGGATTTCCTTGACTTCGATCTTGGTCTGCGATTTCTTGGCTTCGCGTTCCTTCTTGGCTTTTTCGTAGATGAACTTTCCGAAATCCATCACGCGGCAGACGGGCGGGTTCGCACCGGGCGAGACCTCAACCAGGTCCAATTCTGCGTCGCGCGCAATTTTCAACGCTTCCTTGATGGGCACAACACCGACGTTGCCTCCATCCGGACCGATCAGGCGCACTTCCGCGACGCGGATGCCCTCATTTACTCGAAACTCGTTGGCGCTTATATGTTTCTCCTCTTGCTGATAGACAAAAACAAACCCAGCTCTTGGCTGGTTTTTAGCGGGCGAATAATACCATGAAGCCGGGGGAGTCGTCAACGAAAAGGCGGGTTACCTGGCAGAATCGACCATCGGCAGGAAAACCGTGCGGTACAGGGCATCGTGTTCGTCCGGGTGGCTGAACATGACAATGACCAGTGATCTGCCTTTATCATTTGCGGCTGCAACGTCCACAGGCCGACCGTTGGAAGTTGTATAGTACAAGGTCCACGAATAACCGTTCGCCTGCCGAGTACCAGCTGGAGAGGGCGCACCGTCGAAGCCGCGGTATCCATTGATGCTCGAAGAAAAATAATCCACAAGGTCCTGCACACTGATGTCGGCACGAAATGCAGTCACCTGCGTGATATCGAATGAAGACGCCCCCCGCCATAAAAAGCCATTGTCAACGTACAACCAATCCGGTGGGACTGTAAGCGATACTCCGTTTAGGTCTTCCTTTTTAAGTTCAATGGCAGGGTTCCCTGTATACGGCACCAGGAATTTGACCGGGGACAATTGACCCAGACAATCCCGGTTTGGCTCGGTCATTGGGTTGTTCAGAAACTCCACAGCGACCTTCATGGCGCAGCCGCTGGTATCGGACGCGGTGGGCACATGTCCCTGGTTGGGGAATTCAAAATAATAACTGTTCGCCAGGTTTTCAGCCGCCTGTTTGCCGTATTGCGGAGGCGTGGCTGCATCGAAAGTTCCTGTGATGACAAGGCTGGGAATATCACTGACTGCCGCATCTTTTTCACCGAGAACCGGACCTGTTGAGCCCCAGGTCTTGCAAGCGGAATACATCTTCTCCAAACTTCCGTAAAAAGGACGCCAGATGAAATCCTTGACCCGTAATTGTGTCGAATCAGCGAGCAATTGTTCAGGCGTTGAATCCAGGACATGTTCACGGCATAGCACGGAGATGTAAAGACCGGTGTTGATGCCTTCAAAGCCGTAAGGCAGGGAATATTGAGCGGCGATCAAGGTCGAATAATCGCCGTCTCTGACGCGATAGATGGTCTGAGGAGCGGTGTCGATGTAACGGGTCGTTTTCGATAACCCCATCACGATCGATAATAGATATGAACCGTCGATGGTTTCCGTCACTGTACCCATTGGGTACGCCGATGTGGAAAGGGTCATGGGGTTCTCGTCCAACCTGGTTACAAGATCCCAAAAGACAGTTTCGATATCTGGATAGGCTTTATTGCAATCCGGGTCTGCTTTACATGCGTTGAATAAATTGGTCAGGGTGTAGTTGGCGATATTGGGGAATTCATTTAACCAATTTGCTTCCGGGGGCATGACCGAATCCAGGATGGCGGTGCGCACAACTTCGGGGTGATTGCGCATGGCCACCAAGGCGAGGCGTGTCCCGTAAGATGCGCCATATAAGTTGACCTTTTCGTATCCCAAAAGTTTTACGATGTCTCTCAAGTCCGCCGCATTTTCAAGAGTATTGTAAGCGCTCAGGTCGATGCCTTTGGATTGTAAAAGGCCGGCGCATGAGAGAAAGGCGTTTTGGTAAACCAGCTCCCTGGAACTATCGTCAATGGTTCCGTACACATCCTGTCGATTCGCTTTTTCAAGTTCATCGCATATGAGCGCCGGTTCAGAAAGCCCGGTGCCGCGCTGGTCATAGGTGATGTAATCTCGCTCGGCAAGGAAAGGATCCACCAATACCGAATAGGCATTTGCGCTAAGCAAGACGGCTTCACCTCCCG
>CAZYLM010000367.1:0-2338 GCA_964648645.1 uncultured Anaerolinea sp.
CATCCGCCCGAATTGTCTGGTTCCGAGACCTTTCCTTTCACTTCTCTACTTTAGCTGTTTTGCAGACAGGGCGGCAATTGCAGACGATTCGAATCCCCTGACGATCATCCAAACTGCAAAAACCATTTCCTGAATAGCAAGCGGGATCATCAAGAACCCGAATTCCGAATCGAGGGAGAGAGCCATATTCCGCGAAACGAACATGGTTACAAGGGGGGCAAAGAAATACAACACTGCGCCCACAAAGCCCCAGCCCGATAGCCATCGGGGAATGAGCCTGGTTTGATAGAACAATGCGTATATCATCGATGCGCCGACGCTGAAGACGATGGCAAGGATCAAATTAACCCAGTTGACTGTGGCGATGAGCGTTGTCCCGAGTGTTTGAAGATTTGCGGCATCTACAGCACCAGTCTTTTCATAAAGTTGGCTGACAGTCAACAGCAGGAACATACTGATCACCATGCCTGTGTAGCACACCGCTTCAAGCACTCCCCTGAACAAGACGGCTCCCAATGCCAGGACCTCATTGTGCTTTTTATAGATCGGATACAAAAATACCGGAATCATGGCCAGCGGCAACCCCATTATCAAGATAAATAGTGTTCCGAGAATCCATTGGGGTTCGCTTGCGGAAATATTGAGAGGATATGTCGCCTCTGACATTATCGGGGCGGTCACAACGCCGCTCAAGATGCCGGAGACTGTTCCGATGATGAATAGAATTCCAACTGTGACAGCAGTCTTTCGATAGGTGTTCATTTTATTCTCCTTCAATGCACAACAACATGAGCCAGCGCTGATGGTGTGAGGCAGCCGACAATTGCCGGGGCTTCGTGGATAAGTGCGTCATTCTTTAGCGCCTCAACCATGAAAAGCGCATAATCCACGCGGCGCGTGATGTTGCTGGCAAGAATGGGATCGCCCACGTGCTGACTCCACACAGGCATACCCTGACTCTCGCCTTCTTCGAGGTCGCTTCCCCGCACGACCGTCCAGCGGGTGGCGCTGGCAAAGATCCGGCGGCACGCTTCCACCTGATCGTCGAGGTTTATAAAGGGAATGATCCGTGTGAGCCAGCGGGTGATCTTTTCCTCTCGTTGCAAGGATGGCGGATTCACGTCCTTGCCATCGCGCGTGATATGCCAGCCGCAGGAGAAGATGAGACGAGCGCCCGGAGACGCAAAGTCAAGTACCGCCTGGGCTGTGCCGGTCGAGTATTGCTGATTGCCCCAAGGAACCAGTACGGTGAGTACTCCATCACACCCTTCAACTGCCTTCTGGATGATCTTGCGGTCGTTCGTCGCGCCGGGGATGACCGTGATGCGTCCTTTGAACTCGTCGAGTTTGCCGACACTGCGTTCCCGACACACTCCCACAACTTCGTAGCCTTGATCAAGCGCGTGTTGTGCCATGTACCTGCCGAGTTTTCCGGAGGCTCCAATAATGCATACTTTCATTTTTTTCTCCTTTATTGATACAAACCCAACTGGATTTTATGCTGTCACGCCTGGATTACTGCGCAGTAGCACAATTCCCAGCCAGATGAACCACACAATTTGAACAAGCCCAAAAATGAGCCCCACATCGCCAAGCCCCGGCAACGCTGAGAGAATGCCGGCCACGCCGACCACAACACCAAGGTAATTTAGTGCCTTGGGGAATCCTCCCAACTGCAGCGCTACCCAACTGATGAGTAACATCCACAAGCCGCCTACAATCTCGTTGCCGCCGCCAATGCCATTGGTCACCGACTCGATTACCAACCAGACCGTCGTCGCTTGCGCCGGGTCTTTGCCATAGAGATTTACGACAGTTTCCATACCGATGTTGAAGATCATGCCGCTGGCAATGACCAGGGTTGCCCAGATGATCCCAATGGCGGTCACGATTTGCATCATTGCATGTGAACCGGCTTTGAACCTCTCGTAGAGCGCCAGCATCAGAACGACCAGAACGAAAGCCCAAATCTGGTAGACGATGAGGTACAAGATGTGTTGGGCGACCTGGTGATCCACCAGTACATTGACCTGCTGGACAGGGTCTTCGGGCCACCCTACGACGAGCAGAAAACCGATCATACCCACTATATACGCAATTCCTGCATACAAAGCGGCAAAGCCGCCAAATTTCTGCAAGGTCTTCATGTTGATCTCCTTATATCTTTGAATTGATTACGCTTCGACGTTGCGCCAGATCTGGCTGTTGCTTTCAGCAATTCTTACGTCGAGCCGGGTAGGTTCAATACGCGCTTGTTAGGCGGTTTTACTACTTCCAAAATAATAAATTAATGGATCATGTTGAAATAAACCAATCCGGTATGCCCAATATGAAATAT
>CAZYLM010000368.1:0-2316 GCA_964648645.1 uncultured Anaerolinea sp.
TCTTCCTATCAGGCGCAATGACCTGGGGTGAGATCGAATCAAGCCTCGCCTCCACACCGGGTGATTCCAAGGCGTTGAACCTTTCCTGCCCGTTGATGATGTCCTACCGCGAGACGGGAATCATCCGCGCCGAGATCGTCAACGAGATCGATGAGGAAGTAAAACCCGTTGTCGTCGCCAGCTTCGGTCAACCGGAGTTCGACCAACGCAGGGTCAGTGAGACGTACATCCTTGCCCCGGGTGAAAGCCGCACCCTTCAGTGGCAGGTCGATGCCTCCGATGCCGCTTTTAGCCGCATCATTCCCGTAACAGTCATCCAATCGCGTTACAACATCAACCCGCCGCGTTGGGGAATTTGTGGCATCCTTCTCTTCAGCCTTTTCGGCTTGAACGGCGGCGCGAGTCTATCGTTGATCGTCGCCTTCAGCGTTCTCTCGATGCTCACCGGCATTCTGCTTGTGCGTCCCTTCTTTACCGCCGCAAACTCTCCGAAGAACTTCGCGCAGATGGGGGTCACCCTTGCCGTTCTGACCCTTGCCGCGTTGACCTCCGCCGTCTTTCGCCTGTGGGGGCTCACGACCCTGTTCGATATCCTCAGCCTGATCCTGATCGGCACCCTCATCACCGAGTTGATCGTCCCGCAGCACACCTCTGCCTGATCATCGATGAGGATCGATATCAAGGACAATCGCCCATGTACGAACATCACAAACAACCTCTGGCAAAACGTTCGATCTTTGCAAAACGCCTTGCACGCAACGGGCTGATCGGCTCGGCCCTGCTGTTGATCTCTCTGGGGCTGGGCATGGTCGGCTATCACTTCCTCGAAGGGCTTTCCTGGGTAGACTCCCTCCTCAATGCTTCCATGATCCTGGGTGGAATGGGTCCGGTCAATCCGCTGCAGACCAATGCCGGGAAGATCTTCGCCTCGTTCTACGCCATATACTCGGGCGTGATCCTGCTGGCGGCTGTCGGTATTCTTGCCGCGCCCATCTTTCATCGCTTCATGCATCGCTTTCACCTGGCGGAAGAAAAATAAATGGATGGCTTCACTCCCATCCACTTTTACGATGAGCCCATCGAGGTCCGCTTCGATGAGCCGCCCGTCCGCGAGAAGGCGCCGCACTGCCCGAACGGATTCACCTGGAACGGCGAATCTTTTCAAGTGACAGCCTCGCTCTCCGAATGGACCGACTTCTCCCGCCGCGGCCGGATGGCAAACAACATGCGGCCCGCCCATGCCACAACGGCCGCCACGCGCGGTTCGCTCAATGTTGGGCGCTATTACTTTAGAGTGCAGGTACACACCGGGCGCATCTTCGACATCTACTACGACCGCGCCATGAAAAACGTGGACGACCGCAAAGGTCAATGGTTCGTCTATCGGGAACTGGAAAAGGAAAATGGATCAACAACCGCTTAACGACAACCTGAACGAAACTCCCCCGCCCCAAACGGAACCCGCGCCTCCCTCCGCGCCCCGGCCTGCGCGATGGTCCGCGGGCGATACGTGGCTCGGGCTTGGTCTCCTGCTGATCGTGCTCGCCGGTTATTTTTTCGTCATTGCCCAGTTCGCTGCATCGAAAACCATGAGCCTGTTCGTCGTCGCCACCTTCGAGTTCATCCTCTTGATCCCTGTTGCTGTTGTTTTGGGGCTGCGAAAAGTGCCGTGGGTCGAGCTGGGTCTGCGCCGATTCGACCGTAATTCGATCGTCCTCGGCTGCGGGCTGCTCATCGGCACCTACGTCATCGTTATCGTCAACAATCTCATTATGATGCTGCTGGGCCTCGTCACGCAGGCGGATACCATCCTGGAGATGATAGGCGAGGTCGATTCACCTTTGCTGCTCGCCTTCGTCACCGCCATCGTTGCCCCCGTTACAGAGGAACTCTTCTTTCGCGGCTTTCTCTTCAAAGGGCTGCGCGAGAAGTACGGCTGGGTCAATGCCTTGATGTTCAGTTCCATCATATTTGCCCTTTTCCATGGGCAGATCGCCACCCTCATCCCCACCTTTTTACTCGGGGCGTTGTTCGCTTACATGTACCAGCGCACCGAGTCCGTCTTCCCCGGCATGGTCCTGCATTTCACGGTCAACTCGATCGGCATCTGCGCCCTGCTCGCAGCCAGTTATTATGGGGTCGTCTGACCGGCGTTTTCGTTTTACTCCCTGGTGATCAACCGCACCTGGTTATCATAAAAGAAGTAATCCCAGGCCCAGTTGAACATCACCACGAGCCGGTTGCGAAAACCGATGATGCGATAGATGTGCAGGAAGACCCAGATCACCCAGGCGATGAATCCGCTGAACGAAACGC
>CAZYLM010000369.1:0-2311 GCA_964648645.1 uncultured Anaerolinea sp.
ATGTCCACGCTCTGGCCGTGGAAGGTCACGCCCGTCCTTGCCCAAATGTATGCCGGACCGATGCTTTCCTACGGTGTTGGCAGCCTCGTCTATTTCAAACAAGAACAATGGCTTGGCGTCCGCTCGATCGTGCCGGGTATGTTCAGTTTTGTGCTTGTCACGGTCATTGTCTCGTTTATGCACTTCAGCCTTTTCTCCCTCGCCGAACTTGCAGACCTGCTTTGGTTTGCCTGGTTCATCGTTTCAACCTTGTTGCTTGGCGTGATGACCCTGCGTTCTTTGAAAACGACTTAACCCTGCATGGATATGAATAGCCCAGTGTTTTACTTCAGGAATTGAATTCGTGTTGTAAAGTTGGGATGGGAACCAATCCAGTTTGGGCAGCGTTATGCTCTTGTATGCCCAACATTTTCTTAGGAGTGGTCTCATGAATTCAAAAACGATGATTTGTTTACTGGTATCAATCCTGGTTCTTTCTGCCTGTGCTCCTCCAGTAACCTCAGAACCCGCCGCCCCAACAACGACAGAGGAACCGAAAACTAATGAATCTCCTGCCGCCCCCACAGAAACACCAACTGCCACCGAAGAACCGAAAAGTCCGGGTTATCCCCTCTCCAACCGAACCGGCATCACGGATGTGGACGAGGTCCTTGCGGCAGTGGAAAGCGGCGATGCCCAGTCCTTGCGTGATCTGGTCCGCTTTACGACAGTCGGTTGTACAACAGGGGAAGGGGTGGGCGGTCTGCCCAAATGCCGGGAAGGCGAAGCGGAAGGCGCGTTGGTCAATGTCCTGCCATTGCTTGGACCCGAGGGCAGTTTCATCTATGAATCAGATTTGTCGAATTTTCTACCCATTAAGGCACTTGAAATTTATACGGTGTATTCAGTATCCGACTCTGCCTACTCTGAGGAGGCTTATCCGGCCGGGGAATATGCAGCTATCTTCGCGACCGTAGAAAAACAGATATATATCGTCTATCAAATTCGGAAAGGTATCGTGCGGGTGGATACCGTTTTTTCGCCATCGTCGCTGGGCACGGTCATAAAACGCGATGCATTGGAATTGATCCTTGCACCAAAATAAGAAATGAGAGAACGCTGGGATGGATGTACCAGCATTTTTGATTAATAGGACTCGCCTGTCCTGTAAGGGGAACCCTTGACCTCGTGGCTTAAACAAAAAGCCCCGCATGTTGCGGGACTCTGTGGGCGCTAAGGGACTCGCCTGTCCCTGTAAGGGGAACCCCTGACCTCGTGGCTTAAACAAAAAGCCCCGCATGTTGCGGGACTCTGTGGGCGCTAAGGGACTCGAACCCCTGACCTTCTCGGTGTAAACGAGACGCTCTAACCAACTGAGCTAAGCGCCCAACGCAGAGCATTATACATGCGTTTCAAAAATTCAGGAACTGAAAATTCCCTGCGTTATAATGGATTTACAAACTCATTTTGCAGATGCGGGCAGCATACCCCTTTGTCTTGCCTCAAAAATCGCGGCAGCGCCCCTTCAGAATCAGAGGAGATCTTTCATGAGCGACCCGAAACCACTAAACTGGACGTCCACTCCCGGCATCGGCTACGCCGTCATCCGCCGCGGCGATGGCGGCATGACCCTGACCTTTACAGACCTTTCCGATGCGACGGTGGAACACTGGCGTCAATTTGCCTTTGATCATCTCATGGGCGCAGACCGCCGAACCCGCAATCTGTATGACCTGCGTAATGTAGCAGACATCCCTGAGAAAGCCATCCGCATGGCTGTCGAAGCCAATAGCGACCCCTCGGCGCGAAATATTCGTGTGGCAGTGGTGGTGGCAAGCGAGGCCGCAGCGGATAAGATCCGCAAAGTGGCGGCACTGGCAGATACTGAAACCGCCGCGGCGATGAAGATCTTCACCGATATCAATGATGCCGAAGCGTGGCTGGCTCGTCCACTAGACCAGATCGCTTAAATTCCATCCTCGCTCTATTCGGGGCTTAGCCCCGAATAGAGCGTTTTGTATCTTCATGAAATCATCGACCCTTCAGATCGGGAGTTTTACATTCGACTGGGGTTCCCGTACCTATGTAATGGGAATCTTGAATGTAACTCCCGATTCGTTTTCCGGTGACGGCATCATTGCCAAAGGGGACGTGGTCAAATCGGCAGTGGAGCAGGCGCGGGACTTTATCCTCTACGGTGCAGATATTCTCGATGTGGGCGGCGAGTCGACTCGACCGGGCTCGGCACCGGTCAATGCCGAGGAAGAACTCGAACGGGTGATCCCGGTCATCGAAGAATTGCGAAAGAATTTTCCCCAAGTATTAATATCCA
>CAZYLM010000370.1:0-2308 GCA_964648645.1 uncultured Anaerolinea sp.
GGAGTTCTTTGACGAGCGGTTCGATGAAGCCGGAGACGACCATGGTGGTGGCTTCTTCTTCGCTGAGACCGCGGCTCATGAGGTAGAAGAGTTGCTCCTCGCCCACCTTGCTGACCGAGGCTTCGTGCCCGATGGTCACATCATCTTCGTCGATCTCAATATAGGGATAAGTGTCGGAGCGGGATTGCGGGTCGAGCAAGAGTGCATCGCAAACCACATTGGACCTAACACCCTTCGCGCCTTTATAAACTTTGAGCAAACCACGATAGGATGCACGTCCGCCACTCTTCGAAATGGACTTGGATGTGATCTTGCTGGTGGTTTTCGGCGCAAAGTGAACCATCTTGGAGCCGGCATCTTGAATCTGACCGACGTTGGCGAACGCCATCGAAAGCATTTCGCCATGGGCCCCGGGCTCCATCAAGTAGCAGGACGGGTACTTCATCGTAACCTTCGAACCGATATTGGCATCCACCCATTCGTGGGTTCCGTTCTCGAACACTTTGGCGCGCTGGGTCACAAGGTTGTAGACGTTCGTCGACCAGTTCTGAATGGTCGAGTAACGCGAGCGGGCGCCCTTCTTGACAATGATCTCGATCACGCCCGAGTGGAACGAGTCGGTGGTGTATTGCGGAGCGGTGCAACCTTCCACATAGTGAACCGAAGCGCCTTCGTCTACAACGATAAGGGTTCGCTCGAACTGACCGACATTGGCAGTATTAAGGCGGAAGTACGCCTGAAGCGGAAGGTCAACTTTCACTCCCTTGGGCACGTACACGAATGAACCACCCGACCACACGGCAGAGTTGAGCGCAGCGAATTTATTATCTTCGATCGGAATGACGGTGCCGAAATATTCGCGGAACAGGTCGGGGTGTTTCTTCAAACCATCTTCAATGGAAAGAAAGATCACTCCCTGTTTTTCAAGGTGCTCCTGAATGGAGTGATACACCATTTCGGATTCGTACTGCGCACCCAAGCCTGCCAGGAATTTGCGTTCGGCTTCTGGCACACCCAACTTATCGAAAGTACGCTTGATATCATCGGGGACATCGTCCCATGATTTTTCCTGTTTCTCGGTCGGCTTAACGTAGTAATAAATGTTATCAAGGTCAAGCGATTTTAGTTCTGGACCCCAATTTGGCATGGGACGCTTGAGGAAATGATCAAGCGCCTTGAGACGAAACTCGAGCATCCATTGCGGCTCGCCCTTCATGCGCGAAATATTTTCAACTACTTCGCGGCTCAAGCCTTTTTCAGATTTGAACGAGTAATTATCGTCGCGGTCATGAAAACCGTATTTATACTCGCCAATTTCTTCTAAAATTTTTGCATCTTCAGACATGATGTCTCCAGTTGATTAGAGGATAGAGGGTAGTAAATGGTAAGAGTCAATCTCAATTCTCTAATATCCAGTTCCTGCTCTTATGCTGCTTCCTCGGTCTTCTCGCGAAGCCAGTCGTAACCGTGTTCTTCGAGGTGAAGTGCAAGGTCGGGCCCGCCAGATTCGACGATGCGTCCACCCATCATAACGTGCACGAACTGCGGTTTGATATAGTTCAACAGACGCTGATAATGTGTGATGACCAACACGCCAAGCTCGGGACCGGAAAGAGCGTTGACACCTTCGGAAACAATGCGAAGCGCATCGATATCCAAGCCGGAGTCTGTTTCATCCAAGATGGCGAATCTTGGCTTGAGAGTTGCCATTTGCAAAATTTCGGCACGCTTCTTTTCGCCACCAGAGAAGCCATCATTCAAGTAACGACCCGCAAAGTTGTGGTCCATCTTGAGCATATCCATCTTTTCCTTTAACATCTTGCGGAATTCAGGGATGGGCATGCCTTTATCCTCCGGATTTTCAGCACGGCGGCGGGAATTGATCGCCGAGCGCAGGAAGTTCGCCACAGTCACACCGGGGATGGCAACCGGGTACTGAAACGCGAGGAAAACTCCCGCACGGGAGCGCTCATCTGGTTCCATTTCGAGAACATTTTCGCCATCCAAAAGCACATCACCGCTGGTGACTGTGTAATTGGGGTGCCCCATCAGGGTATACGCCAACGTAGACTTGCCCGTGCCGTTCGGTCCCATAATGGCATGGGTTTCGCCTTGCTTGATGGTAAGGGTCAGGCCTTTGAGGATTTCCTTATCCTCGATGCTGACATGCAGATCCTTGATCTCTAACTGCGACATTCGTATTTGCTCCTACAAATTAAGCCAAAGCTGGCGTTTTATTTTTTATTCGGCGGCATTGTAGCAGGGTGTAAGGGATTTGTCAATATTTATGATATTTTTCTAGTATATT
>CAZYLM010000371.1:0-2295 GCA_964648645.1 uncultured Anaerolinea sp.
TTCAAATTTTTCAAGTCCGCGCGCATTTGCTCGGTGGTCTCCGCAACCTGGGTCATCTCGACGTGCGCAAATTGACCAAAGTTCAGCAAAGTATCGCCCATCGCATAATACAGCAGGGCATTGCCGCCATGCCCCTGGAACTCCGGCAGAATACCCATGCCGTTGACCGAGACCGTGTTCGTACGGCGGATCTCCATCAAAATATCCAACAAGCCAAAGGGGAATAGTTTTCCCTTCGCTCTTTGCATTGCCGCTGAGACGTCGTGGAAAGCAAAGAGAAAACCGACGACATCTTCATTATGGATGATGATCTTGATCAGACGATAATCGGCAATGGTCATGATGTTCTCGACCACAAAATCGATCTCACGCTGGGTCAACGGATAGTATTCCCAATTTCGCACGAAGGCATTGTTATATGCCGTACCGATGCGGTCTGCCCAGCTCAAAAGTTCCTTCTTGCTCTTGAAGGTCTTGATCTCCAGATGGCCGCGCTGCATCACACGTTCGGTGATGCGCTTGACCCGTTCAGGAATTTGGAACTTGTCCGCAGGCAGATAACAGGAGACAAAATCCACTTCCTTCTCAAAACCCTGCGCCTCCACCATGGACTGGTAATAGGAGTGGTTGTAATTGAGCATGGTCATTGTCTGACGGTGCTCATGCCCTAAAACCAATATGCCATAACCGTCGAGCGGTCCCATGCCTTTTGGTCCGATCAGGATATTCAATCCCCTTGTTATTGCCCATTCCCCCGCAGTATCAAAAAGGAGCCTGGCAGCTTCAGGGTCGTTCTCACATTCGAAGAGATAAAAGTTCGCCGTCTGCTTCTTGTGGTACCCGTTATATAACTTATTTTCGATGACAGCGATCCGACCGACATCTCGTCCATCGCGAACGGCAAGGAAGAATTCCACATCCGAGTGCGCGTGAAAGGGGTGTTTCTTGCGGTTCAACTGGTTGTATGCATCTACATTGAGAGGAGGTACCCACTGCGGACAGTCCGCATAGATACGGAAGGGAATTTCCACAAAACGCCTAACCTGTCGTTGGTTTTCAGTATCCACTTTTTCAACCGTCAGCATGGGGGTCTCCTTGCCAGGATCAGGAATTATCAAAGTATACCCAAAGAGGTCACAAATTGCGCTATTTAATGGCAAAGTAACAAAATCCCCACATTGGGCATAACATAACCTCGCATTGCTATTGCAACGGGGAGGAAAAAACGCCCCATGCTATACTTGGGTTACTTCAATCCATCCGAGGCATAATGACTGGAAACACTCATCAAAAAATGCTGGCGAAATACGCCGAAGCGATCGTCAAAGTCGGGGTTAATCTACGAGCCGGGCAACGGCTTATCATCACTGCAGCAGGGACCCGCGGCATACCAAATCAATTTGCACCTTTGGTACGCGAGATCGCCATGGCATCTTATGCTGCCGGTGCACGCTACGTTGAAGCGATCTTCGCCGACGAAGAAATGCTGAGGATCCGCCTTCAGCACGCCCCGAAGGATTCGCTAAGTATCTATCCCAAATGGCAGATCAGCGCCATCAAGGAAATGATCGATAACGGCGATGCCTTGCTCTCCATCGGCGGTTCGAACCCGGACCTGCTTGGCGGACTAGACCAGGATGCAGTCGGTATCCTTCAGCGAACCCACCTTGAGAACTGGAGCCCGATCAGCGAAAAGGTGACGACCAATGCCATCAATTGGTGTGTTGTTGCTGCCGCAGGCGATGCCTGGGCGCATAAAATCTTCCCAGACCTGCCCATCAACAAGGCACAAGAGAAACTTTGGCAGGCTATTTTCGAAACCACACGCATCGACCAACCCGACCCGATCGAAGCCTGGAGCAAACACATCGCCGCTTTGCGCGAACGCGCCTTGTATTTGCAATCCAAACAATACACCGCCCTGCACTATCGCGCAGCACCCCTTGAGGGTAATGGTCCTGGCACAGACTTTACCCTTGGCTTGCCAAGCGGGCACCTCTGGATCAGCGCCCAGTCCATGGCGCAAAACGGGATCGCCTTTACTGCCAACATGCCTACCGAGGAAGTCTTCACCCTGCCCGACCGCAACCGTGCCGACGGTGTCATCTCGGCTACTTTCCCGCTCTCGTATGGCGGTACCCTGATCGAAGATTTCCAAGTCTTTTTTGAGGGCGGAAGAATAACGAAGGTCAGTGCGAAGCGCGGCGAAAACGTCCTCCAAAAATTGGTGGATACCGATGAAGGCTCACATCATCTTGGAGAAGTCGCCCTCGTCCCCGCCTCCTCCCCCATCGG
>CAZYLM010000372.1:0-2294 GCA_964648645.1 uncultured Anaerolinea sp.
AAAGCAGGCGGTTCGAATCAGGCGACCAGGTCACCGGTCCGCCCGTGGTGGATGGGAAGAGGACCTGCTCCCCGCTTTGGAAATCGATCATATGGATGAAATCCGCCAACCCGTCGAAGGAAGTGAGGCGATTCGCATCCGGCGACCAGGAGGGGTTGTATCCCAGAATGCTTTGGTCTTCGTAAACAGGTCCATCCGCACCGCTCTCCAGATCCACGACCCAGATGCGTGGCGAACCGAAGGGCAGGTCGGGCGTGGGTCCCGCCGCCTCGCGCGAATAAGCGATGCGTGTATCGCCGGGGGCAATCACAGGCGTGGTGCAACGATCGAAACCGCAATCCAATAAAAGCGCCTGGTCACCGCCGTCGTGGCTTACCTTCCACAGGTCGATCCCGCCGTTTTGGTTGACGGTTGTAAAGATGATGAAGTCCCCACTCTGGGCGACATCGAACGAGACGACTTTTATTTCTTCGGGAGTGAGGCGTTTCACGTCGCCCCCGTTCATGTCCGCTGACCAGATGCCGCTTTGCCCCCCGGCTGTGACCATGTAAGCCACCCGCGGCTTGCGGACGTTAAAGTTCCAGCTTTGAGGCTTTTTTACCTCGCGCCCTTTGATATTCGTCTCGCCCGCGATAACTTTCACTGTATAAGTCACATCTGGGTCAAACGGTCTGAGCGGAACGAATCTGACACTGGTGTCATCCACTGCCTGAAGGTATCCTTCCTGAACGGGGTCAAAGGCGATCAAGTCTGAGACCATCTCCGCGGAAACAACCTCGGAAAACTTGAAAGTGATCGCCTCATACGGACCGACAACGCCATCCTCCGGCAGATCCACGCGCACACTCACCCCCGCACTCTCACCGATCCAGATGATGAATCCGGCAATAACAGCAAGCGCGAGAAGCAGACCAATGGCAAGCGTATCTAAAGAACGGGGTTTCATGGGTAGAGATAAGGTTGGGCAGGAACATCGGTCGGATCGACCGCCTCGGCAATAATCATCGGCGTGCGCGTACCGTTGAGGTCGATGGATTCGATCTTCCCTTTGACGACCACCCAGGCATCCTGTTCGAGCGAATTCGATTTTTCCCACCTTACAGGCATGGCAATAGCGAACCCGTCCGCCGCACAACAGGAAACGACAAAGCGACTGACAAAGAATTGATCGGCGTCGAGTTCGTCGCTAAAATAGACGAACCCCACCACCGATGCCTCCTGCCCGATGAATTCGGTGATGTCATCCTGATAGTTGAATAATTTCAGCCATTGCAGGATGTTGCGCTCCTGAGACTCGGTCTCGAATATCTGCGCAGACGAATCCGAACTGACGAGCGGCGCGCTGGTGTTGAAGCCCTTCGTTGTAAATGCCGCTGAATCCAACGGACGGGCAGGAATGAGCAAACCGATGGCGAGCGGAATGAACATAACCCACAAGGCAGCCGTAGATGGAGCATGGTCATGTTCGTGATGATGATCGGGATGTTCCAATTCGTGCTGCCGCGAACGACGGTTTTCAGCAAAGATGGTCTGCGCCATGAGCGCAAGAAAGACGATGCCAATGACCGTCAGCGGTACAAAGCGCGAGTTGATATACCAGGTCAATTGCCCATTGACGGCTTTGAAAACGAAAAAGACGCATAAGCCAAGCAGGATCAGACCTTGATAGGAACGGAACATTCGTTGAGGCATTGTTTCTCTCCGCGTACGGCAACGTTCACGTTGCCGCGTTTCGCAAGGTAAACCTTGCGGTACCACCCGACTACTTCACAAAATAATTAAACACCAATCCTGCGATCAAACTCATCATAAAAGGAAGCAAAACAATATACGCCACCGAACGGCGCTTGAAAACCTGCAAATACATGATCGTGCTTTTGATATCCACCATGGGACCGAAAACGAGGAACGACAGCACCGAGCCGAAGCTGAACGCGCCGGTAAAGCCGAGGGCGACGAACGAATCCACCGTCGAACAGATGGAAAGCAGAACGGCAAGCAGGAGCATGACCAGGACCGAGAGAACCGGTCCGCTGCCGATGGACAGCAACGTGGATTGGGCGATGAAGGTCTGCAATCCCGCCGCCAACAACGAGCCAATGATCAAATAACGGCCCATATCAAAGAACTCGTCCACAGTAATGAGCAATGCTTTGCGAAGTTTCTCGAGCATAGTATCCCCCGCCTCGGCATGGACATGGTCATGTTCCATGCCCGAAAGGATGGGAAGCAAAACCTGGCCCGGGTCATCCTGGACTGAGAAGACGAGTCCCACCACCACGGCGATGATCAGG
>CAZYLM010000373.1:0-2278 GCA_964648645.1 uncultured Anaerolinea sp.
CAAGATGCTCGCCGACATTGCCGTGAAGAACCCGCAAGCCTTCGCCGCAGTGGTGACACAAACGAAGTAATAATTTGTAGTAGGGGCGGGGTAACCCCGCCCCTACGCTATTTAACGGGGGTAAAATAGTTTTATGAATTCTATATTGGTCGAAAAGAAATTTACAACAGGTCAGGCGTTGCAAATTGTGAAGGGTGATATCACCATTGAAGAAGTGGATGCCATCGTCAATGCTGCGAATGAACATCTTGCTCATGGTGGTGGTGTGGCTTGGGCGATCTCAAAGAAGGGCGGACCTAAGATCCAACAGGAGAGCGATGCCTGGGTCCGAAAACATGGACCTGTTTCTCATGCGCATCCTGCCTGGACCTCGGGCGGGACGCTGCCTGCGAAATATGTTATCCACGCGGTGGGACCGGTGTGGGGCGAAACAGCAGATGATGATAAAAATTTATCGGACGCTGTTACCGGCTCTCTACAAGTAGCAGACGAATTGAAATGCAAATCCATCTCAATGCCTGCAATTTCAACCGGCATTTTCGGTTTTCCCAAAAACCGCGCGGCGGGAATTATTTTCAAAGCGATCGCAGCATATTTAGAAAAGAATATTAATTCGAGCGTGAAGCAAGTCCGCATAGTGTTGTTCGATCAAACCACCATCGATGCTTTCATGAAACAGTGGACTTAATGATTACTTCTAATCAGAATTCGAAGATCAAACTTGTCCGCACCCTGCTTGGACGCGCCAAAGAACGCCGCGAGGCTGATGCTTTTGTGGTGGAAGGTGTGCGGCTGGTTGAAGAGGCAGTAAAAGCGAACTGGGCATGTCGCTTCGCTTTGTTTGATGAGACATTAGGCGAACGGGGGAAGTTACAGGTTGAAGGTTTAAGGTTGAAGGGTGTGGAGGTTGAAGAAGTCTCTGCCAGTGTAATGAAGTCCATCAGTGAGACCGAATCCCCGCAGGGCATCCTGGCTGTTATTAAGTATCATCAATTACCAATTACCAATCTCCCCACTTTCATCCTCATCCCAGACCAGATCCGCGACCCGGGGAATTTGGGCACACTGCTGCGATCTGCGGCGGCTTCGGGGGTGCAGGCTGTTCTCATCCCGCCCGAAACAACGGATGCTTTTGCACCAAAAGTTTTGCGCTCCGGTATGGGCGCGCATTTCAAGCTGCCGATCCATTCGATGAGTTGGGAAGAGATTCAGAAGATTATAAAGTCTGAAGGCTTGAACGTTTATGTCGCTGATATGGGCGGACAATCCTGCTGGAAATCAGATTTACGTCAGCCCGTCGCTTTGATCATTGGCAGTGAAGCCGAAGGCGCAAGCGAACCCGCGCGGAAATTGGCGCATGGAAGAATTAGCATTCCCATGTCCGGTGAGATTGAGTCCCTGAATGCTGGGGTGGCGGGATCGGTGCTTATGTTTGAAGTGATGAGACAGAGAGCAGTGAATAGTGAATAGTGAATAGTGAATAGTGAATAGTGAAGGAAGAGATGAAAATTCGATCCATTACTTACTTTTGCAATCCCCGGTATCCCTTGAACGAAAATGTCCTGCGCGAAGCGGGAGATTTTTTGTCCAAAGCCAAGTCGGCTTATGAAGCGGCGGGGTATGAAGTACAAACCGTCCGCGTGGCGACTGTGTCTTTCGCGAGGTTGTTGGGCGAAAAGCATATCGACGAGTTGCCGAAATATGCCGAGCAATTTACGAAGGTGATGAAACAGAATAACGTCTCATTTGCGGCGTTGGGACCCGCCGTGCCGGAACTGCCGCGCAGCTATCAGGTCATACCTGAGGCGATTGCAGCAAGTGAAGGAGTCTTCTTCAGTGGAGTGATGGCAGACGTGCAGACGATCCACATGGCACAGATCAAAGCCTGCGCGGAGATCATCGTCAAGTCTGCGCAGCTCGACCCGAATGGGTTCAAGAATCTGAACTTCACGGCATTGGCAAATGTAGGTCCGCATGCGCCGTTCTTCCCCGGCGCGTATCACACCTCGGATTCACCTGCCTTCGCCATCGCCGCCGAATGCGCGGACATGGCTGTGGACGCGTTTCATGGACGACAAACCATCGACGACGGACGGCAGATATTAATTGATGAATTTACAAAACACGGTCAAGCCCTCACGAAAACAGCAAAAGAACTGCGAGTAGATTTCAAAGGTATTGACTTCTCTCTTGCGCCTTTCCCTGACGATGTGCATTCATTAGGTCAGGCAGTGGAAAATATGGGCGTGCCGAAGATCGGTCTGCATGGCTCGCTTGC
>CAZYLM010000374.1:0-2276 GCA_964648645.1 uncultured Anaerolinea sp.
TCGAAAATCGTAAATGGAGTGCCATGTCTTCTGAATTAATAGTCTTCCTCGTTCTTTCCCTCGTAGCCATCGCCACCGCCTTGGGAATGTTGTTCAGCCAGAACGCCGTGTATTCGGCTCTGTTCTTGGTGTTGAACTTTGTCACCGTGGCGATCTTCTATCTCCTGTTGGGCGCACCCTTCATTGCTATGGCGCAGATCACGGTCTATGCAGGCGCGATCATGGTGTTGTTCCTTTTCGTCATCATGTTGTTGGGTGCAGAGAGTCTGGCTCCCACCAACAGCCTGCCCTGGCAGAAGCCTTTGGCAAGATTGCTTTCGATCATCCTTGCTGTTGAGGCAGTCTACCTTTTGCTCACCCGCGCCGGTTCCAATTTAGCCGTCACCACGCCGGATGCCTCGCTCAATTCCATGGATAGTCTTCGTGAGATGGCGATGGCACTATTCAATAATTTCCTGCTGCCGTTCGAGGTCACATCCATCCTCCTGTTGGTTGCCATGATGGGCGCGATCATCTTGACCCGTCAGGAAAGGGAGGCGAAATAATGGTCCCTGTAAATTATTACGTCGTCTTGTCGGCGATCCTTTTTACCATCGGCGCGCTCGGTGTGCTCTCGCGCCGCAACCCGCTCATTATTTTCATGTCCATTGAATTGATGCTCAACTCAGCGAATCTGGCATTTGTGGCATTCGCCAGCGTCTACAAAACCTTCAGCGGGCAGATCTTCGTCTTTTTCGTCATCGCCGTGGCGGCGGCTGAAGTGGCGGTCGGTCTCGCGCTGATCGTGGAGATCTTCAAGGCGAAGAAGAATATCAACATCGACGAGATGAATTCCTTGAAGGGATAGCGGCTATGTCATTGCGAGGGCGGTGATCTTCCGCCCGAAGCAATCTCAGGATATTAGGAGGTTGCTTCGTCGGGAAAAGCACCCTCCTTGCAACGACATGATCTGGAGATATTCATGCACTTAAGTGAAACAGTAAACGCAGGGTTTTATTTTCTAGCCCCCGGATTGGTGCTGGTGCCGGTTCTCGGCCTGCTTATCAACGCCGTCTTCGGTAAGAATTTTACCGAAAAGATGGTGGGTACAGTGGCGAGCATGGCATCGGGAACGGCATTCGTCATCTCGGTATTGCTGGCATATTCTGTGGCGGTCAATCACGGGCATGCTGTGAGCGTACCCTTCGCCGAATGGATCCACATCGGTCATCTCAAGCTCGACTGGACCTTCCGCGTCGACTCGCTTTCGGCGACGATGATGTTGGTTGTTTCGGGTGTTGGGACTCTCATTCACATCTACGCCATTGGATATATGCACGAAGATGTGCGCTTCAAACATGAAGAGGGACGTTTTACCCGCTTCTTCATTTACTTGAACCTGTTCATCGCTGCGATGATGATCCTTGTCTCAGGCGACTCCTACCTAATGCTCTTCGTCGGGTGGGAAGGTGTGGGCTTGTGCTCCTTCCTGCTCATCGGCTTCTGGTACGAGATGGATACGCTTGCCCGTCCCTCCTGGGCAAATTCCAACGCCGCCAAGAAAGCCTTCATCACCAACCGCGTCGGCGACTTTGGCTTCCTCATGGCGGGCTTCCTGATGTTCTGGCATCTCGGCTCATTCCAGTTCGATGAAGTCTTTAAAGCCGCACCTGCCATTGCCGAAGCTCAACCATGGATCATCGTTGCCATCACTTTATTCATGCTTGTGGGCGTGGCCGGTAAGTCCGCACAGATTCCTCTCTACATCTGGCTGCCGGATGCGATGGCAGGTCCAACCCCAGTTTCTGCCCTCATCCATGCCGCGACGATGGTGACCGCGGGCGTGTACCTCGTCACTCGCTCGGCGCCGCTTTATACGCTGGTACCGCAAGCACAATACATCGTTGCCATGGTCGGTGCTGCAACAGCTCTCTTCGCCGCGACGATTGCAGTGGGGCAGTACGATATCAAGAAAGTTCTCGCATATTCCACCATTTCACAGTTAGGCTTTATGGTTGCGGCTGTGGGGATGGGCGCTTACGTTGCGGGGATGTTCCACCTCATTACCCACGCGTTTTTCAAAGCTCTGCTCTTCCTCTCTGCTGGTTCTGTCATTCTCGGCTTGGAGCGCGGACATCATGCTCATGCGCATCACGCGCACCATGAAGAGAAACCCAAGGGAAAGAAGAAAGTGGAAAGCGGACATGGCACACACGGCGGGCATGAAGATCATGGTGAAGTCTTTGACCCCGGCGATATGCGCAACATGGGCGGGCTTCGCAAGACCATGCCGGTCA
>CAZYLM010000375.1:0-2275 GCA_964648645.1 uncultured Anaerolinea sp.
TATACCCTAAATACCCGATCAATTGATTGTTCAACTGAAGGAGAACGTGTATGTCTGGTCATTCAAAATGGTCCACCATCAAACGCAAAAAAGGCGCGGCAGATGCCAAACGCGGCGCGATCTTCACGCGGCTGGCGCGCGAGATCGTTATCTCCGCCCGTGAAGGCGGCGGCGACCCTGATACCAACTTCCGCCTGCGACTGGCGGTGGAAAAAGCCCGCTCCGAAAATATGCCTAAAGACAACATCGAACGGGCTATCAAAAAAGGTACCGGCGATGACAAAGACGGCGCCGCTTTCGAAGAACTGACGCTCGAAGGCTACGGCCCGCACGGCTCAGCCTTCATGGTCGCCTGCGTTACCGACAACCGCAACCGCACCATCTCCGACGTCCGCCACGCTTTCAGTAAATCGGGCGGCAACATGGCGGAAGCAGGCGCGGTCGGCTGGCAGTTCGAGCGCAAATCCTACTTCTCGTTTCCATCCAGCATGCTCAACTTCGACAAAGCCTTCGAACTCGGCGTCGAAGCGGGCGCAGACGATGTGTTGGACGGCGGCGAAGAGATCGAGATCTTCGGTCCCGTCGAAGCGTTCAAGACCATCGCTGATGCCCTGCATAAAGCAAAAGTCCAGCCGCAGGAATCCGGTCTGCGTCTGATCGCCAAACAGGAGATCGAAGTTGGTGTGGAAGAAACCCTTTCGGTGATGAAGGCCATCGAACACCTCGAAGAACTCGACGATGTGCAGGACGTATATCATAACGTCAAGATGTCTGACGAAGCTCTTGCCGCGCTCGAAAACGCGTAATCCAATCGCGTAGGGGCGGGATTACCCCGCCCCTACATTATTTAAAATGACCCTCGCCCTTGGGATCGACCCTGGAACCGCAACCACAGGCTACGGCCTCGTGCGCCTCATGCCAGACGGGGAACTGGTCGCTGTTTCCTATGGGGTCATCACCACGCCGAAAGAGGATTCGGCATCCGCAAGGCTTGTAACGCTCTACGATGCGCTCGTCAAACTGATCAAGAAATACAAACCTGCAACCGCCGCTGTCGAAAAATTATTTTTCTCGAAGAATATTACTACCGGCATTGCGGTCGGACAGGCTCGCGGAGTAGTATTGCTTGCTCTTGAAAAAGCGGGTATCCCAACGTACGAATACACTCCCAATGAGGTCAAACAAGCTGTGGCGGGTTACGGCTCCGCAGAAAAACGCCAGGTTCAGGAAATGGTCCGCGCCTTGTTGCAGCTCGACCAAATCCCGAAACCCGACGATGCTGCCGACGCCTTGGCAATCGCCATCACTCATTTGAACACGGCGAGATATGATTAATGTGATTGTGAGGCGGTGTCCTGAGCTTGGCAAAGCGTAAAAGATGCCGTCGAAGCAAAGTACCAGTGAATTCTCAGATTGCTTTGCCCCTATCGGGGCTCGCAATGACATATAATAGACCCATGATCGCAACTTTACGCGGAGAAGTATCCCAGATCGAAGACAATGCCCTTATCGTCGAAGTTGGCGGGGTGGGGCTGAGGGTATTTGTCCCTGCCCCGGTGCGGACGAATGCCAAGGCTGGGGAAATCCTTTTTCTGTTCACCCACCTCGTAGTCCGGGAAGATGCGTTGACCCTTTACGGATTCGAATCCCAAGCTGATAGGGATCTCTTCAATATCCTGCTTGGGGTGGACGGAGTCGGGCCTAAAGTGGCGTTATCTGTTTTGTCCACGCTCAACCTTGAGACCATCCAACGTGCCATCTTCGCCGATGAAGAGGAACTGCTCGGCAAAGTCCCTGGCGTTGGCAAGAAGACCGCGCAAAAGATCGCCATCCATCTCAAAGACAAACTTAAACCCGCCGATACGCTCGGTAAGATCGCCGCGCTCGCCGATTACGACAGTGAAGTCCTTGCCGCGCTCACCGCGTTGGGATATTCTGTTGTTGAAGCACAAGCCGCTTTGCAATCCCTGCCCAAGGACGCGCCAAAGGATGTAGAAGAACGCCTGCGCCTGGCGTTGCAATATATTGGTAAATAATTAACCAAGCCTCATCTGGGGGACTTTCCTTTCATGTATAATCTTTTTCATGAATAGACTCAAAAATATTGACAAACGCTTGTTGATTTTTATCGTTGTTGCCGTTGGCGTTGTCATTGCCTTACTCCCACCCATTAGAAATCGAATTTCGGTTCAATATGAATTGATCCGCACGCGCATCGTGTATTTCTTCAACCCGCCCAGCGAAGCGGTCTTCGAACCTGGCGGGGAGACAGACC
>CAZYLM010000376.1:0-2274 GCA_964648645.1 uncultured Anaerolinea sp.
CTTGCAGGATTAGTTCAGGGTCTTCGCCGTAAATTTGAAACGTGATCGGACGTTCTGGCTCGGTGAAGTACATCCGCTTGGCGGGCTGTTTGGACTTGCTAAGTATCTTCTCCACCTTGATGAACTCGGTGTAACTCATGGCTGAACCCAGTTCGCGGCAAATGGAGCGGAAGGGCCAGTCAGAATACCCGTCCATGGGCGCAAGGATCGCGTCGCCGTAGATGGGCAGGTCACGGATGTAGAAGTCAGCGCCCTGAGGCTCTTGAAGGGTGGGATTCTTGCTCGCGTTCATAGGCGGGGAAAGTATAACAAAACTTTATTAGACCTCTTGCATATGTAGCCACAGAGCACACTGAGGTTTTTGAGGAAAGGCTTTTAAACCTCATTTTCTCTGTGAACTCTGTGGCAAATGAGACTTTTGCGAGAGGTCTATTTCACTTCTCTGCAGGGTTCAGCTTCAAACGCAGAGCATATCCCCACACGGCCATCGGACCCAGACTGCCAGTCGCCAAGATCAGCACAATGGTACGCGGCGCAAGCTGGAACTCATCCGTGATGAAGCCGGTCAGCCAAAGGGAAATCGAAACCGCCAGGGTAAAAACCGCGAAATCAAAAGCGAACACCCGCCCCAACAATTGGTCTGGGACCGACATTTGGAGCAACACATCGCTATAAGTCCAATTGATCGAGCCGCCGATGCCCCGCAGGACACACCCCAACAACACGACGGGCAATGATGGCGCAAGACCGACAATGAACCAGGCAATGGGCATACACAAAAATCCGCCCAGGATGGCGCGCCTCAGCCAGATTGCGCTCGAATCGCCCAGCCGATTCGCGATCAGCGGACCGATGACTGCCCCCACGCCAAAGGCTGTAAACATCAAGCCCAGGGTGGTTGCACCCTCCTGCCCGTAGCGAAAGAGGCGGGAGGCATACAGCGCGGCGATGATATCGAAGCTTCCCACCTGCCCCAAGGCTTTGACGATCGTCACCAGTCCGATATCCAAATTTTTACGGACATAATTCAGCCCATCCACAAAATTCTTCCAGCCGCTTTCAAGCGCATGCGCCTCCTGCGATTTGAACTGACCCGATATGCCAAGGACAAGCACAGCGGAGAGGAGAAAACTTGCCGCATCGACGATCAGTGAAACGGGCACACCGAACAGCGAAGCGGTCAAACCGCCAATCGCCCCGCCCAACGTCAGCATTGCAGACCAGGTGACACTCGCCAATGTGTTGGCGATAAGCAATTCGTTCGGCTCCACCAGGGCCGGGGTGATCGCAGCGCGCGCCGGTTCAAAAAAGGAGGATACGCTGAACTGCAAGACGGTCAACACATAGAGCAACCATAACCGTTCCGGTCGGTCGACCAGCAAGAAGCAAAGCACGATCGCCGCCCGCAATACATCACTGATAATAAGCACCATACGGCGGTCAAAGCGGTCCGCGACCACACCCGCCACGGGACCCAGCAAAAAGGGCGGCAAGGCGCGGGCAATGAACAGTCCGCCAACTGCCAACCCCGAGTCAGCATAACGATTGACGATGATGACCGACGCAATGGTGTTGAACCAGTCGCCCGTCAGGCTGATGACCTGCGCCAGCCAGAGCGAACGGTATTTTGGACGAAGCTGCAAAAGAGCGAGATAAGCGTTCATCCACGCAATTATATCTTCATGGCGTGTTACCCCCTTTAAATATCAAAAAGCCGCCAATTGACATTGGCGGCTTTTTGACGGCTATCTTAGGCGGCCTGCTTCCGCCACAGGTCCTGGTAGTGCTTGCGGAACTTGCTTACTTTGGGCGCGATGACCGCCATGCAGTAAGGCTGATATTGATTTCGCACGAAGTACTCCTGGTGATAATCCTCGGCGATGTAAAAATCCTTGACCGGCTCAACCTCGGTGACAATGGGATGGTCCCATATCTTCTGCGCGTTCAAATCATTGATAAGAGATTCGGCGGCTTCCTTTTGTTCAGGCGTGTGGTAATAAATGCCAGAGCGATATTGAGGTCCCACATCCGCTCCCTGACGATTCAAAGTCGTCGGGTCGTGAATACCGAAGAAGACATCCAAAATATCGCGGACGCCGATCACCGCAGGATCGAACTTGACCTGCACGACCTCAGCGTGACCTGAATCCCCATTGCAGACCTGCCGATAGGTTGGGTTCTTCAAATGTCCATTGGCATAGCCCGAATCCACGGACAGTACCCCTTTCACTTCGTCAAAAACAGCTTCCAAACACCAGAAGCATCCCCCAGCCA
>CAZYLM010000377.1:0-2270 GCA_964648645.1 uncultured Anaerolinea sp.
TCGAATTTGCCGAAGGGAATTGTTACGGCGAGATCATTCCTGAAGAACGCGGTACAGGCGGGTTTGGCTACGACCCGATCTTTTTGTTGAAGGATATGGGGAAGACGATGGCGGAATTGGAAATGGAAGAGAAGAATAGACTCAGTCACCGGGCAAGGGCGTTGATGGCAGCGATACCGATTTTGAAGCGGATGTTCTCGTAAGCTAAGTAACTGTCACCTGCGAAGTGACAGTTACTTTTTGTCAACAGAATAGCAGCGTAACAAAAGTCCAATGAGGGGAATCAACTACCAGTCAGGGAAGAGGCGGAAGTCCACCCAAAAAATCCTTCACCAACCTGGCGACAACTTCAGGTTGTTCGAGCGCGATCATATGCCCGGCGTCCTCGATCAGATGGAAATGCGCTGATGGGATCTTTTCCGCCAGAAATTTTGAATATTTTGGCTGGGTCATCACATCGAGAGTGCCGCAGAGAATCAAAGTGGGAAGCCGGATTGTATCGACCCGGTCCATCACATCGAACGAATCACAAGCTTGAAAATCTCCAAGCAGGGTTGGCGGATCGGTCTTTAGCATGGCATTGATGGACAAGCGCAGAAGATCTTTTTGCACATCGGGCTTGAAACTATATTCGTTGATGATCTGAACTGCTTCAAAAAAAGTTTCGGAGTGGGATGTCTTTTCAAGGATCAATGGTGAGACGCGCAACTTTGCCGCAGACCCCAGCAATACCACGCCCGAAAGTTTTTCGGAATGTTCAAGCGCAAGAGCAAGCGCAATGGCACCGCCCATGGAGTGCCCTGCAATGACTGGTTTCAGAATACAATTCTCTTCGATAAAGTTCCAGACATCAGCCGTATAACCTTCCACTGATTGTTTTCCACTGCCATCCGACTCGCCATGCCCGGGCAGGTCAAGCGTGTAAACCGTTTCACCCTCCAACCTTCTGAGATATGGGTGCCAGGATAAAAAACTGCCGCCCGCGCCATGAATGAGAATCAACGGCGGGCGGCGGTTTGGGTTCCTTGGGGAGTGGAAAATATGATGCAACAAGGTCACCTCCGACGGGCGTGGTGCAGGCGGTCAGCGGCTTCCTCGGTAAGCGGAATGTAAACCTGTACGTTCGTCCCCATACCTTCCTGCGATTCAATGTTGAGCAGGCCGTTCACCAATTCAGCACGCTCACGCAGGTTCACCATTCCGAGGCTGCTGCTGGAGCGTTTTTCATAATTTTTTGTGATGGCTTTTACATCGAAGCCCTTCCCATTGTCAACGATCTCTAAAAGAACAACGCCTGTCTCCACCTGTCGTAGACGCACCGTGATGGTATCTGCAGCGGCATGCTTGCGGGCGTTGTTGACCGCCTCTTCGATAATATAGAAGATGACACCCTGTTTGCCCATTTCGAGTTGTTTCGAAGCGCGTTCATCGATTTCGACCACCACACGTTGAGAGAAGGTCTCGAGCATTTTGTCCGCCATGGATTGGATGGCGGCGGCAAGTCCCTGTGATTCGAGGATGAGCGGACGCAGGGTAAAGAGCATGTGGCGAATCTCTTTTGTGGTACGGTGCGCCAACTCTTCCAGCTTGACAAGCTCTTCATTGGCGCTCTTGGGGTCTTTTGCCAGCATGCGGCGGGAAATATTCAGGCGCATCGCCATCGCTGCCACCGATTGGGTGGGTCCGTCGTGCAAGTCACGCGCCAATTTTTTTCGCGCTTCCTCATATACATCGGCGAGACGTTCCTTTTCCTCCACCAGGTCTTGATAAAGGCGCGCATTCTGAATCGCAATGACCGCTTGACGCCCGATGATATCGAGCAAGTTGGTCCGTTCTTTTGTGAAATAACCGGGTTCGGGGTGGGCAAAAATAAGTACGCCATAAACGTTGAAACCGCTCCGCAGCGGGAAGATATATCCACCCGTACAATTGCGGAGCGATACCACCCGCCCCAGTTCAGGGTCATATCCGATATCGGCAAATTTGAACGGTTCGCCATCATCGATCGCCTTCTTCAAAATCCCTTCCGAGCCGTCGAAGGTGATGCGCAGGTCGGCGTTGGTAAATCTCCTTGCCGATCCAACGCGCAACTTCCCGGCGTTGAAGAGCATGACCACGCCAACAAGGGGGTCGCTGGTGGTCTGCTCAGGCTCCAGGTTCGGGTTCAGAGCCGAGGCACTCATATCGAGCGCGGAGTCAAGCACACGTTTATAGCTAAGGGTGGAAGAGAGGGTCGAAGTCAGTTCATAGATGGCGCGCATGCGCTCGTT
>CAZYLM010000378.1:0-2262 GCA_964648645.1 uncultured Anaerolinea sp.
CGTCCACTGGGATGAGGTTGATTCCGTCCGCGCCGAGTTCGTGGGCGAGGTCTGGCAGGGTGGCAAGGCTTTCGTAATTGGTGCGGCTGACCACGGTGTTGATGCGAATGGTGAGTTTGCCTTTGTGCTTGTAACGCCGAAAGAGACCGACGGCTTTGGTGGTTAACTTGAAGGCACCTTCTACCCCGCGGATCTTCTCGTGCATCTTTCGAATCGGTGAGTCGATGGAGATGTTCACGCCGCGCAAACCGGCTTCTACCAATTGCTTGGCTTTTTCTTTGGTGATGAGTGTGCCATTGGTGGTCATGGTCACTTTGATGCCAAGCGATGAGGCGAGTTCCACAAAATCGGGGGTATGTAGTCGCAGCATCGGTTCGCCGCCGGAGATATGGATCTTCTTCGTGCCCATCTCTGCCAGCTCGGTGATGACTTCTTTTAAGCGGTCTGGTGTAACAGGCGCTTCGCGTGTTTCGCGCCAGTGATTACACATCTCGCATTTGAGGTTGCAGCCGTAAAAGACCTTGAACTTAACATAAAGCGGCTTGAACGGACGTGCGTTCAAAACCGCTTGTTTCAGTTCTTCTTTTTCGTTGGCGATCGTTTCGGAGTTATGCATACCAGTAAGCTAGATAATTGTATCACTCGCAAAATCGTGTTTTAGGCTAATTCCTTCAACATTCTATCCAGTGCGGACGGACGTGCTCGTTTTTCCCATGCCGTTATTAACGTTTTGGCATTTTCAACAAGGTTGTTTTCAGAGTCTAACTCCAAATCATATGTGGTGATTCTATGTACGGTCTCAAAATCCTTGCGGGCATCACCGGAACCGCGGTTGCCGCGCGCGATCTCGCGGCGCTCAAGTTCCTCAAGAGAACAATGCAGTCCGACGAAGTAAATGTCCATATCCGCTGTGAGATGGAGTAGTTCATGCAACATCTCTTTTGTTTCGATGATGTGGTCGAAGACGATGTTATTCCCTGCGTTGGCGAGGATGGGCAGGCATTGTTGCAATCCGCTGAAAAGGTTGGGACGCATGGATTTCCATGAGATTTTCCCATTTCGGATTTGTTCCATCGGCAAGGCTTGGCTGTCAAGGAAGAGATCGAAAGAATATCGCAAGAAGGGGATCTCAAATTGTCTTTGCAATTCTTTTGTCAGTGTGGATTTACCCGAACTCGACGGTCCGTTGATAACGATGATCTTTCCAGCGGAATGGTTTGTACGAATGTCGTTTTTCAATATTAATCGTTCCTGTTTATTTTTAAAGTTATCCGACAAGATATTTTCTGAGAGCTGCGATTTGTGATCTTCGGAATTCCTGCACAATAGGCAGGTTGAGATCGAATACATCAAAGCCGTGGAAAGCGCCTTGAATAATGTCGAGTTCGCAAGGAACCTCTGCTTCTTTTAGCCTTTGGGCATACATCATATCTTCTTCATAAAATACATCCAATGTGCCTACGCCGATCCATGCTGGCGGCAAACCGGCGAGATTTTCGCGGCGGGCAGGCACGGAGTAGGCAGGGATCTCGTCCATTCCATAATGTTTACCCAAATAGGATGCCCAGCCGAAGCGATTGCTCTTTTGACTCCAGGTCGGGCTGTTGCTATCGTCAATGTCTCTGTGCAGGGCGGTTCTATCGTCGAGCATGGGATAGGTGAGCAATTGGAAGACAGGAGAAACTTCTTTTCGATTCTGTGCCAATTGCGCCAGTGCAGCAGCCAGCCCGCCCCCGGCACTAGTTCCGCCGATCGCAATGCGGGTTGCGTCGAAACTGAACGCCTCTGAATTTTGCTTTGCCCACATCATGGCAGAGTAGCAATCTTCCAACCCGGCGGGGAAGGGATGCTTGGGCGAAAGGCGATAGTCCACGGATACGATACTGATGCCCAATTCGCGCACAAACTGAATGCAGATCGTATCTTCCATTTCGGGCTTTCCGATGATGTGCCCACCGCCATGCATCCAAATGAGGACGGGTGTGGCGTTTGATAGATGGGCTGACTGATAGACCCGTACTTTTATTTTCGTACTGCGGTCTCTGTTATCGATCTTGATATTCTTGATGGATACATCCTCTGGCACTTTCGAAGCAGGCATTAACGATATCAGCAATCGGATTAGCCAGAGGTTTATGCCGCTGTAATTAAGGGGTGGGCTTTTTTTGAGAATACTCTGTAGTTCGGGGTGTACTTTTGATGTTTGTGTTTCAGTCATAACCGAAATTCCAGACGTAATTTTATTTCATCGCCTTCTTTGAG
>CAZYLM010000379.1:0-2248 GCA_964648645.1 uncultured Anaerolinea sp.
GCCCGCCTCGTGCAGAACGGCTATGCTGCCAACGTGAAGGGAGCCCGCCGTCTGATCGAACGCAACCGCCCCGAAGTGTGGGAAGCGCTCGAAGGCGTGATCGGCGACCGTCCCGTTTTGTTGAACCGCGCTCCGACGCTTCACCGCCTGGGTATCCAGGCGTTCGAGCCGATCCTTATCGAAGGCTCCGCCATTCAACTCCATCCGCTTGTCACCACCGCTTTCAACGCGGACTTCGACGGCGACCAGATGGCTGTTCACGTTCCGCTCTCCCAGAAGGCGGTTCAGGAAGCCCGCGATTTGATGCTCGCTTCCAAGAACCTGCTCAAACCGGCGGATGGTGAACCGATTATTTCGCCCTCCAAGGATATGGTGCTCGGTGTGTACTACCTCTCGATGGCGCAGAAAGCCGCCCACAAGGGTGACGGACGCGCTTTCGCCGACATGGATGAAGTGGAACTCGCCTATGCCCTTGGGCAGGTGGAAGTTCATTCCGAGATCAAACTGCGCGCCACAACCTGGTATGACGATAAAGGCAAACGCATGGCGGAAACGCAGACCCGCGTCATCGACACCACCGTCGGGCGCGTGTTGTTGAATCGCATCCTGCCGGAACAGGTTCAGTTCGTCAACAAGAAACTTGACAAAGGCGGCGTAAAAGACCTCATCGCCGAAGTCTACGAATTGTGCGGACAGGAAATCACTACAAATGTGGCGGATCGCGTCAAGAGCATCGGTTTCGAATTCGCCATGAAATCCGGCACGACCCTGGCGGTTGCCGACATCTCCATCCCGCCGGAACGCAAGGCCATCATCGACGAAGCTTTGAAGGCCGTTGAAGTGGTTCAGCGCGATTTCCGCCGCGGTCTGTTAACCGAACAGGAAAAGAACGAACGCGAGATCCAGATCTGGCAGGAAACAACCGACAAGGTCGGTGATGCTGTAAAGAAGCACATGGATCCGGATGACAACCTCTCCACAATGGCGAGTTCCGGCGCGACAAAGGGTGGTTTCTCCACCATTTCGCAGTTGGCTGGTATGCGCGGTTTGATGGCTGACCCCTCCGGTCGTATCATCCCGATGCCGATCCGTTCGAACTTCCGTGAAGGTCTGACGGCGCAGGAATACTTCATCTCTACACACGGCGCGCGCAAAGGTCTCGCCGATACCGCCCTCCGTACCGCGGACGCCGGTTATCTCACCCGCCGCCTCGTCGATATTGCTCAGGATATCATCATCAACGAACACGACTGCGGTACACACGACGGCGTGTGGATCCGCCGTGCAGACGATGTCGCCGGGCAAAAGATGGACAGCCGCATGTATAGCCGTCTGGTTGCCGATCGCATTATCCACCCCAAGACCGGCGAAGTACTTGCCGAATACAACGACGTCATCACCCACGACCTGGCTCGAATCATTTCCGAATCCGGGATCGCTGAAGTCAAACTCCGCTCGCCGCTGACCTGCGAACTCGACCACGGCATCTGCGCCAAGTGTTACGGCATCGACCTCGGGCGCGGCAATATGGTGGACCTCGGCGCAGCGGTCGGCATCGTCGCCGCCCAATCCATCGGTGAGCCGGGCACACAGCTCACGCTTCGCACCTTCCATACCGGCGGTGTGGCATCCACCGGTGCAACCGACATCACCACCGGTCTCCCGCGCGTGGAAGAAATCTTCGAAGCGCGCAAACAGCCAAAGGGTGAAGCGGCAGTTGCAGAGATCAACGGCGTGGTGCGTGTCCAGCAGTCGGATAAATACCCCGATATGCGCGAAGTGCACATCGAACATGCCGAGATGATCCACGACGAATACGCCATTCCCGAAGACTGGAAGATCATTGCCAAGGATGAATCCGAAGTTCAGGCTGGCGACATCCTCGCTACGAAAGACAAAGCCACCATCGTTTCTCAGCACGGCGGGAAGGTGGCAGTCGAAAAGAAAGACCGCAAGGTCATCGTTTCCTACGAACAGCGCGAAGAAGTTGTGATGGACATTCCCAATACATCACGCATCCTTGTCCGCGACGGCACGCATGTGGAAGCGGGCACCGCCCTCACCGAAGGCTCGCTCAACCCGCACCGCATCCTGAAAATTCAAGGACGCGATGCCTGCCAGATGTACCTCATGACCGAAGTGCAGAAAGTCTATCGCTCGCAGGGTCAGAACATCCACGACAAGCACTTCGAAGTCATCATCCGCAAGATGTTGAGCAAGGTGCAGGTCACCCGCCCCGGCGATACCA
>CAZYLM010000380.1:0-2248 GCA_964648645.1 uncultured Anaerolinea sp.
CAAGCAAACTCTGGCTTGAACCTGATAAGCTTGCCAGTGACACGCCGCTGGTCGGGACCATTCAATTAGTATTAGATGGCCGTTTCGCCCTCTTCCTTTATCAATCCTCCATTGAAGGCGAAGCGCAGCATGGCATGTTCACCTTTGGGTACAACACGCAACTGGATCAATACGAAATCAGCTGGGTGGACTCCTTCCACACCAATACCTCCATCATGTTCAGCATCGGCAACGAGATCGAAAACGGATTCTCCGTCCTCGGCTCCTACCCCGACCCCACCGGCGGGCCGGACTGGGGCTGGCGCACCGAGGTGACCTTCATCGGCAATGAACTGACCATTACCGCGTACAATATCCTGCCAGACGGCAACGAAGCCAAAGCCACCGAAGCAAAATTGAGCCGTATCAAATAACCAAGGAGAGTTTCACATGTCTTCCCAGCCCTATGAATATTACGGTTTGATGGTCCAGTATTGGGACCTGCTGCGCGGAGATACCTCCCGATGGGCTGACCGCTTCATGTGGCTCGACATCATCAAAAAATACGGCCAACCCGTTCTGGATGTCGGCTGTTCCAGCGGACGGCTGATTCTCGACTTTCTCTCCCAGGGCATCGATGTGGACGGGGTGGACATCTCACCGGAAATGATCGCACTTTGCGAAGCCAACGCCAAAAAGAAGAACCTCTCCCCCAAACTTTACATCCAAAGCATGACCGACCTGAACCTGCCGCGAAAGTACAAGACCATCCTCGTCCCTTCCAGCTCGATTCAATTGCTGTTGAAACCCGGTCAGCCGCAGCAGGCGATGAAGCGCTTCTTCGACCTTCTCGAACCCGGCGGAGCGCTCGCCTCTCCCTTCATGACCCTTTGGCAGGAAGGCGACCCGACCGACAGCGGCTTCACCCAGGAAGCCGTCCGCCCGGAAGATGGGGCCACCATCCGCCGGACCGCCTGGTCACGTTACAACCCGGAAACGAAAATGGAAGACACCCACGACATGTGGGAGGTCATCAAGAACGGCGTGCAGATCCAGTCCGAAGTGCATAACCAATCCCCCGCCACGCTCTCGTATACCCAGGCGGAAGCCATTGCCTTGTTCGAAGAAGCCGGCTTCAAAGATATCCACACCTATAACGAGTTCACGTTCGACCCCGCCAAACCGGCGGACACACTCTTCACCCTCGTCGGAGTCAAACCATGAACCTGCTCATCATCGGCGGCACGCGATTCGTCGGAAGACATCTCGTCAACTCAGCCCGCGCGCACGGTCACGATGTAACGATCTTCAACCGCGGCAAGACCAACCCCGGGCTCTTTCGAAGGGTCAAAACCATACGCGGAGACAGGGAACATGACCTCGACCAGCTATCGGGCTCGTGGGATGCGGTCATCGACACCTGCGGCTACATTCCGCGTATCGTGCGCCTGTCCGCCGAAGCGTTGAAGGATAAGGTCGGGCGTTACATCTACATCTCAAGCGTCTCGGTCTATTCCAGCTTCAGCAAGATCGGAATCAACGAAAGCGACCCAGTCGGCAAACTCGAGGATGAAAGCGTCGAGGAGATCACCGGCGAAACTTATGGACCGTTGAAAGCCCTGTGCGAAAAAGTCGTTCAGGATGTCTACGGTCCGCGCTCGCTCATCATCCGCCCCGGCTTGGTGGTCGGACCGCACGACCCCACCGACCGCTTCACCTACTGGCCTCTGCGCATCGCCAAAGGCGGCGACGTTCTCGTACCAGATAATCCCTCCGCCATGTCCCAATTCATAGATGCGCGCGACCTCGCGGACTTTATCGTATTGCTCCTCGAACAGAATGTTTCCGGCCTGTTCAACGCCGTGGGCAACCCCGTCACGTTGAATACCATCTTCGAAACATGCAGGCGAATCAGCCAGAGCAAGGCGGTTTTCAAATGGGCGTCTGTCGATTTCCTCGAAACACACAACGTCATGCCCTGGAGCGATATGCCTGCCTGGGTCCCAGAGACGGGTGAGAACATGGGTGTGGCGCATGTCAACATCGAGAAAGCCCAAAAAGCCGGGCTCACCTTCACGCCGCTCCCCCAGACCATCAAAGACATCTACGATTGGGAAACAGAACGCCCCGAAAGCTATGAATTGAAAGCCGGTCTGAAACCAGAACGCGAGAAAGAATTATTGGAACTATTGAGTCATGTTCAATAAGGTTCTCATCGCCAACCGTGGCGAGATCGCAATTCGTATCATGCGCGCCTGCCGAGAGCTTG
>CAZYLM010000381.1:0-2246 GCA_964648645.1 uncultured Anaerolinea sp.
CCCGAGGTGTTTGTCGATTGGAGCGCCCTGCCCGAGGATGAATTGCTTTTCGGCGAAGGCAAAAAGGCGCTGGATGCTGCGGTGGGCAAACTGCCCGAATCGCTGCGTATGGTTTTTGTTTTGCGCGACATCGAAGGCTTGTCCATCAAGGAAACGGCTGAGATATTGAACCTGACCGAGACGAACATCAAGACCCGCCTGTTGCGTGCCCGCATGTTCCTGCGTGAACGGCTTTCCACCTACTATCGCGAGCGGCTTGCGCCCGAGGAGAGACCCAATGGCTGACCACTATCATGAGAATTGCCAGGCATTGCTTGGCTCCCTGTCCGAATACATCGATGGCGAACTGCCGCCCGGTTTATGCGCGGAAATAGAGAAGCACCTTGAAGGTTGCGAAAATTGCCGCGTCGTATTGAATACAACGAAGCGCACCATTGACCTTGTGCAGGTCCCTGCCGTGGAAGAGGCGCTGCCCAAGGATGTCCGCGAGCGGCTCTTCCTGCGCCTCAACCTCGACGATTTTCTCGAGCAAAAGAAGTAGCCTGCTTTATTCCAGGATCACCCCGCCAAAGCCGTTCAACCGAACGGCTTTTTCTTTTATCCCCTCTCTGCCCGATAGCTTGAACTTGCAATCCGAAAATTCGATCTGAATTTCCTTTTCTGTTTCGTCAAAATTCAAGAGAATTGTGCGTTTTTCGTTCCTTGGATCATGCCCAGGGGAGGTTTGCATTTTGCGGGTGAACCCCAGAACATTATGCGGGAGTCCTTCAAGGAATTCCAGCGACCCTTCCTGCATCACTTCGTGCTCTCTGCGGAATTTCAGCAGGCGCGTGAATGTGTTCAGCAGCGAGTCGTCTTTTCTGCTTTCAACCTCTGCGTTGACCTGCCCATAATCCGGGTGGACCGGAAGCCAGGTCTTCCCAGCCTTGGAGAAACCTGCATTCTTCGTTCCATCCCATTGCATCGGCGTGCGGACCTCGTCCCGGTTCACGGTCACATCCAGCAGGTCGAAGAGCAGGCGCGGGGCAAAGTTGTATTTGTGCGGGATCGGGTCCAGGGCGGTGTTGAACGGCAGCCTTAGGTTGGTCATGCCGATCTCTTCGCCGTAGTAGGTGCATGGCACGCCGCGCACGGTGAATTGCAACATGGCAAGCAGTTTCGCTTTGCGGACGTCATCTCCGAGGCGGTGGATGCTTCGCCTCTTATCGAGGTTGCTGAAAACGTAGACTGGCATGAATGGCCGCGGGAAATGCGCCTCTATCTTTTCGATCAAAGTGCGGAAATATCCCGCCGTGAATTTGAACTGCAACATTTCAAAATCGAAGACCAGAGTCAGCCTGTCGTTCATGGTTTCCCCGGCATACTTGCGGAGGACTTCGCGACTCGCTGCGATCTCACCGATGGTGAGGGGTTCCCCGAATTCCCTGGTCACATTTCGGAACTCCTTTGCAAGCTCAAAGGACTCAGGTTGGTTCTGCGAGTGGACTGTTTTCTGGAAATATCCGGACGTATCGTCCGGCGTTGGCGCAAGTTTGAACATAAACGGATTGTTCCGGAACTGCGCATCTTTGTAGATCGTGTTGAAGATATCGAGCCGGTAGCCATCCACGCCTTTGGAGAGCCAGAAACGGGCGATATCGAACATCGTCTGTTTGACATCGGGGTTGCGCCAGTTCAGGTCCGGTTGAAAGGGCAGGAAGCTGGACCAATAATATTGTCCGCGTTCTTCAGCGTAATGCCAGCCTGAACCACCCGTCATACTCTGCCAGTTATTCGGCTTGTCTCTCCACAGGTACCAATCCGCTTTTGGGTTGTCCCGTGAGGAGCGCGATTGCAAGAACCAGGCATGCTGGTCCGATGTATGGTTGAGGACAAGGTCGAACACGATCTTCATCCCACGGCGATGTGTTTCTTCGATCAATTGAACAGCATCGTCCATTTTCCCAAACTCGGGGGCGATGGACAGGTAATCCGAAACGTCGTAACCGAAATCCTGCTGGGGTGAGGCGAAGAACGGCGAGACCCAGAGCGTCTCGAAACCAATATCCTGCAAGTAGTCCAACTTTTGGATGATGCCTTGCAGGTCGCCGATCCCGTCGCCGTTACTGTCCATGAACGAACGCGGATAGATCTGGTAGATGCTTGTTTTGTGATACCAGGGCAGGGTCATGGCGCCGTTTCTTTCATCCAAATACATCCATAAACCGGTTCCATAATTTGCCGATGTTCACGAACCAGGCGCTTTC
>CAZYLM010000382.1:0-2245 GCA_964648645.1 uncultured Anaerolinea sp.
AGGAAGCCAGTGATTTGGCTCCAGAGGCATCCGCTGATCTATCCGATTTTCTTACTGCTTCCGACCCTCTCCCAAGGGAGAGGGAGGTTTAGTAGTAATTAGCGTCCCGTTCGCACGGGAGAACCTCCACCTCGTGATCCTGTTGGTGGTTGAGTAGCGCATCAGCGCGTATCGAAACCAAAGGACCCAGCCGCTATATCTCCGTTATTTGGTTGTGAACCCTACCTGACAATGGCGGCGATTTTACTCGCGGCGCGGAGGTTCGTCAAGTACCAAATTGGTGATTGTGGTTTGATTTGCGGCGGGAGTAGAATGGGTTACTTTAATGATTTTGGAGGTATCGATGAGCGACACAATATCGATCGAAGATCTTATCGAAGTCACAAAACTGGGGTTTGTAAAAAAGACAGGACCCGGGAAACGTAAAAAAGTTACCATCGTGGGGGCGGGCTTGGCCGGGCTCGCGGCTGCATATGAATTGATCCAGGCCGGGCACGAGGTCGAGATCCTCGAGGCGCAGCACCGCATTGGCGGCAGGATATTTACCCTGCGCGAACCGTTCGCCCAGGGCTTGTATGGTGAAGCCGGCGCAATGCGCATCCCGCGTGCGCACACATTGACCATGGCATACATCGAGAAGTTCGGCTTGAAGACGCAGGATTTTGTGATGGGCAACCCGCAAGCCTACGTCCATGTGGGCGGAGTGAAGCGCCGCATGGCGGATGTGCAATCCGACCCGGGCCTGCTTGGGTTCGAAACTTCAACAAAAGAAAAAGGGAAACTGGCTGGCGATGCGTGGGAGGCATTGATCCGCCCGCTGGTCGAGAAGGTGGAAAAAGAAGGCTGGGATGAAATCGTAGCCAAATATGACCAATATTCCGTGCGTGAATTTCTGGAGCTCAACGGCTGGTCGGAGGGCTTCATCGAAATGTTCGGCTTGCTCAACAATCAGGAGGCGATGATGAACTCATCCTTCCTTGAGTTATTCCGCGAAGACGGCGGGAATTATTACACCAACATGTGCGAGGTCATTGGCGGGATGGACAACCTGCCAAACGCGTTCCTGCCGGTGGTCGGACCCTCCATTCGCTACGGCGCCCGGATGACCGCCATCGACCAGACTCCGCAGGAAGCTGTCATCCATTACCAGACGGCAGCGGGACGCTTCGAAATTCGCGCCGATTACGCCATCATTACGGTCCCGTTCCCGGTCCTGCGGCATGTGGAGGTGCTCAAGCCGTTCTCGCGCGCCAAACAGCGGACGATCCGCCAATTGCATTATGACGCCTCGGCGAAGATATTTTTCCAGTCCCGCCGCCGGTTCTGGGAGACGGATGAAGGCATTTATGGCGGGGGGACGGTCACCGATATGGCGATCCGCAATCTGTTCTACACCAGCTACGGCAGGGAGACCGGACGCGGGATTTTGCTTGCCAGCTATACCTGGTCTGAAGACGCCCAACGGTGGGGCTCACTGCCGCCTTACGAGCGAATTCAACAGGCATTGGAAAATGTCGCAGTTGTGCATCCCCAGATGCGGGCGGAGTTCGAGGCGGGGGCATCCCACATGTGGCACGATGATCCCTTCGCAGGCGGCGCGTTCGCCCTGTTCGACCCCGGTCAACAAACCCTGCTGCACGATGAGATCGTCAAGCCGGAGGGGCGCATCCACTTTGCAGGGGAGCATGCCTCGCTGTATCATGCCTGGATCCAGGGCGCCTTCGAATCGGGCTTGCGGGAAGCGATAGCCATCCATCGCGCGTGATAAAAAAGGACTGACAGGTCGCGAGAACCTGTCAGTCCTTTTGAATTCGGTACCCCGCCGATGCCGTGTACTGCGAGGTTTTGAACCTGCTTTCGCAGGTGGGTCCCTACCTAGAAACGCCGCCTTGGCTCAGGCCTATCGCGTTATTTCTGTGGAGTTAAGGACCCTTTTAGGGGGTGTTGGCTCAAAACGTAAGAGCAATATCACGAACACCGCAGGGTATGATTCTTATACCATAATCCAATGCACAAGGAAAGAAATTGATTAAATGATTCCTCTCATGAAACAATTGCCTTGCGCGGAATTTTATGCTATGAGACAAAACTCCCCCGCCTCTTTCTTGACGGGGAAGCTGGTTCGGTTTTCTGGAGGTATTCCACTCGTTATGTCATTGCGAGCCGCTCTCTTGGTTTTTCGCGGCAAAGCAATCTTGTTTTCTGCTGAAACTTCCCTCACACAGGAGGTTGCTTCGTCGGGAAG
>CAZYLM010000383.1:0-2235 GCA_964648645.1 uncultured Anaerolinea sp.
GCCTGGTTGGGTCTTGGGATTGAACCAACCACCGCCGCAATGGGGATTTCGCGTTTGACCTCGTGCGCCAGATCCTTGAGCCGCCCTTCATAGATAACGATGCCACCAGAGTCTGGAATTTTTTTGGGCCACGCTTCAAACGGGACGGGTGAACCTGCTTCTGCAAACAAGCCGATGCCTCGCTCGAGCATGATCCACAAGTTATCCTCGCGGAATTGATTCGGCGTGGAGAGTTGCTTCGGTCGTGGCCGTTCCGCAGGATGCGCCCAGAGCGTATTGCCCGCATCGAATACCAGCAAGAGCAAAGCCGTTAACGCCCGTTTGCGGACCGGGGAAAGAGTCAGCCCATCGAGCCGGTTCAAGATCGTGCCAATGAAATACAAAGGACGCGGCAGGTAATGTTCGATGGCTTCCTCGGCATAGAATCGGTCATCATCGTTGAGCAAGACCACCCGCTCGAACAGCCGGGTGCGATGCAGGGTGTCCGTCGCAGCGAGCCGATTAGCGTTTCCCTTATCCTCTTCTGTCGCAAACCGTTCACCCGAGTCACCACAATGGGTGCAGCGATAGATTTTCGCATACGGAGTGCTTTCCCCCTTGCGCCATAAGAAAGCCTGGGCATGGATCTGTGTTTCGCATTTTTCGCACCGGGTCAGGTAAAGGGATTGCAGGTGAAGTTCGAGCCTATCATCCCCTTTTTTGATCGCGCCTAGATCAGCAAGCGCAGCAATGAATTCCGACTCGGCTGGCGGGTTGGCGAATATTTCCAATAAAAAACGGGTGATGGGATTGTTCGCAGTCACCAGCACGCGGAATCCACTACGGGCTGCCTCGAGGGCAAGCTTCGGGGAGAACCCGAACGGGTCGAGCAACCAGTTACCAGCGAAGGTTTGATGCGAGAGCCAGCCTGAGATGACTCCATCCTCCAGGGCGGGCAAAAAACGCGAGAGTGGACCAACCTCCGCGGGTTTGAATCCGGGGATGTAAGGCTGGGGGTTCATCTCATACCATTGCTTTGCTCAACGCTTTGCGCGGCGCGGCGTTCAGGTCGATCTCGATGGCGGACAATAAAATTTGAATCGCAAGGATGACTGAAAGCGTCGGCAGGATGACCGTGCCGGTCGGCGCGGGGATGCCGAGGCTGGCGTAATGGATCCATTTGATCGAGCCGAAGATCAAACCAAAGAGCAGGAGAGGAACACCCGTCATCAGATAGATGGACATCATCGAAAAATCGTAGATGAAATATTTCAATACGATCCGGCGCAGCAGGGTTCGTGTGAGTTTGAATGGGAACTCGAACAAGACGCGGCGAATGGACAGACTGGATGTTTCATTCCCATACCTCGCCGGGATGGTCACATCCTGGACGAAGGCTCCGAGCAGATATAAACGCGCAAGCATGGAGGTTTCGAAAAAATAACCTTTATCCAGCTTATCGAGTGGGAGCTGTTCGAGCACCTCAGCGCGGATGGCGAAGTAGCCATTGGTTGGGTCGAAGGTGTTCCAATATCCGGTGGCTGCTTTGGAGAGAAAACTCAAGCCAAGGTTGCCCACTCTGCGCATAAATGGCATTTGCCCCAACGAACCCAAATCACGGAAGCGGTTGCCTTTGGTGTAATCAGCATCCCCTGCGGCGAGAGGCGCGATCAAATCGGAAATGTGCCTTGGGTCCATTTGTCCATCACCATCCACTTTAACGATGATGTCGCTCTTGGATTCCAGCGCTTTCTTGAAACCACTCACCATTGCGCCGCCCACCCCTTGATTCTGCGTGTGACGGATCAACGTAATACGCTTATCCCGTTTGGCGGCAACAGCAATGAGGTCTGCGCTTGAGTCGGGAGAGGCGTCATCCACCACAATGATGCGGCGGACAAAGCGTGGAATCCCTGCAAGCACGGCTTGAATTTCCTTTTCCACCCGAAAGGCAGGGATAACGACCGCAACATCGAATCGTGCGTTGTTCATATTTAAGATTGTAATCGAAAAGGTGATAGAATCCACGAAAGGAGAAACTTCATGACCACCGGGGAACGCATTCTCATCGTTGAAAGCGATCCAGATATTGCCGATTTGATCGGCAGGCAAGCCCTTAAGCCTCTCGGCTACCAGGTGACCGTGGTGGGCGATGCTGGTTCCGCCATTAAACTTGCGGTTCAGACTCCGCCAGATCTGATCCTTGCCAATATCAATCTCCCCGGTTTGAGCGGGAAAGACCTGCTGGCGGCGCTC
>CAZYLM010000384.1:0-2233 GCA_964648645.1 uncultured Anaerolinea sp.
GCAACGATCATGCGCGCGCGATTGTGCATCCAACCCGTCTCTTTGAGTTGACGCATCGCCGCATCCACCACCGGGACGCCTGTTTCGCCCCTCTTCCACGCTTCAAACTCTGACGATTTGTTGCGCCACGGAATGTTCGCCAATGAACGGTTGAAGGCGGTCTTTGCAACATAAGGAAAGTGATACAGGATCTGAATGTAGAACTCACGCCAGATCAATTCATTGAGCCAGATTTCTGCGCCTTTCGAGTCTGCGTGATGCGTATTGCGTAATGCATAAACGGCTTGACGTAAACCAACCATGCCAAAACGGATGTAGGGCGAGAGCGATGATGTCCCATCCAAGTCCATGCGGTTGCGGTCGTCGTGGTAATTGGTAATTAGGTGATGGGTAAATTGGTCGAGTCGGCGTAAGGCTTCAGTTTCGCCAGCAGGGAAAATGAGATTAGGTGTGAAGTCAGGCAACGACTCAGAGCGGATGCCTTTTGGAGTATTCAGATTTTCAGGCGCGGAGTGTAACCTGATCTTGGTTAACTGCGCCTTCCATACTTTGGAGTATGGTGTATACACCGTGTAGGGTCTGCCGTCTTGCTTATGGATGGATTTAGGGTGGTGTGTGGTTTGTCCCTGAATTAGCTTGATCGGCAGAAGTTTTTGTATGAATTCGTCTCGCTTGCGGGCGTATGGTGTGTAATCTTCCTCTGCGTAAATGGCTTCGGCTTTGACTTCATCGAAGAGTCCACGCAGCGCATCAATCGGCTTTCCCTTACCGATTACGAGATACGAATTACGCTTTCGCAAGTCTTTGTCTAATGCAGATAAGCCTTCGTAAAGGAAGTTCTTGCGGCGAGGGGATTGGTTGTCGAATACCGGGTCGAGAATAAAGACCGGCAGGACCGAACCAGCCTCGAGCGCGGCATGAAGCGCGGCGTTATCTGTCAGTCGAAGATCACGGCGAATCCACCAAATATCGGTCATAGCGGCTGCGGGGAAAGGTTCAAGCCGTTCAGCCACATCACTCGGATGAGGGCATGTGTGATGGCGGGTTGGTCGTTGATCTTGATGGTGACGTAGCCCTGGCGATTTAGGTCGAGGTGACCTGTGTTGCCAGCGGTGTCTTTGAAGTCGAGCGAGCCATATGCGCGGATCTTGGTGTTGCCGAACAGCGATAGTGCAAGTTCGCTGGTGAGCGTGCCAATGAACTCGGCTTGATACACTCCTGCATTGAAAGTGAATTTTGATGGGGCTGGCATGCCCAGTCCGCGCAGACCGATGGTGGTACCGAGAATTCTTTCAGAACCCTGGAAAGTCTCTCCATTATTCAGGGCAGCAGTATAGGTGATGTGATAATTCGGTGAGCTGCTTTCAAGTTTGGCAGTGACCAACGCACCGGTAATGGGGTCACGTTCTTGAATGACCTCACCGACTCTATTAAATTGCGGCTGATAATAAGCGCGGCCAAAGGAAGTGGAGGAGGTAGCTGCATAGATCGCAACAGCTTCGAGCGCTTCTTGTTTTTTGTTTTTCGCCAACAGGTCTATGGCTTTGGCAAGCCATTCGGTCTTGTGCATGCGGCGGACAACATAGCCTAGAAGAGTAATGCCTTCAGGCGGCAATTCATAGCGGAGGGTATCGATCAACATGGGAGTTCCTTTATGAACGTCTATTTTTCAGAGAACTAGATCAATCTCCGTTGGGTGCCGGAGCGGCTTGCTGAACAGACCTGGCGCGGATATCACTTGCAATGGGGTGGTTGTAGATGGTGAAGTAAATAAAGATGGTAATGCCCAACATCATTACAGCCCCGAAAGCTCCTGGAGACCAGGTGCCAAAAGTTTGCAGTAAATATCCGCCGATGATCGGTGCAAAGATACGTGTGGCACTTTCAATGGCAGCGCCCAACCCGAGAATGCCGCCGATCTCTTGCGGTTGAACGGCTTTCGTAAGAGTGGAGGATAGGAGTGTATTGAGGATGCCGCCCGAAATAGCGGTGGGGACTAGAACTATTAAGAGCCAAAAAACGTTGGGTGTTAATGCCCAGCCAAGTAATGAGATTGTCATCAAAACCCCACCCAAAAGAATTAGGTTGTCATCACGGAATTTCTTGGTCAGTCTGCCAATGAGGAACCCTTGAACAAAAACAGACAGGATGCCAACGAACGTGAGTGTAAAACCGGTATCTCTTGCTTCGAAGTTGAATTTTTGCAAAGCATATAACGCGAACACGGTTTGGA
>CAZYLM010000385.1:0-2230 GCA_964648645.1 uncultured Anaerolinea sp.
CCTCGATTGTAACAGGTTTCATCACGTATCCGTCTGCTCCGAGCTGCAGGGCTTTTTCGACCATGATGTCGGCGGCTTCGGAGGAAAGCATGATGACCGGCAGGTTCTTCCACTCTTTACGGCGCCTTAGAAATTCGAGCATGTCCAAACCTGTGACCTCAGGCATGTTGATGTCCAGGATCAACAGGTCGGGGCGCTGACCAGCCAGCAATTGTTGAGCCGCCGGGCGCGCGTGATTGAAATGCTTCGAGTGGTAGTCCAACACTTTCAACATCAGGCTGATCGCCCGCGCCATCTCATCATCGTCGTCTACGATCCAGATGTCTTTCATTCCAGGTGCGCCTTTACGCTTTTTGCGGCTGTTTCGTTCATGCCATTAACGTTGATCAGGTCCTCAAGGCTGGCTTCTTTAATCTTATCTATGGATCCGAAATGTTTCAAGAGCGCCTTTCTGCGGGTGGGGCCAATTCCCGGGATGGAATCCAACTGGGATGCAAGGCCCAACTTCGTCCGTTTTTTTCGATGTGCCGTGATCCCGAAGCGATGCGCCTCGTCGCGAATCCGCTGTACAAGGTAGAGTCCCTGCGAATGACGGGGAAGCAGCAACGGCTCGCTTTTGTGCGGGAAGAAGATTTCCTCCTCCTGCTTTGCCAGCCCGACCACAGGGACTTTCTCCATTAGATCGAACTGCTCCATTACCCTGACGACCCTGCCCAATTGGCCTTTACCGCCATCGATGATGATGAGGTCCGGCAGAAAGGAGAAGGATGCGTCTTTTTTGGAGCCGACCTCTGATTCCGTTTCCTGCGAGCCTTTCCAGCGTCGGAAGCGCCGCGTGAGCATTTCTTCCATGGAAGCAAAATCGTCCGGCTCGCCGATGCTTGTGCTTTCGATGTTGAATCTGCGATACAGATTCTTGGACGGCACACCCTGCTCGAAGACGACCATCGCTCCGACAGTGGCAACTCCCTGGGTGTGGCTGACGTCGTAACATTCGATCCGGTTTGGAGGGGCGGATAGCTTCAAATAGTTCTGTAGATCGTTCAACGCCTGTTCCTGGCGATGCGCATCGGCTTGCCATTGGGCTTTCAACGCTTGCAGGGTTTCGGTGGCGTTTTCAGCAGCCAGTTCCACCAAGTCTTTGGGCTGACCCTCATTCGGGACGAGTAATTCAACTTTCTCGCCGCCGCGTTTGGACCGGAGCCATTGTGCGATGATGATGCGCTCTTCGATCTCCTGCGGGAGCATGACCTGTTGGGGGATGTTCGCGGCTTCGGTATAAAACTGCTTGACGAATTCCGCCATTACCTGGTTGTCGGTTGTGTCCTCCGTCCCTTCGAGGATAAAGTATTCGCGACCGATCAGCTTCCCGCCGCGGATGAAGAATATCTGCACGCAGGCTTCCCCGTCCGCCCGCGCCATGGCGATCACATCCGAATCGACATAGTCCGAGCCGAAGACGATCTTTTGGCGCTCGATGATGCTTTGCATCGCTTTGAGCTGGTCGCGCAGGGCGGCGGCTTTTTCGAAGCGCATCTCGTCCGACGCTTTTTGCATGTCCGTTTGCAGCCGTTCGACGATCGCTTCGCTGTGACCACCGAGAAAATCCATCAAGTCTGAGATCATCTGGCGATAGCCATCTTTCGTGATCGCCCCGATACAGGGAGCTGTACACAACTTAATGTCGTAATACAAACAAGCTCGCGGATCGTTACCTGTGATCTCACGATCGCATGTCAGATAGGGGAATATCTTTCTTAAAACTTCCAGAGTTTGATACACAGCCCATGCCGACGTGTATGGACCGAAATACCGCGCTCCATCCTCTTCCATCTGGCGGGTGACGGTGATTTTTGGAAAATGTTCGTTCCAATGGACCTTGATGTATGGATACCGCTTGTCATCTTTCAGGCGAATGTTGTACTTCGGGCGGTGCTTCTTGATCAGGTTCATTTCGAGGATAAGCGCCTCGAGTTCCGAACCTACCACGATCCATTCAATATCTGCTATATCACGCACCAGGCGGCGGGTTTTGTCGTCATGACTTGAATCCGCATGAAAGTAGCTCCGCACGCGGTTTTTCAAGTTGATCGCCTTGCCGACGTAAATGATCGTCCCTTCGGCGTTACGATAAAGGTAGCAGCCAGGTTTGGTGGGCAAGGTGGCGAGAATACCTTGCAGTTTTTCAGAAATTTCCATTGGCGGCAATTCTAACATGGGCTTTTCAACC
>CAZYLM010000386.1:0-2227 GCA_964648645.1 uncultured Anaerolinea sp.
AGGCTGATGGCAGTATTCTTGGCGAGAATGGTGATGCCGCGTTCACGTTCGAGGTCATTTGAGTCCATCACGCGTTCTTCCACATGCTGATTCTCGCGGAAGGTATGAGACTGGCGCAGAAGGCCGTCCACAAGGGTGGTCTTGCCGTGATCAACGTGGGCGATGATGGCGATATTTCGTAGGTCTGTTCTTTCGATCATGAATTACTCTTTCTGGGTACAGGCACAAAAATCCCTCGACAGGTCGCCGAGGGTTGTTTTCTCTTTCGGCTTGCGGGCGGTATTTTATCAGAGAGAAGAAGTTTGAGGAAGGGAGCTAAATCCTGGCGCGCTTCCCAGCCTTGCGCAGGCTGCGGTAGTTCCACCACACCTGCCAGATGCGCAGCGCCGCTTCCAACTGTATCTTGAAAGACATCTTGGACTTTCCAAATCGGCGGTCTGCAAAATAAATGGGAGCTTCCCCAATCTTGAACTCCAGGCAATGCGCGAGGTAGATCATTTCAACAAGGAAAATGTAACCGGTTGCCTGGATATGCTCGAAAGGCATTTGTTTAAGCGTCTCGATTCGCCACATGCGATAACCGGTGGTAACATCCCGCAGTGGGATGGTCAAAATGGTCCGGGCATAAAAATTCGCAAAAGCCGACAACCATTTACGCCATAGGGGCCACTTCCTATCCACTGAGCCACCAGCTACATATCGCGAGCCAAGGACCACGTCATTAGATTCAAGGAGTTTTGCCATTTCAGTCAATACAACGGGGTCGTGGGAAAAATCCGCATCCATCTGGACGATGGCTTCGGCATCTGTATCGAATATCTTTTGGAATCCATTCAGGTATGCCGAGCGGAGTCCCATCTTGCCAGGGCGATGAAGGACATCAATCCGCCCGGAATGAGCCCTGGCGAGTTCCTGCGCCAATTTGCCTGTGCCGTCAGGGCTATTATCGTCCACGACCAACAAGCGCAAGTCGAGCGGAAGCGAAAATAAAGCGGAGACCAATTTGGGAAGGTTCTCCGCTTCGTTATAAGTTGGGATGACAATGGTGATCTTCAATTCAAATTCCTGCTAAGAGGCGCTTCCCAACTCCGCTTTGAATTGGGCGGCTCCCGATGTATAGTTTTTCAGGGAGGCAAAATCAACCAGCCTGGCGCCGAGGCGATCGGCGCGCTTTGCGACCTGTTCACGGTCTTTGAGCGGGTAAAAATACTCGACCGATTGATCCAACCGAGATTTCAACTTATCTTTCAACACATGCAGGTTTGCGGCTGGAACGACAAGAACCAGGTCGGTCGCACTCAGATGCCCCAGGAAATCATCAGCACGACTGAATTCACGTAATGTGTTGGCAATCATCAAACTGATGGCACGCAGGACGTCATCTGAGGCAACGAACCCGTATGCTTCACGAAAAGCGCCCATATTTTGAATGGAGATGTACAAAAGGGAGGCGCCGTCTTTTCCCAGTACCTCGTTTAATTTTTCATCCACAAGCGCGCCTTCGGGCAGACCTGTGACCGGGTTGGTCAGTGACCCCTGATTGACCCGGTTGAGCGCATTACGAACTCTCAAGCGGAGTTCTTGAACATCGAATGGTTTGGTGATGTAATCATCCGCCCCGATCTCAAGCCCTTGCAGCTTGTCGGACCGGTCGCGTTTTTCAGTGAGGAAAATGATCGGAATGTCTGAGGTCCGCCGATCCCTGCGTAACCGGGTGGCAACTTCATAGCCGTCAATATCTGGAAGGCGGATATCCAGGATCACAAGTTCCGGGCTTACTTGAACAGCAGAGCGCACACCATCTTCCCCCCAATTAACGGCAAATACCTCATATTCCTGTGAACGGAAATATGCCGTCAGCATTTCAGCCACGTCAGGATCGTCTTCTACAATGAGAATTTTCTGCTTTGTCTCTGACATGCTTGCGCCCTACACCTTACGAAATTGGCTCTTTTTGAATGATGAACTCGCAGACCGGATCGCCCATCCCCACACATTTGGACTCGTTGACGCGAAACTCGTTTCCGCCGGAAACCCACTTCAGGCTTTCCTGCAAGAGACCTGTGGAAATGAAGCAGACCGGCTTATCCACACCGCTGCGCCCCCAGCAGCAGGGACATTTATGGATTGTCCACACCCATTCCGTATCCTTCTCTTCGACGGTGGTTTGCTGGTCGCTCAACTGGGTGAATATCTTGGCAAAGGCAGGCAGACCGATCCTGAGCTT
>CAZYLM010000387.1:0-2227 GCA_964648645.1 uncultured Anaerolinea sp.
ATCGAGAGCGGGCATGGCGTGGAAGAATTCATAACGGGATGGCGCGGCGAGGGGCTGGGAGAAGCGTGAAAGCAATCGCCATGGACAAAAATACCATCAATAAAAAACTTCGCGACTACTACGAGTTCACGAATGAAGACCTGTATGCCAACAGCATGAACCGGCTCTCGTCCGCGCAGGAGAGTCGACTCAAACAACACAGCGAAGTCCAGCGCAAGGGCGGCACCATCATCACAACATTCTTCCTCGGGCTTGGGTTATGCCTTGGGTCTTTGGGTGTTTTCATCCTCCTGATCTCGCTGATCGAACAGGATTGGTCTTACAGCACGTCGATCGGTCCGCTGATCTACACTTTTGTGCCCGCCATCTTCCTGACGGCCATCGGCGTCTTCATGTACTGGAGCACCTTCCACGCCGGGGGCACAAAAGGGAAATTGTTCCGAACCTCCGGTCCCGTCACGCTCCGCGTCGAAGAGCATACGAGTGGCAGCGAACATCACCAAAAATACAAGGTTCACTATGTGAAATTCCCCGATGGCAGTGAATTCAGCTTTGAAGATACCCTCCTGGAGTGCATCCAGGAGGGGGAGGAATACCTTGCTCATTATTACATGTACGATAACGGGAGCGGCGGGCTGGTCTTTACGATGGAAAAGCTATAGCGGGCCTCTCGCAGGTTAGTAGAGACGGTAAAGTCCATTACGGAGAAGGTCAACATGCAGGAAACAACGCGTTCACAGCAAGTTCTTTCCGAATATTTCCAGTTCGACGAGTCAGACCTGGCTGCCAACCGCCTTGGGGCGTTTTCTGAGCGGCAGAAAAAGGAACAGAAGGCAGATAGGAAGGATTTCAAAAGGTCGTCCGTCCTGGTTGGCGCAATTTGCATCGGGATCGGCTTGGTCGGTTTGTTTCTGCTGGTCGGGCTTCCACTCCTGCAAGGCTCGCGGCCGGACTGGGTGGACCTTGTAAACATGTTTTCATCGCTAATGATCCCCCTGGCATTTTTGGCGATCGGAATTTATTCCCTTTACAATGGATTGAAAGCTGCCAATAGTGCTTTGAAACATAGCGTGGCAAGCGTCACCGGCGCGGCAGCCATCACCGAAGCGGGGCGCGCCACCTACCATTCGCCTCATCGCCGCCGTGTCATCTACGAACTGCGGGTTGGGGAGAAGGAATTCCACGCCTACGATGGGCTTCCCAAAGCGATGACCCAGGGCGATGTCTACACGGTCTATTTCGATGGCGCAGACGATGAAATATTATCGGTGGAATGGGTCTCGAAAGGGTGACGGCGGGTTGGTTGATTTGGAATGCGACTTTTGCGGTACACCCATCCGCGGAGTGAACCTGTTCTGTAAGAAACGCCTGCGGGCAGAGTGATGCTCACCCTGCCCGTTTTATATTCAGGACTTTCGCTCAAGCGTCCGTTTTCGTGTCGCCTGAGTGTCGCCTTGCGTCACTCAGTGCCTCTACCTATGAAACCAGAGATTCTTTGCTCCACTCAGAATGACAAGCAAAAGTCCTGATGTTAATAGCGCCAGCCTAAAAGATTCCAAAAGTTCAAGAACCAGATAAATGCCACGGCAGCAACCGTCACCAGGGTGTAGTACAGACGCAGCGCCAGGGTCCAATAATGATTCTTCCACGCCAGCAGGCAATAGGTCGATGCGCCGACGGTCAACGCAGCGGAGAGGACGCCGAGCAGGAGCACGACCTTGTAGGCGAAGGGAACCCCAAAGAAAAGCTGCTCACCCCACGCCATGTTCCCGACTACGAAAAGGACGTTCAACAAGCTGACCCCGGCCATGAGCCGATAGGCGAGGTCCGCGCTCGAGGGCTGCGGGTCGAGCTTACCACGTCGCTTGAGCATGGCACGCACGAAAGCCACGGACAGGGCTAATAAGAAGATCAGCAGGCTTAGCAGAAGCAGGGGCAGGTTGAAGCTTACCGTTTCATACCACTCCATTTTTTCGAAGCCCAGCATGGGCGTGTAATCGGTGAAGAGATAGACAACGCGCCCGTTTTCATCCTCACGGAATACGAAGTGATAAGGACCGTCCACCTGGCGGAAGTACAAGGGGCTTTCTTCCACGATATGCCAGTCGCCATAGGGTGTCAGCAGGAGCAATGTGCCGTCACCGGGGTTTTGGACCTCGACGGTCGGGTAAAAGAGCGAGAGGTATTTTTCGAGGGTGGTCACCGCGCTGCGAGTCACCTTGTACGT
>CAZYLM010000388.1:0-2218 GCA_964648645.1 uncultured Anaerolinea sp.
TTCTTGCGGACGATCAGGCTGCCCATCGCATCCACACGCATTTCATCCGCGAAGGGCTTCACTTCCTTCTGAATGATCTTGCGGACGTCATCTTCATGCCCCGACGGTCCGTATGTTTCGGTCAAAGTTTTGAGCAATGATTTCATGTTATTTTCCAAGTGTAAATGTTTCGCCAGCCGAGTAACTACTGCTGTCGTCCTTAGAGAAGATGTGCGCCTTCGCTTCGCCCATCACGGTCCATGATCCATTCACTGTGCCCACAATGGCTGTGTTCTCGTCGATGCCAACCAGCACTTCGCCTTCGTGAAGGCGTTTACGCGACATTGTCACCAACGGCTTGAAGAAAACAGGGATGGCATCGAAGTGGGGGATGATGAATGCCGCAGGCACCAAACCAAAGACCGGTATCGTCCGTGAGCCGAGCATTCGAAAATCCGGAACCTCACGTCCGAGGATCATCGCGCCGGCTGAACACCCGGCATAAATGCCACCGCGTTCCCAAACTTTTTGAGCCGCCTGCCAGACCAGGCTGTCCTTCATCGTGCGATGGAGATACATGGGATTCCCGCCGGAGAAGTAGACCAGGTCCGCTTCTTTCACCGCTTCGGCATGATTCACATCGTTGGCAGTTTTCTCGTCTGTGACTGGGAGCCCTTGAACCTCCGCCCCAAGGGCGGAGAAATGCTCGATGCCCATCTTTAACCAGCGATTGACGCTCGCATCGCCTTCCTCTCCCGCCGCAGTCGGCAGGCAGACCACGCGCGGCTTGCGTCCATCCGCGCCGCAATGGGCGAGCAGATAAGCATCCACCTCGTTCATCACGGGCAGGTATTCTCCAGATCCAAGTAAAGCGATGAGTCCGTTCATAATGTGTGTTATGTCATTGCGAGGAGGGTGTTCTTCCCGACGAAGCAATCTCCGATTAGCCAAGAGATTCTCCGTGGCGCCTTGCGCCACTCAGAATGACACTATTCTTATTACCTCTTCAAGAGTGCCGGCGTCATTTCCTGCAACGCCACATGCAATAAATTCAGCGTGTTCTTCCAATCATCCACACGCGAGATGCTGATGGGACTATGAGTGTAACGATGCGGGACCGAGATCGAAATGACCGGCACGCCCGAGCGGACTTGTTGGATCGCCCCAGCATCCGTCCCGCCGCCGCCGGGTTGGCGCAGTTGATATGGTATCTTGTGTTTCGAGCCCAGTTCTTGGAGAAACTTTAGCAGGCGTGGGTCACTGATGACGGGGGAATGAGCCGGGTAAATGGCGGGACCCAGCCCCAGCTTGGTGTTGTACATGTAATTTTCCGCGCCATCGTAATGCGGAAGGTCGCGGGCGGGAGTTGAATCCACGGCGATGGCAAGATCTGGGTCGAAGTAATATCCAGCCACAGTCGCTCCGCGCAGACCGATCTCCTCCTGCACGCTGAATGCCAGGCAAAGCTCGATGTCGTAAGGAGCCTGTTTGAGCAGTTCGATCAATATCGCCACGCCAATGCGGTCGTCGATGGACTTGGACATGATGGACGGACCCACCCGCTTGAATTTCGTTGCAAACGTGGCACGATCCCCGGCTTTGGCTTTGCCATCGGGACCCAGATCGATGCGCATGGATTCTTCGCTGACGGGATGACTGCGCTCGCCTGCATCGGTCAGATGGATCGGTTTCGCACCGATGACTCCCGGTGTGTGGTCCTTGCCGACAATGACCTGCTTGCCGACGAGATGGCGCTCGTCGATCCCGCCGACGGTGCGGAATTCATAAAAGCCGTTCCCGTCATCCCTAACGATCATAAAGCCGACTTCGTCCATGTGGGCGTCGAGCAGGACCCGCAGGGATTTTTTCCCCTTCGCCTTTTTCCGGACAAGAACACTGCCGAGCGCATCCACTTTCACTTCGTCGGCATACGGCTTGACTTCGTCCAGCACGATGCGGCGTACTTCGCCCTCATCGCCAGAGACAGACATGGCGTTGCAGAGTTTTTCGAGCAGTTTGAGTTGAGGTGAGCCGATGGTTAGCATAAAGAGTTTTTGTCGTTGCGAGGAGGGTGATCTTCCCGACGAAGCAATCTTAATGCACTAGGTGATTGCCTCGTCGCAAAAAACAAGTGCGTTCCTCGCAATTACGTTTAATCCCAGGTAATTCTTTCCATGAAATCCACTTCGAGTGAAGCGATGAATTCAGCCAGCAATCTTCCGGCGCGATGGATGTCTTT
>CAZYLM010000389.1:0-2214 GCA_964648645.1 uncultured Anaerolinea sp.
GGAAAGATTATCGGAAAGTTCGCCTCGCGCCAGACAGACTATGCCAAATTGAGGAACGGATACGTTCACATCCCCCAACAGACAATGTTCTTTCGCTCCAAATACTGGAAGGAACTTGGTCCGCTTGACCCTTCGTTCTATTTTGCAATGGATTATGACCTGTGGGTGCGCATCGTCAAACATGCGCAGATCAAATACCTGCCCGGCAGGACGTGGTCGAACTTCCGCATCCATACATCCAGCAAGACCAATATCAATGACGAACACGGTTGGAAGGAAATGCTCAGGATCCACTACCGCGACGGTGGTTCATTCTTCGCACCGATTGTGGCAAAATATTATTTGAGAAAGCTCATCGGTCCGCTGTGGAAATGGCGGATCAAGAAATAATTAGAGGTTGGTAATTGGAGATTATCAATATACTCTCCAATTACCAATTACCAATCTCCCATGAATTTCCTCTTCTCCCCTCCCTCTCTCGACGACTTCATCCGCCTGCTCAAAGCCTGGCGCTTTTGGGTCTTGGGCGCGTTGATCGGCTCCGCCATCGGCGCGGCGCTCTTTTATGTTGTTCCACCGCCGTATCGCGCCAAAGCCACCGTCAACGTGGATTTCAACTTCGAAGAAGCTTTCCCGACCAACACCGACCGGCAGGACTTTTATTATCTCGAACGTGAAGCCCGCAAAATGGAGGAGATTGCTTGGTCTGATGATGTGTTGAGTCAGTTGAATGCGTCCGCTGATGAATTACGGGATGGGAAGTTGACCCTCTCCCAACCCGCCGAAGCAGGCTGGCATTTCTATGCAGATGACAACGATCCGCAAAAAGCCGAAGAACTTGCTTCTGGCTGGGCAAATGCGTTTGTAGAAAAGGTGCAAACTGAAATTCAAGCGGGCAACCTGAACGAATTCATCAAGCTCGAGGTGACCCAATCCGCAAACCTGCCGAAAAGACGCAGCATCCCAATGAGTAATTATCTTCTTGCAGGTGCAAGTGGATTTCTTTTTCTTTCCGTCATCGTCAAACTCTTCATCAAAGCTAAATGAAAACCTCCATGTTCTCTATGCCCTTCGTGGCGAAATTGCCCCACCTATTATGGGGTCTTGCTCTCTTCACTCTTCCTGTCACCAGTTTCCGTTGGTTTCCTGGCTTGGGTGAGAGCACGCTTGTCCGCCCGCTGGCATTGTATCCATTGGCAGTCCTTCTTCCTCTTCTTCTCATCCAGGCATGGCGCAGGAAAATATCACTGACATTCTCGGGCGCATTCATTGCGCTCGGTGTATTTGTTTTGTACGTCTTTTTTTCATCCAGCATCGGCGCGTTGATAAACCCGATCCCCCTGCGTGGACAAACCTACGACGGACGTGTCATCCGCGCTCTCGTTACGCTTTTCATCGGCATCGCTTTTTTCGTCGCCGCGGTGTGGATGAACAAGGAAGAGTCGGACCTGCGTTTCACCGTCAAATGGATTTTCGCCGGACTGTGTCTCGACCTCGCCTGGAGCGGGTTGCAAGCCGTCACGTTCTATACCGGGTTGCTCGAAAAAGAAATGGTCACACACTGGCAGTTGGCATTTTCGATGCGCGAACTCGTGCGCACGAATCGCATCTCGGGTCTGGCATATGAACCCGCATGGCTGGCGGGACAACTGGCAACCATATTCTTTCCATTCCTCTTCGCAGCGGTCTTGACGAAGTTTCGCCTCACAGCCCTGTCCTGGCTTGAGCCTGCACTTCTGGTTTTATCCACCCTCGTTTTATTTGCCACCTATTCGCGCGGAGGTTTGCTCATTACCCTCGGCGTCTCCGGTCTGATGATGCTTTTATTTGGACGCGACATTCTCCGCAGCTTATGGGCTTGGTATATCAAAGGGTTCAAAGAACAGCGTTTAACATCTTTCTTCTTTCGTCTTTCGATCATCGTTGGGCTTGTCGGCGTCATTGTAGGGGCAATTCTGTTTCTCAGCCAAAAGAATTACTTCCGCCGTTTGTGGGAGACCAACGCCGAGAGCTTGAACGAATACATTGTGGACATCAATGCCGGAGCGCGCGGAGCGTACACGGTCGGGGCGTTGTCTGCATTTTCAGGATATCCGCTGACAGGCGTCGGCTTGGGGGGAAGCGGGTTCTATATCTATCAAAACCTGCCCGATTGGGCATTGACCACTGTTCCTGAGATCGCGAAACAGCTCAATCCGGCGAACAAGTTGTATC
>CAZYLM010000390.1:0-2209 GCA_964648645.1 uncultured Anaerolinea sp.
GTAGACCAGATATTCGCCATGCGACCACGGCTCACGGATGATCCACTCGCCATCTATGAACGGCACAATGAACGGATACCAATTGACCAGGTTCATTTGAATATCGCTATAGCCGAAGATGCGCGCCCGCTGGCTATTGACCTGGTCCATGTAGGGAAGTGAAAGGCTATAGCGGAGAGTCACTGTCGAAACGGAATCAGGCATGAGCGGAGTCTGAAGCGGAAGATCGAGTCGATGCTGGTTCAGAGAATGGCCGGAGACAGGATTTCCATCCACGCTTGCTTCAATGAGATGAAAACAATCAGCCCACAGGTTGGCGGCGATGGCGAGGGTGAGCGAACTGAGTTCCTGCCCGGTGTGATTTGGGTATTGAATGCTCTCAGTCACGCTGATGCGATGCAGGTCGTAGTCGATCACCGTGTCGAGGATGTAGCTCGCATGATCTGGGATTTTTGGCGGCTCTGCGGTTGGAGCTTGCGTGGGTGTTTCTGTAACTTGCTTTGTGGGTTGAGGCGCGGAGGTTGCTGTGGGTTGTGTCGCCCCGGGGAGAGAACAGGCAAAGACAAAGAGAAAAAACAGCAGGAAGGAAGAGCGCAGTTTCATAATGTTGCGCCGAATTATAGCGTCCCCTTGGTATAGCGGGGCTTGATCGCAGCGCGGGATCTGTTACATGGTTGAGCGCATTTTATTTCTGAAGAAGGTTGGCAAAATTATCGACCAGTCCGATGGAGAAAAATAAACTGAAAATAAGGAGCGGACCCACTATTCCGATCACGGCGGCAGCGAGCAGGTTGAAATAGAGTTTCTGTTTCGGTGTTTTCGACCGGGCGGTTTCCATCTTTCCATAGATGACCCCGATGACGAGACTTGTCAGTGCGCCGAACAAAATCTGCGGGATGATGCAAATGGGGAGGATCCACACAAACCCCAGGGCGACCGAGAAAAAGGATGTGCTGGGCGAAATGCCGATGCCTGTCAGCAAAAGATTGAGCAGACCAAGAAGAATGAAACCGATCAAACTTGCCAACGGGTTAATGATGGCTCCGGTCACTGCATAGATCAGATAGTGACGTGGGGGCGGGTCGTTCGGGTATTGTTGATTATCGAATTGATCACCCATGAAAAACCTCTCTAATAAACTTGTTTCTTTTCGATACATATTCCTTATTATAGCTTGTGCAGGAGCAGGCTTTTTCACTGTTGGTTTCGTTGCTCGGAACCCCCTGAAAATAAAAATTCGCCATGACAAATGCGGATTCATCATGGCGAATTTTTGATTAAATTTACAGCGGCTCAAACCTGGCCGTGAAGTGACGCAGCAATTCTGGGGCGTATGTGTATCTGTAGCCTTTTACATTGTCCGCACGGGCTTTGATGGCGGCGAGACAATCGGCTACATAGTCGAGATGGCTTTGCGTATACGTCCGGCGCGGAATGGCGAGACGCAATAATTCAAGCGCGGGGTAATGCCATTTGTTATCTTCCGGGTCGAGGCAGGCGAACATGACCGAACCGATCTCCACACCGCGGATGCCGCCTTCGCGATAGATTTCTACGGCGAGGGCTTGCGCGGGGAATTCGTAATTGGGGATGTGCGGGAAGATCGCCCCAGCATTGACGTATACGCCATGACCACCGGTCGGCTGAAGGGTGGGAATCCCAGCTTCGTTCAGGCGTGAGGCGAGGTACGCCGTTTGCCCGAGGCGATAGTGCAGATAATCTTCATCCAAGCCTTCGTATAATCCAACCGCCATAGCATCCAGATCGCGACCTGCGAGTCCGCCATAAGTGGGGAAGCCTTCGCGCAGGATCAATTCATTCTTCACGTTCTGGAAGAGCGTGTCGTCGTTCATGCAGATCAGCCCGCCGATGTTGACGATGGCATCCTTCTTGGCAGACATGGTCATACCGTCGGCAAGCGAGAACATTTCATGCGCGATCTCTTTGACCGATCTGTTTGCATAACCGGGTTCACGCTGTTTGATGAAGTAGGCATTCTCGGCATAGCGGGCGGAATCGATGAAGAACGGGATGCCATGCTCGCGGTAGACCTGGGCAACTGCTTTGAGATTTTCCATCGAAACGGGCTGACCGCCTCCGGCATTGTTCGTGACTGTGATCATGCCCAGCGGAATTTGCTCACGCCCATACTTGGCGATGAAGGCTTTGAGCTTGTTGATGTCCATGTTGCCCTTGAACGGATGACGGT
>CAZYLM010000391.1:0-2200 GCA_964648645.1 uncultured Anaerolinea sp.
AGTCGCAATCAATTTATTCTGTAACCGCATAAAATTTTCTCCAATCTCCAATCTCTAATCTCCAATGATCTTTACAAGAACACGCTTGCGTCTTCTGCCATCGAATTCGCCGTAAAATATCTGTTCCCACGTCCCAAAATCAAGTTGACCGTTGGTCACTGCAACCACCACCTCGCGCCCCATCACCTGACGCTTCATGTGCGCATCGGCGTTGTCCTCGCCGGTGTCGTTGTGACGATATCCGTTGACCGGCTCGTGAGGTGCGATTTTCTCCAGCCATCTCTCGTAATCGTGATGCAATCCGCTCTCATCGTCATTGATAAAGACGGATGCGGTGATATGCATGGCATTAACCAGGCACAACCCTTCTTTGATCCCGCTTTCCTGCAGTGCCTGCTCCACGTCATGGGTGATATTCACAAACCCCCGGCGAGAGGAGATGTTGAACCAGAGTTCTTTACGATAGGATTTCATGCTATTCCGATTTTTCCACTACGATGGTCGCTTCAGTTAGAAGCGCGGCGATGGCTCCCAGGGCGGCGAGTTGCGGCGCGATCAATACGCCAACGACCCCGAATGTGACCGGGATCTCCATTAGTGTCTTGCCGTCTTTATCCTTGATGATGACCCGGCGGATGTTGCCCTCATGGAGCAGTTCCTTGATCTTGGCAATGATCTTCTCGCCATCCACCTGGAATTCTTCAGTGCGGCTGTTCTCGTTCATATTGTCCTTTCAGGAATTATTTCGATAGTACTCGAACCACTTCTCGTCGAGCGGTTTCCATTCGTCGCTTTGTTCGGCTTCCTCGTCCCAATTCTCCTTGCCGCTCCATCCCTCGATCTTGATCGCATAGATCGAGGTTGCCCGCAGTTCTTTGTCGTTGATCTCGCGGAACTCCTCTCCGGGCTTCAAGGTTGGGAAGTATTTGCTTATCAGACCGTATAAAAGCCTTTTTGCTTCGTCCGGGTCGGTTATGATTCTGGCGATGCCAAAAACGTTTACACTTCGAAATTGCAGTGAGAATTCCAACGCCACATTCGAGGGGAGCAGTCTGCCCAGTTCGCTCGCCTCAAGTGTGACTTTGGGGTTGTACTCGATGTTCGAGCGGACCCTCCCCGCGATGTTGGAATGAAATACGATCTGGTGTTCTATTTCGTCGTACCAGAAGGTACTGGTGTTGATGAAGGGTTGCCCATCCACAGAGGTGGCAATGCGCGCAACTTTGGCAGTCTTCAGATATTCTCGGATCCAGGAATCGTCCTTGGTGAGGTGAGGGCGACGCTGGAAGGAAGTGGGGTTTTGCCCGATATATTCTCTTGGCATTTATGAATCCTTTTGTTGGACTGGTTTAAGTCGGTTCTACTGATTATCGACGAGCAGATGCAAATACCAAGCCCATTGCACTGCATAGCCCACGACGATGCTGGCAAAGACGATCAGCCAGCTGACCCAGTTCACCGCACCGAGAAAGGAGAGGAGGAAGTACGCACCTGCACCGGTGGTGAGCGAACTTAGCAGGGCGACTTCGACGGCGATCAGGTTGGCAATGCTGTACGGTTTGTTCGTTTTGGGAATGCTTCCTCCGCGCCATTTAAAAGCCGGTTCGATCTCAGGATGATGTTTGATGTAATAATCCTTGATCTGATTCATCGCCTCGACCGATTCGTGCCATGCAGCGCGCAGTCTGGCAAGCTGGGCGATGGTCAATGCGCCCATGATGCTCAACACGAGGAAGAGCGCGAAGAAGGCGAAAGAAACCGTCCGGGATTGTGTCTCCATTTGAGTGCCGACGATGGCGGCGACGAAGGAACCGACCGATACAAAATAAAAGGATGTGACTCGGGAACGGTCTTCATTCGCCTGAAAGGCGGTATTGGCGATGTACTTGTATTCGCCCTGTAACATTTCATCGGGGGTGAGTTCGGGTTTGCGTGCCATGGATTCTCCTTGATCGATGTCGCTCAATTATGACACGACTCGTTCATCCATGCAAAAAGCGGACATGGCTGCCATGTCCGCTTTGGTCTTTACCGTTTGTTTTTTATAGCTTGATCGCCCACTCACCGCTGCGCATTACCGGCTCACGGCTGCCGTCTTTGGTGATGCCGTCGATATCCATTTGCGGGGAACCGATCATAAAGTCCACATGGTTGAGGCTGACATTGCCCCCGGCGGCGATGAACTCGTCATCGTTCAATT
>CAZYLM010000392.1:0-2193 GCA_964648645.1 uncultured Anaerolinea sp.
CCCAAGCAAGATGTGTTTGCCTGAAAGAATGGACATACTGGGTGATTATACTTCCATCATCAGGTATGGCTGGATATATATCCCCGAAATGGATGGTAAATAGGGTCGGTCAGGGGGGAACAATTTGTTCGACAACCTTGCAGGTCCGTATTGATTGGCAAATAGCCCAAAGGTAGGGGTGGAAATTCGGAGTATAGATGTATAATTTCAGTATTGATAAGCCGTTTTTTTAATAAAGGAGATAGATATGAAAAAGGTTGCATCCGTTTTATTGGCATTGGTTGCCCTGCTTGCAATTACAGCCAGCCCTGTGCTTGCGGCGAACGGCATCCTGACCCTGCGCGAGACTCGCAATGATCGAGGCGGCGGGGTGATCTTCATCTTCGAATATACCGGCGATTTTACCGACGCTGATTTCAAAGGTGGATCCGTCCTGATGAACGGCCAGTATTACCCGCTTGATTGCAATATTGCGGAGGGTGTGGGTGAGGTATGGTGTACCGCCTCGCGCGTGCTGGCAGGTGAGCAGGTTCAGGTCTTCCTTGCTGGTTCCACTTTCTGGGATAAAGTGCCCGAAAGGGGAGGGTTTGGCAGTCTATGTTATAACGTTTACGACGGACCAACTGAAGGTCAACCTTATGCTTGGATTTTCCAGGGAGAACATTGCCAGGAAGAAGCTGCCTCTCAGGGTGATGTGATTACATTCTACTCACCCTATTGGGCATACTACTATGATTATACTTTTGAGGGAAATGGTCTTGATTGGATCTTCGGCGACCCTAGCACCAATCCTGGAGAAGGTTACTACTACGAAGGCAGTGAGGATTAACCCTCGATTGATAAATAAAGAGAACGCTCTTCATTAGCTGTTCAGTAGAACTTGAAACAAACTCACCCTCGAAGCTTTAATTCAGGGTGAGCTTGTTTTATTATCAGGTGCGATTACAAGTTGGTCTTTTGAAGTGGAAATGTGCAATTTATGAATAAAGGTATTGTAATAACAAACTGGGTTTGGATTTGAATAATGAGGACTCTTAAGAACTTAGAGTTAATGAAGTTTTAGGACGGATTAATCTCTCAATGTGGCTAAAACGTAAAAACGCGATCCGGAGTTGGATATATTAAAGGGCATTGGCTCCGCTTTGATGGTGGTCGCGCACTCAAAATTGAAAATGTGGAATTATGAAGAAGCCATCTTTTGGGGCAATCTTGCCTGGGATCGCTTTTTTAGTTTACTATCCCTTTTTGAGTAAAATATTCAAAAGGACTCCTATGAACATTGCCAAGACCGCTGAACCGTTTTTCCTTTCAGGAAATCGCACAGGGATACTGCTGATCCACGGTTTTACCGGTGCGCCCAAAGAAATGCGATTGATGGGGGAATATCTGAATGCGCAGGGATATTCGTGTCTGGGGATTCGACTTGCCGGTCACGCCACCACCCCTGACGATATGATCGCCTCACGCTGGACCGATTGGGTCTCATCTGTCGAGGACGGCTTTCACCTCCTCCGCGGCATGACCGACCAGATCTTCCTCGCCGGGCTTTCGATGGGCGGTGTGTTGAGTCTATTGATGTCTACCCGATTGGATGCGGTTGGAGTGATCGCGATGTCCACGCCCTACTCCCTGCCCAACGACCCGAGAAATTATCCGGTTACAGTCATCAAACTATACAGCCGTTTTATCAAATTCATGCCGAAGACGAAGGACCCGCCCGGTTCATCATGGTTCGACAAGGAGGCTTACAAGGAACAAGTCTCCTACCCGCAGAATCCGATCCGCTCGATTGCGGAGTTGAAATTGCTGCTTAGAGAGATGCAAGCGGCATTGCCTTTGGTGGACAAACCTGTGTTGTTGATCCACTCGAAAGACGATACCTACGTCCTGCCTGAAAATGCGGAAAAGATAAACGCCGGGCTAGTCAATACGGCAGACAAAACAAAGGTTTATATAACGGGGTCAAGCCACGTTGTGACAAGGGACGCGGCGCGGAATGAGGTTTTCCAGCTTGCGCATGACTTTATCCGACGCGTAGAGTAAGGTTTCCGAAAAAATAAGCCCCACACTGTCGTGGGGCTTATTCCGGCTAAACTACACGTTCCCTCAGCACTGAACTTATGTAATCCATGCTTGCGACAACGATCGCAATGGCGAACATCTGGGCGCTTGCGGCGCGGTAGTTAAGCAGGT
>CAZYLM010000393.1:0-2182 GCA_964648645.1 uncultured Anaerolinea sp.
CCTGGCGATTGTCCAAGGAAAAGATGCCTGATAACGTGTAGGATATCCTATTTTTTTGCGGTTTGCCATAAGATTTGGTTTATATGCCCGTCTTGAGACTTGATATTCTCATATGACTTTCGCAGGATTTGCTCAAGGATCGTCAGCTCGACATCGCCAAGGCGCTTGATATAAACACAATACCCAGTCGTGGAATACTTGCCTAACCTGGCCAGCAACTCAGAGTAGCGTGCTGTGCCGTCCATCAGGTAAATGGTCGTCTTCCCTTTTTTGGGGTGAAAGCCAAGCACGTGACAGTCACCTTCGCGTCCGCTGTCATATTTGTAATGGTAGGAATCAAACCCGATCGTTCCCGCATTCCAAAGCTTTGGCTTCTGACAGCTGATTCGCTGCATCATTTCAATAAGCGCCTGGCTATCTTTTGCAGTTTGCTCATCATCAAGTGCGTCAACATAGTCTTTGACGGATTTTTTGTTTTGAGGGGATGTTTTATCCATGAGTTAATCCTGTCATGCTGAAAAATATTAATAAATTGAACACTATATGTTCGTTCTTATCAAGATGTCAAAGGGAAAGTTACATTGCTTAAGACTTCGCCGCGATACCCCGCCTGCTTTGACGAAATTAGCATCAGCCTGCATGACCAGGACGCCACGGCTCTTCCACATGCGTGAGCCAGACCAGCGCTGGATCGAGTGCGCGCACCCGCAGTTGACCTTCAGTATGCGGCTCGTCGAGCTCGCCAAACCAAACTGCCACATCACCCCCGGCAATGATCGGACGCGCGCCAGTATCGATGACGACCATCTGCATGCCGTCTGTGTGCCCCGGCGCAGGGACGAGCCGAAGCCCTGGAAGCAGTTCGAACTCGCCATCGACCGGCACGTACTCCACACCGGGAGCATCGACCCACTCACGAATGGTGTAGTCGTCCTGGTTGCGTGCGGCTTCGAGCTCCAAACGCTGGACGTAGATCGGCTTGCCTGCAAAGAGATGGTTGCCGCCACAATGGTCGAAGTGCAGATGCGTGTTGACAACGATATCAATTCGAGCAAGGTCGATGCCCTGCTTGTTCAGTGGAAGGAGGCGGGGGTCCATATCAGCCACTGCCGGGTGCAGTTCCGTCATGCCGGTGTCGACCAGCACACACGCATCAGGATGGTCGATCACATGCACATTGACCGGCATCCGCTCACCTTCGGCAAGCAGCTCAGCCACGCGGACCGGTGTGATGGTGATTTCATGTTTCATGGGTGTTCTCCTTTATTGGAGAATAGAACATATTTTCTGTTTTGTCAAGACGGGAATCTTTCTGCTTTCTGACTCGGAATCCGCCCAACCAGAAAACTGCCTGGGATGTGCGCACGCCCTCCGGGCAGTCCCCAGCGCCTGTCCTCGGCGTTCGCCCGAGGGTCAGGCCGTTCGCCCCGCGAACGAAGTGAGACGGGGTGCACGCTTTGTTAGGCGGCGGTATTTGATGCGCATCACACTATGCCTATTTTACGCTCTCATCGTAACAGACGAACTCCAACGTATTTCCTTCTGGGTCATGGAAATAGAGCGAGCGAACATGCAACCACTCGTGTATAGTTGCATTTACCTTTAACCCCAAGACCTCAAGTCGTCTTTTCTCGGATTCGTAACCTTCAAGTGCTATATTAAGCGCAATGTGATGGAGCGTCGTCTTTTCTTCGCTTAATTCTTCGCTTGTCTCAAAGAGGGCAAGATTTTGTGTATGACCACCATAGCCCTCTGCGACTTTGAAGAAAACAAAATCCTCTTCTCGCCTCAACATTTCGAGTCCAACCACTTCTTCATAAAACTTGTACATGGCGTCAAGGTCTTTGACGCGGATTGACACTTCACCTAGTCCTTTGATACGGCGGGTTGACTCGTTCATGACTTCTCCTTTAAGCGTGGTCGGACTCAATAATAATCTTCTTTTGGTGAATACTCCAAACAAGTATAAAGTTCTTTTCCATCAACGAATTAAATGATGCAGGATGATCATATTGAACAAGCTGCCCAACTGCTTGCGTCTTGTCCCCGAGCCCTTCGCTAAACTCAGGATAAACTCCACGAGTGGGATACCTGTGCTGTATCTCGGCAAGCTCGACAACCAGGGCTGGGACGGCGAAGCCGTCCAGCCAGCCTGTCCTGGACGGACAGTCCAGGGAAAAAG
>CAZYLM010000394.1:0-2166 GCA_964648645.1 uncultured Anaerolinea sp.
CGGCATTGCGGGCAGATCAGTTCGCCGTCTTTGGGGTGATATTTGTTGAAGCAGGTCATGCACTGCAATTCAGCAGGGACCCGCTGAAAGTGCAACGTCGCTTTTTCTGCGATTGTATCTTTTGCGATGGTCTCCCAGTAAAACTGAATTGAGTCATCCACCATGCTGGAAAGTTCGCCAATGACGATGTTCAATGCCGTGACTTGTTTGGCATTGGCTTTATCCGCATAGTCGAGGGCGATCTTTAGGAGATTTTGTGTTACTGGAAGTTCATGCATGATGGTTGTAGGCTTGTTTCCTTTACAAAAACAGAATGGCAACAGCTAATAGGTTTTCGTTGCTGTTAATCAATATGTATCACGCCCTGCTTTATAAGGAAAGGCAAAAAATACTATTTTTCTACGATGGAAATCCCCGCTCTGTTGGGCAGTCTTAATTCCGTACAAGGCGGAAGATGGAAAGCCTATTCCCCCATCACCTGGATCTGGACCGTCCGAGTACGCGCCCGGGTTTGGTCGAAATCGATGAAGTAGATATGCCCAAATTCACCCAGGTCCAATTTGCCATCGATCACAATAACGGTTTCGCTTCGTCCCACTAGAGCGGACCTTAGATGCGCATCTGTATTGCGGCAGGTCTTTTCGTCTTCGCCGTGCTCCATCCCGAATTTTTTAGCTTTCGGTCCCGGGTGACGATACATCCCCTCCTCGCGAAAGGTTGGCATGATCTTTTCCAATGCATCGGCAAAATCCCGCTGCAATGTCTTCAACCCGCCTTCTGTGACATCGAAGGCATCCTCGTCGATGATCACACAACAGGTCGTGTGATGCGAGTAAACCGTCACAATGCCGTTGCGGATCCCTGAATTCTTCACGGTGGCTCGAGCAAACTCCGTCACATTATGAAACGTGGGGAGCCCATCATTGGAGGTGACTTTGAATTCTTCCCTATGAACCATAAATGCCTACTCCTCTAAACCGATTTCGAAGACCATCCATTTTGTTTGTTCAGGTCTTGTTTCGCCCGTTTTACGGAGCGGACCATATCGTTCAAGAGCGCATACGGATCGGGTGATGTAAGAATACCAGATGCCGAGCCAGCCGCTTCAGACCCGGCCATGATGAAATCATACACCTGCTGTGCCGTGGTTATACCAGCGGCCTGTTCCACCAAAATGGATGGGTCGATCGACTTCACAGCCCGGATGACTTCCTTGACATAGCCCATTTCGCTCACGGTCCCACTGCCGATCAACTCTGTCGGCTCGGGATTTAGGATATCCGGGTGGAGCTGTGCGATCGCCTGCGCCTCTGCGACGGTGTCTGCGCATACAAAAGTGAGCAGGTCCAGTTCGTTGGCACGGTCGATGGTCTTTTGTAATGCGTTCAAGGTCACCGGTCTCTCACTATGATTGAGCACCACGCCCTGCGCACCTGCCGCTTTCAACGCCTCGGGCAGCACATCGGCAATGCCACGCCCAGGCTTGATCGCATCCATGTGTGGAGCAAGCACGATCAGCCGATCGGTATTCTCCCGCACACGGCGGATCTCGGTATAAGGCGCAACAAACAGCACATCGACATCATATTCTCTCGCCGCCGCATCCGCCACTTTGGCATATTCCAACACGGTATCACCAAAGATGTAATTCTTTACACTGGTCTCAAAGAACGGCGCACGAATTTTTATCTTCACTGTTCAATTTCTCCTGTTGTCATGCGCGCCATTGCCGCCTTCATTTCACCAACTGGACAACCCGCCCAGGCAGGAAGTCCTGCTCAAGGGTGTCGTATAGTTCCCAGGTTTCCGTATGGCTGACCGACCCCCCTACCGCAAGGTTAACCAGGGGTGCGAGGCTTTCCAACTCAATGAAATGTTCGTCGCAATAGATTTCAGCATTGCAGCCATTATCAGGGAGAGTAACCCCAGCCTGAATGGTGAATGTCTTGCGGAACAGAACGTCCCTGTTCCAATATGCAACCCAGCCGCGCGGATTGAAAACACCGACTTTGAATAAGGGCAAATCGGGTTTGGCAGACACAAAGATAAAGTCATCCTCGAACTTTAATCGCGGATCATTGATCTTGCTGTAAGGCCAGAGTGCAATGCGCCGGTCGGGCAGCAATCCGTTCATATCCACAGTTTCAGACTGTAAAGGGAGAATGG
>CAZYLM010000395.1:0-2162 GCA_964648645.1 uncultured Anaerolinea sp.
AGGGTTTCAACGCTGGCATGATCACTTCTTAGCGCTTCGTAAACGGCCAGCGCGGGGTACACTCCCCCGCCCGTTCCACCAGCGCAGATTAGCAACCGCACCGTAAGACCTCCATTCATCATCGGGAACATGAGCCGCGCTTCCCTGACGGGAAACGTTGAACAAAATTCCAAGCGCCGCAAGGGTAGTGACCAGATTCGAACCACCCGCACTTACAAAAGGAAGGGCATTTCCAGCGAAAGGCAAAAGCCCGACCATGACTGCCATGTTGATAAGAGCTTCCAAGCCGATCCAGATGACCAGACCTGAAGCAATGAGAGTACCAAGCATATCAGGCGCGCGGCGGGCAATGACAAGTCCACGCCAGACCAACGAACCGAACAAGCAGATCAATCCCACACCGCCAACCCAGCCCAGTTCTTCGACCACAACCGCATAGACGCTATCGGTGGGAGGCACAGGCAGGCCGGTCACTTTGGAAAGCGATTTACCGATGCCCACACCAAACCAACCGCCATTGACGATGGCTTCAAAGGAACGACGCACATGATAGGAAGCCTGTAAGGGATCCTTGATGCCGGTCACAAAATCCTGCACGCGCTGCTGCCCGGTGAGGCTGACGGACACCACCGAATACGCCACGATCCCGGCGACGATCAACAAGCCGCCGATCTGTTTCATGTCGCCGCCCGCCAGGAAGAAGAGCAATCCGCCAAGCATCAGCACGGTGGCGGCGGCGCTCAAATCCGGCTGCAGATAGATCAAACCGCCGACAAACCCAAGGATCACACCAAGCGGGATCAAACCAAAGGTGACATCCTTTAACATCTCGCGCTTGGCATACAACCAGACAGCGATGTAAAGGATCGAAACCAATTTTGCCAGTTCCGAAGGCTGAATCGAACCATTGAAGATGGCGCGCGTGGCGTTGAAGCGCGCTTCACTGATCACCAGCACAACGACCAACATCAAAACGGTGAACGCCATGGCAGGCACGATCAACTGCCGCCAGCGGTGGTAGTCGATAAAGGCGAGTACCACTGCGCCAGCCAGTCCGAGCCCCAGCCACATCAACTGGCGGTTGAACATGTACATCGCATCGCCGTCGTTCGCTGCACGCGAGAAATCCCACGAAGCGGAGTACAGCATGACCAGCCCGAACACAATCAATGCAACCACGATCACCAATAAAGGCATGTCGAACCCGAACGTGGCGCGGGTGGCGGTTTGTGTAGGTGTTTCTTTTACGGCAGTTCCGAGACCCATTTTCGAAACGCTGCTCCTCTCTCTGCAAAATCTTTAAACTCGTCATAGCTTGTGCCCCCCGGTGATAAAAGGACGACATCTCCATCGGATGCGACATCCGCCGCAAGCGTAACCGCCTCTTTGAGCGTCTGCGCCTTGCGGATGTCCACGCCTCCGACTCCGCTGAAGCCTGTTATTGCTTTCTGAATCATCTCCCCCGCCTCACCAAAGAGCACCACATGATCCACGCGTTCATGTACCAATTTTGCCAGGTCGCCCCATGGCAGGTTCTTATCACGCCCACCGAGCATCAGCACAATGGGTTCGTCGAAAGAATGAACTGCTGCCATGCTGCGTTCTGGAGCGGTGGCGATCGAGTCGTTATACCAGCGGACTCCGTGCAGTTCACGGACCAGTTCCAGCCGATGCGGCACACCGCGGAATTCTTCAGCAGCTTCCAACATATCATCGAGCTTGAAGCCCGCCGCATGACCGATCGCAAACGCCGCAAGTACGTTTGCCACGTTATGGTCGCCGCGCAACTGGACCTTTTCACGCATCAAAAGCGGAACGTAGGCAAAACCGTCGCGCAGGCTGAGCAACCCATCGTGCAAATACGCACCATTCAACCCTTCATCCAAATCACGCAGGGAGAACGCCAGCAAATTTCCTTTGACCGTATTCTTCAATCCCCATGCGCCCTTATCGTCACGCCCAAGGATGGCGGTGTCTGCGCTGGATTGGAACTCCAGAATTCGAGCCTTGGCATTTGTGTATGCTTCCATCGTGCCATGCCGGTCAAGATGGTTCGGGGTGATGTTGAGGATCGCCGCAACATTCGGGGAAACCGTCATCTGGTCAAGCTGGAAGGAAGAAAATTCCAGGATGGCGATATCATCGGCTGTCATATCATCCAC
>CAZYLM010000396.1:0-2160 GCA_964648645.1 uncultured Anaerolinea sp.
CGGCGCGTGGTGGAATTGTTCGACGGCGAGGAAGTGGTCAACCCGCATTTGCAAAGATATCTCAACCGATTGTCATCACTGTGTTTCGTTTTGGAATTACTGGAAAATCAATATGAGGGGAAAAAGACCACGCTGGCAAAAGACAAATAAATTCTATTGAAGGAGCCTCATCATGAACGCCGAGGAATTTCGCCGCATCGGACACCAGGTCATCGATTGGATTGCAGATTACAGAAAAAAGGTGGAAGGTCTTCCGGTCCGATCGAGGCTCGCCCCCGGGGACATCAAAGAACAATTACCGAACACACCGCCAACAAGGTCTGAATCCTTCGACCTCATCTTTCGCGATCTTGAAGAACTTATTTTGCCAGGCTTATCGCACTGGCAGCACCCGAAATTTTTTGGGTACTTTCCAGGGAATGGAGAATTATCCTCCGTACTTGGCGATTTCCTGAGCACGGGCATGGGCGTTCTGGGCTTGTCGTGGCAATCGAGCCCGGCGCTCACCGAAGTCGAGGAAGTGACCACAGACTGGATGCGCCAGATGCTCGGTCTTTCCGATTCATGGAGCGGGGTCATCCAGGATACCGCATCCACAAGCACACTGGTGGCATTGTTGTGCGCGCGCGAACGCGCGTCTGAATATTCGCTCGTGCGCGGCGGTTTGCAAGGCGAGAAAAAACCATTGATCGTCTACATGTCGGCGCATGGGCACAGCTCCGTCGATAAAGCCGCATTGCTTGCAGGGTTTGGGCGGGAGAACCTCCGCACCATCCCTTATGATGAAACCTTTGCCATGAAACCGGAAGCCCTCGAAGCAGCCATCAAAGCAGATAAAGAACGCGGTTTGATCCCCGCTGCCATCGTTGCCACCGTCGGAACGACCACCACAACTGCCATGGATCCCATCAAAGCCATTGCAGAGGTGGCAAAGCGTCACGCCGTTTGGCTGCATGTCGACTCGGCCATGGCAGGTTCAGCCATGATCCTGCCCGAGTGCCGCTGGATGTGGGAAGGGGTCGAAAACGCAGACTCATTGGTACTTAACCCGCACAAGTGGTTGGGCGCCGCATTCGATTGCTCGCTTTATTTTGTGCGCGACCCGCAGCATCTCATCCGTGTGATGAGCACAAACCCAAGTTACCTGCAAAGCGCAGTGGATGACAAGGTAAAGAACCTGCGCGATTGGGGTATTCCACTCGGCAGGCGCTTCCGCGCCTTGAAGCTTTGGTGCCTTATCCGCGAGCAGGGAGTGGAAGGTTTGCAAACCCGTCTGCGGCGGGATATTGCCAATGCGAAGTGGCTTGAAGAGCAGATACGGGCAAAACCAAATTGGAAAGTGCTTGCCCCCGTCCCATTGCAGACGGTGTGCGTCCGGTATGAAACGCCAGGCTTGGAGGGAGAATCGCTCGATAAACACACCCTGGCTTGGGTCGAAAAGATCAACAATTCCGGTGAAGCCTATCTGACGCCTGCAATTCTTGATGGACGTTGGATGGTGCGAGTGTCCATCGGTTCATTGCAAACTGAACGTGAACATGTCGAAGCGCTATGGCAATCGATGCAGGATCAGGCTGAAACGATTTTCACGTAGGTCCCCAATATGATGAGTTATGGATTTTTCTTTTCCCTATCCAACCATAACTCGCGGTATTTGCGGTTCCAATCGATCAAAAAGCGGAGGGCGATCATTGCACCGACCCCCACCGCCGCCCAAAATGTAACGTCACGAATATTCAAAACCCATAGAATCGGCGCCATAAGGATTCCGGCAAAGACGCTTGCGCGGGCCGAATGACGAACTACAAGCACAAGAAAGATCAATAATCCCAGACAGATCAAAAAACCAAGCGGATTCAAAGACAATATCCCGCCGCCTGCTGTCGCAAGCCCCATCCCTCCGCGAAATTGGGCGAACAGGGGCCAGCAGTGACCGACGACAGCGGCTGTTGCTGTGAGGGCAATCACCCATACCTCGCCGGAAAATTTTGCGGCGAGGTAAGTCGGTAAAAATCCTTTGGCGATATCGAGGACCAACACAAGCGCGCCCCAGCCAAACCCCGCCTGGCGGATGGTATTCGTCGTGGTGGCGTGGCCCGAGCCTGAGTCGCGCACGTCCACGTTCTTGACGAAGCGCGTGATCCAGATCGAAAAGGGAAG
>CAZYLM010000397.1:0-2160 GCA_964648645.1 uncultured Anaerolinea sp.
GTGAACATCTCGCGTTTTGCTGGCAAGGCCATCCGCGAGCATTTGCAGGATACCCTCTTTGGTGCGGTTCTGGGCGGTGTGAACGGATACCTGGTTGCAGGTTCTGTGCTGTACTACAACCACATGGCAAATTACCCCTACCCCAAAGTCATTAGCCGTGCGACAGATCCCGCCATCGCAGACGCCATTGAGAGGATGATGGCAGTCATGCCTCCCCGCTTCCTCGGCGAGCCTTCCATTTACTTTGCCGTCATCATTATTCTTATCTTTATCATTGTGGTGTACATCTAACTATCCTTTGCTCTGTCGGGGCTTAGCCCTCGACAGAGCGGATGACAAAACTATGACACACTTTCACTTCATCGGCATTGGGGGTTCGGGGCTTTCTGCCATCGCGCGCCTGCTCAAGGAGAGTGGGCATGAGGTGACCGGTTCCGATCAATCGCTATCTCCCTTTGCCGCTGATTTACAACACATTGGGGTGCAGATATTTGTTGGGCATCACCCCCGCAACGTCTCTGGCGCGGATCAGGTGATCCGTTCATCTGCGATAAAAGATGATAATCCTGAAGTCGAAGCAGCAAAGAAGGCGGGCATTCCAGTTTATAAGCGGGCCGATTTCCTCGGTCAGTTGATGGAGAACAAGATCGGCATCGCCGTCGCTGGGACGCACGGCAAAACTACAACCACCGCCATGATTGCCTGGATGTTATCGGCACTTGACCGTGACCCATCCTTCATTGTGGGCGGAACGCTGAACAACCTCAAGGTCAATGCACGCGCCGGAAAAGGCGAGACATTTGTGATCGAAGCCGATGAGTATGACCGCATGTTCCTTGGACTCAAGCCGCAGATCGCAGTTGTGACAAATCTCGAACATGACCACCCGGATTGCTTCCCGACATTTAACGATATGTATTCCGCCTTCGAAAATTTTGTGAACCTGCTCCCGCCTGACGGTACGCTGGTTGCCTGTGCAGAAGACGAAGGTGCGTTCTCGCTCATCAGCCATGCGCGGCGCAAGGGATCGAGCGTGGTTTCCTATTCGGTGCAGGGTGAGATGACCATCAACAGCCCGCAGTGGGTGCAGGCACGGACGATGAAGCGCAATGAGCGTGGCGGGTTCGATTTTTCGGTCATGACCAATATGGGCAACATGACGAATGCGTTCAGCGCCTCTTTGCAGGTTCCGGGAGAACACAACGTCCGCAATGCATTGGCGGCGCTTTCCGTTGCGGCAGTGATCGGGCTTCCCATGCAAAAAGCGGCTGAGGCGCTGGGTCAATTCACCGGAACCGGACGCCGCTTCGAGGTCCGTGGTGAACCGAAAGGTATTCTTCTTGTCGATGATTATGCCCACCATCCCACCGAGATCCGTGCCACGCTGGCAGCTGCCAGGGCGCGGTATGCGAAGCGGCGCATTTGGGCTGTCTGGCAGCCACACACTTACTCGCGGACACAAACTTTGCAATATGAATTTTCCCGCGCTTTCAGCGATGCGGATGAAGTGCTGGTGACCGAGATATACGCTTCGCGTGAAGCAAAACAGGATTTCTCTTCTGCCGAAGTGGTCGGTGCCATGCCGCATGCTTCAGCGCGTTACAGCGGTTCGGTGGCTGAGACGAAAGCCTATTTATTGGATCATTTGCATAAAGGCGATGTGGTTCTTGTCCTCTCCGCAGGAGATGCCGATCAGATCACAGCCGATCTGTTGAAGGAGATATAAAGGAGCGGAGGAGTCAAAAGTCTTGCCCTGAGTTTGTCGAAGGGCTCCCGGCTTTGCAGCCCGCTCACAGGAATACAGGATGTTCATGGTAAACACAGCGTCTTCCGTTGAAGTATTACGCCAAAAGTTTGGCGACGCCGTGCAGGAGAATGTGACTCTTGCGCCGTATACGTCTGCCCGCATCGGCGGTCCAACGGATATCCTGCTCACGGTCAAATCGGCAGATGAACTCGCTGAGGCGATGCGAACGATCTGGGAGCTCGACCTGCCGTATTACATTCTCGGCGGTGGCTCGAACGTGCTGGTCAGCGATAAGGGTTTTCGCGGAGTGGTGGTTTTGAACCGGGCGAAGGAACTGCGTTTCGTGATGGGGGATCAGCCTTCAGTCTGGTGTGAAGCGGGAGTCGTCATCGCAAACCTCGCCAAGCGGTGTG
>CAZYLM010000398.1:0-2156 GCA_964648645.1 uncultured Anaerolinea sp.
AGCGAGACCGCAACCGTCACGGCGATGAGGGCAAGGAGCAGGTTATTAAGAAAGCCGACGGGGAGCCGAAGTGTGGCGGCGAGGATGGGATCAAAGGATAGGGTCGTGAATTCTTTATAGAAAGCGAAAATAGTGAGGAGGACAATGCCACCAAAGATGAGGATCAGCCACAGGCTTTGCGCCGAGACGGAGAGCACGTCCCCAAAGAGGAAATGGCTCAAATCCACGGCATAGCTACGAACAGTGGATATCAACGCAATGCCCAACGCGAACATCCCGGCAAAGATGATACCGATGGAGGTATCTTCTTTAATCTCCGAATTCTTGCTGATGGCGCCAATCCCCAATGCTGCGAGAATGGACGTTCCTAATGCCCACCAGAAAAGCACATCCTTATTTCCCCCGCTGATTAGATAACCCAACGCGATACCGGGCAGGATTGTGTGGGCAAGCGCATCACCGAAAAACGCCATGCCGCGCAAAACGACATAAGTCCCGACCACCGCACAAATAATTCCTACAAGCACGGCGGCGATCATGCCTCTTTGCATAAACGCGTAAGAAAGCGGGGTTGTGAGAAAATCAATGAATGTGGTCATGTTCCCCTTCATCACAACAATCATCAATATTCAGGATGTTTTTTCCATCGACCGGCTTTAATCGCCCCCCGTAAGCTTGTAGTAAATTATCGGTGTGTAAAACTTCATTTGGATTTCCAAATGCCACAATTTTATGGTTAAGCAACATAATCCTGTCAAAATGAGCCGCAGCCTGGTCAAGATCATGGGTGGCGACCATCACAGTGACCTTTTCGGATTTGAGCCGGTCCAGCAAGGTTAGAATCCCCTCTTGAGAAGGAGCGTCAAGCCCGGTCAACGGCTCGTCCATCAGCATCAATTCCGCTTCCTGGGCGAGGGCGCGGGCAATGAACATGCGTTGCTGCTGCCCACCCGAAAGCTGGCTGATTTGACGGCCGGACAAGTTCACCAGCTCGACCGTTTCAAGAGCGTGATTGACGATCTCCCAATCGCGCTTGTGAGGAAAATTGAAGGGACCCAATTTCGCAGAGCGCCCCATCATCACCACATCCGCCACGCTGACAGGAAAATGCCAATCCACCTGATTCCGCTGGGGGATGTAACCGATGCAGACGTGTTTGTTCGGTCGCGCTCCATAGATGTTCACTTCGCCTGAAGTTGGCTGCAAAACGCCCGCGATCACCTTTATCAAAGTGCTTTTGCCTGCGCCGTTCGGGCCAACGATGGCGACACGTTCCCCTTCGTGCAGATGAAAGGTGACGCTTTCCAATGCATCCCGCCCGTTATAGCGAAAGGTTAAATCCGAGATATCAAGAATGGGTTGGTCGTGTTTATGGTCGGTGTTTGGGTACATATTTTTCCAAAGACCTGACAGGTCTTTCTTTCAATCTTTATCGTGGCAACGCGGCTGCATGAGACCTGTCAGGTCGGCTGTCATTTCAACGCATCAACGATCTGCATGACATTATATTTCATCATGTCGATATAAGTCCCGGCAGGTCCACCTTCGGTCAGGGATTCGAGATGCAGGTCTTTGACCACTGTTACACCTGTTTCAGCCGCGATCTGCTCTGCAAGCGAGTCATTCTCCACCTCTCCCAGGAAGATGGCAGGCGCGCCCGAGGTTTTGATCGCTTCGATGGCGGATGCGATTTCCTGCGCCGAAGCGCTGGCATCCGAACTGAAACTCGGCAGGATGGTATCCACAACAGTAAAGCCATATCGCTCCGAGAAATAGCCCAGAGCCTCATGGTTCGTCACCAGCAATCGACGTTCGGCAGGAATCGCCTCCACCTGTGACCTGATGAATTCATCCAATACCTTTAATTGGGCTATATACGCCTCCGCATTGGACTTGAAGATTTCTGCACCATCCGGGTCGGCTTGACTCAACCCGTCGCGAATGTTCTCCACGTAGGTGATGACGAGATTCGGGTCTAGCCACATGTGCGGATCACCCGCCCCATGCTCACTCGAGCCTGATCCATTCAACTGACGCGGAGTAAGTCCATTCGTTGTCGTGATAATCAAGCGTTCCCCGTCCGCATTTTCGAGTAACGGTTCGATGAAGTGCTCATATTCGACCCCGTTCAGGATCAGCACAGTACTCTGCGAGAT
>CAZYLM010000399.1:0-2131 GCA_964648645.1 uncultured Anaerolinea sp.
CGGTTGTCCATCGCAAATTTTTGCATCTGGTACTGCCACTGCTCTGCCTTACCCCCAAAACCGTGGATGAACACGATGGTTCGCTTGGGACTCGCCGGGGAGACATCGATGGCGGAAAGCCGCACAAGCGGATCGGACGAAATTCGAACTTCGTAGCGGTAGAGGTCGAGGTCTATGTCCATTCAGGAAGTTTACAGGAGACGGGAGAGATTGTCAATTTTATTGCCCGGCGGCATTCGACGTCCCCTGCAGGGCATAAAATAACCTGCACCAAAGACTACTGGTGCAGGTTAACCAGCTGAACTGATACCACTAAAAGCGGCGGATCAAACGAGGCGCTTAGCGGTGGAGACGGATTTCCTCGATCTTATCGTAGGAAGAAGCGTAGGTGTCAAGCTGCCGTGCAAGGCGCACATCTTCTACAGCGTCATAATCGTGGATCTTGACGTTCGTCCAACTGATTCTCTGGGCTCTCAGAGCTTCGACGCCATCGTAGGCGTACAGGTTGGTCGAATAGGCAAAAGCGCGCTGGACCCGCAGTTCCTCAATGCCATCGAACGAGCGGTCTATCGGCGGAATAACCGTAACGGCAGGCACTTTGATGGACGTCGCAAGGACCAGGACCACGAGGAGGACCAGCAATATGGCACCCCCGATCAGGAATTGCTGAAGCGCATGGTGGTGTGAATGAGGATGGGGATGGGTCACTATTCTTGTCATCGTAATCTCCTCGACCGGGGGAACACCCGATCCGCTTTAAATATAGCGGTCCCTTGTTTCTTTAGAATGTCACCCACCGTGACCAAAGCGTGACCGTTCCATCCCTTACAGGCTCAGGCGTAGAACAGTGCACTATTGGGGCACCCTCTCCCTGATCTTTTTATACATATCATTGGTCTGCTCTGAAGGCTCAAAGCCGAGTTCGCCCAGCGCCCGGACACAACGGGAGTAAGTGTCCGCCACCCTGGACATGTCCCCTTTTTTCATATGCGCCCACATCAAAGCCCGATAGGCAGGCTCGGGCTTTTGCCCGAAGGCGATCCAATGTTCGCCCCATTCCAGAATATCCAGCCAGCGATTTTCTGCGCCCAGATACGCCATTAACCTTGCCATGCTGTGATCGTAGAAGTACTTCAGGTATTCGCGTTCCAATACCACCCATTCGTCCGGGAAACCCGGTAAAAGTTCACCACGGTAGACGGAAAGAGCTTCGATCAAAGCATCCGCAGTGTCGCAGCCTTTTGCAGTCCGCAGGACGGATACATCCAGCCAATATTGGGCAGACTCTGCGAAGGCAACGTCGATGTCTGTGGATGCCATATATTCAATTTCATCATGCTCTCGAAGGGACTTACGGATTCGCCAAAGGACATGCCGCAGGTTCTCCCTGGCAGATTCTTCAGGCGCATCCGGCCACAAAAGGGCAGCCAATTTCTCGCGACGGTGAAAGACCCCGCCGTTCAAAGCCAGATAGGCAAATAAGGATTGTTCGGGTCGTCCTGATATATGTGCAGCCTGCCCCCCGCATTTCACCTCGAACCCGCCGAGCAAACGAATCTCCAGCAAGGCATCCTCTCGATTTAAGTATATAAGGATAAAACCGCAATTTCAAGGCATTGATTTTCAAGTAAAATCCAGCCGTTCAGCCAAGAGAAACCCATGACTCTCGAAAAAACGGTCGAAAAGATCATCAAGGAAGCGCAGGAACGCGGCGACTTCGAAAACCTGAAGGGCAAAGGCAAGCCGCTCGATCTGAACGCCTATTTTGAAACGCCCGAAGAGCTACGCCTGGCATATTCGGCATTGAAGAATGCAGGCATCGTTTCGCCGGAGGTGGAACTACTCCAGGAGATCGCCGCGTTGAAAGACCGTCTCGAAGGCACCTTCGACGAATTGCAGCGCAACAAGCTCAAGAAGACCATCAGCGAGAAGCAGTTGCAGTTCAACATCATGATGGAGAGGCAGAAGCGGCTGCGCAAGGGATGAACGAACCATCTTTGACAAAACCCGCCCGCCCTGCTATACTTCCAGATGTTTAGTTGACTTTTCAGGCGCAACAGCGCCTTTTGTTTGAGAACCATCGTGTTTTGCCAGTGACCGATCTTCGCGAGCAAGTCAGCGAAGGTCTTTT
>CAZYLM010000400.1:0-2129 GCA_964648645.1 uncultured Anaerolinea sp.
TGGGCATCGAAGACCCCTATGAATTGAACGAAGAGCAATTTGCCGCTGCTTTGGAACTGCTCCGCGCCCAACGTGAAATTGCTCCCAAGTATTGGGGCGATTATCTTGTTCAGGTGGAAGACTTCAAGACCGAAGGTTTCGTTGCTTCCTCCTCCTGGCCGCTTCAGGTGAACCTGCTTCAAGCTGACGGCGCTCCCATCGCTAGTGTGGTCCCTGGAGAAGGAGCTACTGGCTGGGCAGACACCACCATGATGGCTGCGAATGCGCCTCACCCCACCTGTGCCTACCTCTGGCTCGAGCACTCCATTGACCCGAAGGTGCAGGGCGATGTGGCTTCCTGGTTCGGTTCGGCTCCTTCCGTGCCTGCAGCTTGTGATGGCGCCAGCGAACTGTTTGGCACCGAAGGCTGTGCCGCCAACGGCTTTGACACGTTCGACCAGATCTATTTCTGGAAGACGCCTGTAGCCGAGTGCGGAAATGGAAATTCAGACTGCGTCACCTATGACCGCTGGACCGAAGAATTTACGGCTATTGTAGGTCAATAGATTTCTGAGTATCATTATAGGGACACGGCCGACCGCCGTGTCCCTATTCCATTTTATGAGGGTATGTATGAGCGACATTGCGATCCTGTTCAAGGATGTTAGCCGTCATTTCGGCGAGGTAAAAGCTGTTGATGGGGTTGGTCTGGAGATCATGGATGGGGAATTTTTCTCGATGCTGGGTCCCTCAGGGTCTGGAAAAACCACCTGCCTGAGGATGATCGCGGGTTTCGACCGCCCGACCTCCGGGCAAATCATTTTATACGGGCAGGATGTTTCCAACCTGCCACCCTACGAGCGCCCTGTCAACACGGTTTTTCAGGATTACGCCCTGTTCCCGCACATGACCGTCGAAGGCAATATCGCCTATGGCTTGATGATCCAGGGTGTATCGAAGCCTGAACGCATCAAACGCGCGAACGAGATGCTGGAACTTGTCCGACTGACGGGCTTTGGCGGACGCAAACCCTCCCAGCTTTCGGGCGGACAAAGGCAGCGGGTCGCTCTCGCCCGGGCATTGATCAACCGCCCCAAGGTTTTGCTGCTCGACGAGCCGCTCGGTGCCCTCGATTTGAAATTGCGTCAGCAGATGCAGGTCGAATTGAAGAACATCCAGCGCGAAGTGGGCATCACTTTCATCTTTGTCACTCACGATCAGGAAGAAGCGCTTACCATGTCCGACCGAATCGCGGTATTTAACGAAGGGCGTATCGAACAGATCGGGTCGCCTGCAGAGGTATATGAACACCCTGCGACACCTTTTGTCGCCGGATTTGTCGGGACCTCCAACCTCGTTTCAGGCGAGGTCGCCCAGCGTATCACAGGAGCTGCAAACCGATTCTCTGTCCGCCCGGAAAAGATACACCTCGCCAAAGCAGATGAGAAGGTCGAAAACGATATGTTTACGACGGATGGGAAGGTACGCGATGTGGTCTACCTTGGCTTGTACACTCGCTACCTTGTCGAATTGGAGGGTGGCGGCGATCTTGTTGTTGTGGAGCAAAACCTAAAGACGACATCCATGGATGTGACCAAGGTAAAAGGGCAGAAAGTCCGCCTGTTATGGAAAAAAGAGCACGTTAGCTACGTGGGAGGCTAGGATGCTCAATTCCGTATCGACATTTTTTTATAAACGCCCCAAACTGGTCCTTGCCCTCTTTTTGACCCCTCCGCTGGTTTGGTTTTTGGTGGTGTATATCGGTTCCTTGATCACCTTGTTGATCAACAGCTTTTTCTATTTGGATGGTTTTACAGGGCAGGTGGTTCGTGAGTTCACTCTCTCTACGTATGCAAAATTATTGCTGCCCACCAACCTTCAGATCTTCCTGCGCACAACTGTAATGGCTATATTGGTGACAATTGCCAGCGTCATCATTGCTTTTCCGCTTTCATATTATATGGCGCGCTTCGCTTCACCGCGGCTGAAGACCTGGCTTTATCTTGCTGTGACCCTGCCTCTTTGGACGAGTTATGTGGTCCGTGTGTATTCCTGGAAATTGATCCTTGCACAAGAGGGCATCGTATCCTGGTTTGCCCGCCTGATTCACCTCGATTGGTTGCTCAATTGGTATTTGAGCAATGAAGCGG
>CAZYLM010000401.1:0-2122 GCA_964648645.1 uncultured Anaerolinea sp.
TTTATGGCATGTCGCGGGATAAGCATCGTGAAAAAATGCCGACCTATCTTTTGCAATGGGCGGCGATGAAGTATGCCAAAACACGTGGTTGCCTGACCTACGATTTGTGGGGCTCGCCGGATGTCTTCGATGAAAGCGACTCGATGTGGGGCGTGTATCGCTTCAAGGAGGGTTTGGGCGGCGACGTGGTGCGGACGCTCGGTGCGTATGACTTTGCGCCCAGCAAGTTCTGGTATTCGATGTACTCGGATGTCATGCCGCGTGTTTTGGATTTTATGAAATCACGGGGGAGGAAAAGAACCAAACAGCAGGTTAGCACATAACGTCAGATATATATTTATATTCTTTGCAGTATGCAATGCTTTTTTTTTTGTTGGGGCGAAAAATCATAAGTCACAAACCTGGTCGAGTTTAACCTTCGCGGATCCTTGAAAGGTCTTCGCTTCCATCGATGAGCAGAGAGGGCGGCTGTCTTTCTGTCTGCCCGCCGGTCTCTCTCTTTTCTTGTTTGCATAATGATTGCAGTGCCGTAAGACCTATGTGTGGATTCATGTATAATCCCAAAAAAGGAGATTTCCATGGCAGAGGCAAGAGCAAACTCCTCCGAATCCCCAACTCCAATCGAAATTAAGATCCGCATCGACCGTCCCGCCCGCATTGTCAATTCCCTCAGCCTGGCATTATTGACCTTTATTTTGATTCGAAACTTATGGGTTTCCGACGATGCCTTCATCACCCTCCGCACCGTGGATAACTTCCTGCATGGATACGGGATTGTCTGGAATGTCGGCGAGCGCGTCCAGGCGTATACACATCCCTTGTGGATGTTCGTACTGTTTTTCTTTGACCTGCTGATCTCAGACCCGTTATACACCTTTTATATACCTTCATTGATCCTTTCTGTATGGGTGGCTGTGACTTTGATGCGCAGATACGCATCAGGGATCGATCGGTCTCTAGTCGGAGTCATTCTGCTTGGCGGGTCGGCAGCCTTTGTGGATTTCTCTTCGTCGGGGTTGGAGAACCCGCTAACGCATCTTCTGCTGGTCTTGTTCCTGATCCAGTACCTGCAGCCGGAGCCCCTGACCCGGAAGCGGTTATTCGTCATGTCATTGCTTGCAGGGCTGGGGGCCTTGAACCGGTTGGATACGGTGCTGTTCTTCATACCCCCGCTGATCCATTTATGGCTTTCAGATAAAACATCCCGATGGAATACGTTGCTCGTGATCTTTAGCGGATTCATCCCTCTTCTGTTATGGGAGTTGTTCAGCCTGTATTATTATGGCTTCCCTTTCCCGAACACTTTTTACACCAAGGCTGAAACGGGGCTGCCCACCAGCCTGCTTTTCGAGCAGGGTTGGGTGTATACCGTGAACTCGCTGCATTGGGACCCCTTGACGCTGGGGACGATCCTGGCAGGTGTGATCTCGGTTGCGATACAGCGTGAGGCAAAGCGGATCAGCATGGCGGCAAGCTGCCTGCTTTATTTTGCTTATATTATTTGGGTCGGGGGTGATTTCATGTCCGGGCGGTTCTTCTCGGCGATGTTTGTCATCGGCTGGATATTGTTGATGACCTTTGACTTCGATAAGACCTTCGGGCCCGTCACTAGCAGACAGCGAGTCCTATTCTTTGGCTTTCTTATTCTGACAGCCCTTTCCGCTGAGCGCCCGCCTATTTTCATCAAAGGCGACCAGCCCGGCGTTTCTGCCGACCGCTACGAGATAAACTTTGAGAAGTATTTCTATTTTGGCGCAAATGGATGGATCAACTACGTTAAATATCACGGCTTGCATGAGTGGGCGGCGCAGGGCATAAAAGCCGCAGAGGAAAATGTCAGCCCGGTCGAATACGGCACCATCGGCATGTACGGTTACTTTGCGGGACCAAAGATCTATATCATCGATACGCACGCCCTGGCGGACCCGCTCCGCGCGCATATCCCTGCGAACCCCGGGCTGGCGGGAATCGGACATTACTATCGCGATTACCCTGCCGGGTATAAGGAGACCATCCAATCTCACTTCAAGGAAAACCTGATTCAGGATTCGGACTTGAAGGTGTATTACGACAAATTGTCCATCCTCATCCACGGCGACCTGAACGCCCCCGGGCGCATCCG
>CAZYLM010000402.1:0-2074 GCA_964648645.1 uncultured Anaerolinea sp.
AGGGTATCATCCCAACTGGCTGTCCCGCTGAACCCGGGTAGGGCAAAGCTTTGGGCGGCGTTGTTCTGTTCCATCATGATGCGTTGAATGGCATTACGTCCGCGTATCACGCCTGAGGCATCCTTCCCTTGCGGGTGGCCGTCAGGAAAGCCAAAGGCTCGGAATAGATGCCCCCAAGCTTCACCTGGGAGGATGAAGGGCGCAGGTTCCACACCGGGAGGCGAGTCGTTGTCCAGTTCCAATAAGGCCATGTCCCCCCTTCCATCTCCCCCTGGCGGAAGCCACTGTGTCACACGCCCCCGGATAAATTGCATTGGCGCGGGCAACGGGAAATCGAAAGAGATCAGCATATCCGACGTAGGGGTTGGTTGGGATAGTTTGGCTCGATTTAACGCGTCATTGATCACATGCGCGCAGGTCAAAACCAGCCGGGGAGCAATGAGCACGCCAGCCCCTACGGGCATGTATTGAGCGCCTTTTACAATACGGACGATGGAATTCTTATAGTTTTCGTAACTGCTCAGGCTAAAGACATGAGCCGAGCATGAAGAATAGGAGGCAGAAAAGGTGCGCCAGTCAAAGCCATATACAACGCCTCCAACACTGGCTGATTATTTTTGCGGGCTGTCGAGATATAACTTCGGATACGACAAAAGGCTTCAGCCCCACCTTCTGAGCGAAAACAGCCGGAGATTTTCTGCTTCAGTTTGACCATACGCAGGTCGCGTTCTGCCTGATTGTTATCAAACGGGACTTTAAAATCATACATAAAAGCCAGGGTTTCGTCTTTGCGAGCCTTTAGATGATCCAGCAGGTTCTTGGCAGGATGTTGTTTGGGTCTGCCCCGTTTCTTCGGCAGAGGGTCGGCAGGCTCCAACATGGGACAAGTCTGAAAGCCAGCCTCCAGGATGACATCATAGCGGCTCTCAAAATCAGCGATTTGGGCAGATGACAGGCTTTCCTGTTCCAGGCGTGTCTCTGCCACAGCAAGCTTGATCTGCAGCAGCAGTTGGATCATCTCGGTCGCCCAGGATTGATGATATTGGTCTCGCATGAAGATCAAATCCCGCAGGTGATGGGCATTGCAGAGTGCGTTGAGAACGCCTTCATACTGGAAATACGAGCAGTAGTTATCGTGCATCGCCTTTCCTTTGAACACCGGAAAAATGCCGATTGCGTCCAGAGCCTTGCTGCCGCGTTTTTGGTGAACTGCATAATACGTCAGCAGGTTTGTGCAAGTCACATGCAACCACCATAACTTGCCGCTGATGCGACTGCCGGTTTCATCGAAATGTCCCGTGTCTTCCGTTCGGGTTAGTTCGGTTTTCGTCAGTTGGTAAACCGGCCCCACTTGCCTCGCCGCTTCGTTGCAGGCTTCCACAATCGTCCCTTCGCTCACAGGTTGACCATATAAATCTTCGAGGATCTCTGCCGTGCGTTCCAAAGGGACAAAGTGACCTTGGTTGATATACACCATTTGCGCTTTGAGCCGTTCGCCATACTGCACCGGCTGACCTACCCCGGCAGGAAATTCGCCGACTGTGGTTTGATGACACGCTGGACAGGTTTTGAGCTCCGCCTGATGCTCGGTGACTTCCACCTTTACTGGCGGTATATCAAAGACTTGGCGCTTTTCATAACTTTGCGCGGCCACTTTCTCCAGGTCCGCCAGGCAATGATCGCAACGCTTCGCATAATGGACCTGGACATGGTCCGGCTTCGCCACCGCTTTGAGCGTTTTGCCTGGATGTCTCGGTTGACCACCGCTTTTCTTGCTGCTTTTCTGCCGCAGGCTCTTCGGTTTCTTCTTCAACCCATCGCTCGACGGCGGTTTACTGCTATTCCCGCTATTCTTGGCTATTTGATCTTCCAGCCGCTGAATGCGCTCGGCCAATTTCCCAAGCGTTTGATGAAAAAGCTGGATGACAGCTTCTCTGCCTTCATCGTACGCAGCTCCAATTTCATCATCGCTTGGTATTCGGAACGGTTCCATGACTTCGATTGTGCCCGGTTTTTTGCTTTTTGACAATGCTTATGTCTGTTCAACTCAGGTTTGCTATGCCTGAGCAGTTAC
>CAZYLM010000403.1:0-2063 GCA_964648645.1 uncultured Anaerolinea sp.
ATTTGGACATGAGGTGCATTTTGCCGTCGAGATGGCGGCTGTGGTTGGCACCAAGTCCGAAGAACTGACCCTTTCACTATCACCGGTCAGCCCGTTGACCATGCACGATATCGCCGCCGAAGCCATCATGGAGATGGCGAAGTATGGTGTGATCCATGCCAATCTGCCCTGCCCCACCGGCGGCGCGACGTCGCCCATGACCATAACAGGCAGTATCGTGCAACAAAGTGCCGAGTCGCTGGCTCCACTGGTGCTGGCACAACTCATCAATCCCGGTTGCGGCGTGGTTTATTGCGGTCGTTTGGGGATGTTGGAACCGCGTACCGGTTTGATCTGGGGAGGTGTGGAATTGGGCATCTCCTCCGCTGCCACGGTTCAACTCGGGCATTATTACGGGTTCAGCGTCAATGTATACGGCTTCTCGACCAACTCCCATACCATCGACGCGCAGAACACCTTCGAGCGAGGACTCAACGCTGCCATCCCCGCCCTGGCTGGGGCTGATGAGCTCTCAGGCATCGGTGAGATGGAAGCTGGTGTGATGGGTTCCTTTGCTCAAATGGTTTTGGACAACGACCTGGTCGGTAGTGTGCAACGTCTGCGTCGCGGGCTTTCGGCGGACGCCGAACACCTGGCTGTGAATATCATCCTCGATGTGATGAACGGCACACGCAACTTCCTCGGCCAGAAGCACACCATGAAACATCTGCGCGGCGGAGAAATGGCACTGACCAAATTTGCAGAACGCAACTCATGGGATACCTGGGACGAAAAACTCGGACGCAAACAAATGGCAGATTACGCCCTCGAGGAAGCTGAACGCATCCTGCGTGAGCACCAGGTTCCGCCGCTCGAACCTGCCCAGGAAGCGGAACTGGATAGAATCCTTGCTGCCGCAGAGAAAGAAACGGCGAAGAAAAAGTAAAAAACTAAACCCGTGAATAAAAAGCAACCTAACTTGTTTACTCTTACACCTATTTCCCTGTATACTTGGACTCAGGAGAAGAAATAATGATAAAACAGGCACATGCAATATCAGAGGAACTCATCGAATGGCGCCGGGATTTTCACATGCATCCTGAGATCGCCTTTGACTTGCATCGGACAGCGGGAATCGTTGCCGATGAACTGGAGAAGCTGGGGTACAGAGTCAAGCGCGGAGTGGGCAAAACAGGCGTTGTCGCAGAGATAGGCGAGGGTGGCAAGGTGGTCGCCATCCGGGCGGATATGGATGCGCTGCCGATCGTTGAACAGACCGAAACGGAATATGCATCCAAGACCCAGGGTGCGATGCACGCCTGTGGACACGACTCGCACACCGCCATGGCATTGGGAGCGGCGAAGGTCCTCGCAAGGGAAAAATTGAATGGACGGGTGCGGTTCATCTTTCAACCCTGCGAAGAAACCGCAGATGAAGAAGGATTGAGCGGCGCCCAACGTATGTTCCAGGAAGGCGCAGTGGATGGCGTCGATTACGTCATCGCCCAACATGTGGACCCTACCCAGCCAGTCGGCACGATATCCATCAATGACGGTCCCTGCACAGGGGGGGTCGATTCTTGGAGCGCTGTTATCAAAGGTATCGGAGGGCATGGGGCACATCCGCAAAGCACAGTCGATCCGTATGTTCTTCTGGCGCACGTGATTATGGGACTGAACTCGATCACCTCGCGCCGACTTGACCCGTTCGAACCCGCCATCGTCAGCATTGGGGCTGTCCACGGCGGGGTGGCGGAGAACGTCATTCCGGACCGGGTTGAATTGAAAGGAACGCTGCGCTTCGCCTCCCTGGAAATACAAAAGAAACTTCGCGAAGAAGTGGCCCGTGCCTTCGAGATCACCCGAACCCTTGGCGGCGATTACGAACTTAGCTTCCTCTTCGGTGGTTTGCCCTTGATTAATGATAAATTCGTATCCGACACCATCGCTCAGGTCGGGCATGATCTGTTGGGCACAGATAAGGTCCTGCCGATGTGGAAAACCATGGGTGCAGAGGATTTTCCCGCATTGCTTCAAAAAGCACCCGGTGCAATGTTCACCCTGGGCGTCAATATCGAAGGACG
>CAZYLM010000404.1:0-2040 GCA_964648645.1 uncultured Anaerolinea sp.
TCTCTTTATGCCGCCCTACCGCCTCGGCGAGCTGGCAGGATACATTCAAAGGTTGGTACCCATCATTGGCTGGCTGGCAGTGGCCGGTGCGGTTACGAGCGGAATCATTCTCTTGGAAAGAAAAACCGATTCAACGAATCCCAACAAACGGGATCGAATTATTCTGAGAGTCGCCTTCTTCCTCTTTGCGTTTTTCGTTATATCTTTTGTACTTATCGCCTTCACAGGCATCGGCATTTTTTATCCCGCAGATTATTGGTACGGCGCAGGTGTGCCCATGCTTGGTTTGCAAGTCATGGCTTGTCTATTTGTTGGTGCGACATTTCTTTTTCTTGAGAATAAGACTCAATTGCTCAATAAAAAGGGAATTGACGTGGTTATCTTTCTTTTTATATGGTTATTATCGGCATGGCTCTGGGCGCGTGAACCGCTTCACCCGAATTACTTTATGCCTGATACAGCGGATAATATTATTTATCCCTATTCCGACGGTGCGACGTTCGACCAAGGCGCGCAATACGCTTTGATCGGCCAAAGACTTTTCAATGGCGGATTCTTTGAACGTCCGTTGTATAGCGTTTTTCTTGCCTACCTTCATCTTGCCTTTGGGCAGGATACTTTTGGCCTCGTGACTGCTCAAGCTGCTTTATTGGCCGTCTTCCCCGCTGTTGTTTATTTGATTGGGAAGGAATTGTACAGCCGTTCGTTTGGCGTCACTGCCGGATTTTTGATCGCGTTGCGGGGCGTGAATGCTCTCATTGTCTCCAAATGGATCGACACCGCCAGTCCCAAAATGATGTTGACCGATTTTCCCACTGCTATGACGACAGCAATTTTTCTCCTGCTGTTTGTCAAATGGATTAAGGATCCGTCGCGGTTGAAGTTAATGGTTTGGATCGGCGCCGTTTATGGGTGTGCAATCATGGTTCGCACACATGCCTTCGCCTTGCTACCAGCTGCGCTGGTTTTTATTCCCTTCGCTTTGAAGTTGCGCTGGAAGAAAATCATTTTATCTGGGTTTCTGATTTTGCTGGGATTGATTGCTGTCACCCTGCCATGGGAATTGCGCAATCAATCAAATGGGATCCCAATGTATTCGCTTTACTATTCCCGGCTGGTAATGATTATCCGGTCGCGTTATGGACTGAATGCGAACACATATATTCCCCAGAAGTCTATGGACGAGGCTCGCGTATCAATTTCTCAACGAGGATTGACCCGTCAGCGTTCTCTGTATTCTGGTTCAGAACCGTTCTGTGATTCTATGGTGTGTTCTGCCGCGAATCATATGGTCCATAATTTGGTAACATCCATTGTGTCCATGCCGTCGTCTTTGACATTCGACGATTTATGGAATACCGTCAAGGCTGATACGCCATATTGGAAGAAAAGTTGGGGTGAGGGGCAGATGCGGGTATCAGGCTATGGAATGATTCTTTTAAACCTTGGTCTGATCGCCCTTGGAATGGGTTCCATATGGAAGCGGTCAGCAGGTTTGACGATTTTACCTGTTGTAATTTTTCTGGCATATCTGCTCGTCAACTCGATGGGACTGACCTCCGGTGGAAGGTATATTGCCCCAGTGGATTGGATCGTTTATTTGTATTACCTTGCCGGTGGGTTGCAATTGACGGAATGGCTTTTGAGCGGGACGGGCTTTTTTGTATCAAATGATGTCGCCGAAAAAGAATATGGATTGTTCCCAAGTCATTTAAAGAAAATATGGTTTTCAGTACTGCCGCCTTTGGGGGTGATCCTGGTCTTTGGGTTGCTTTTGCCCGCTTCTGAATGGCTTGTACAGCCGCGTTATCGAGCACGCGTGCCGGAGGAAATTCTTTCAGGGCTTGAAGTCTCAGGGTATCTGAAGGAATCGGGCTATTCATTTGATGAATTGTCGTTATTCTTAAGTCAGCCAGATGCGATGATCCGCACAGGGCGTATATTGTATCCGCGTTATTACCGTGCAAGTGAGGGTGAGCCAGATCGAAGTACTTATTATCGCTTTCTCGATTATCAGCGGTTGGTCTTTACCTTGATCGG
>CAZYLM010000405.1:0-2027 GCA_964648645.1 uncultured Anaerolinea sp.
CGGGGTGTGCCTTTCTCGGCGTGGTTGTACCGCATCGCCCATAATCTGGTGGCGAACTGGCATCGTGACAGGAGCCGCAAGCAGGAAATTCCCATCGATGACCTGCCCATCCTGCCAACCAAGGGCGACCATCCCGAAAGAAATCTCGTCCGCTCGCAGGAACAGGACTCTCTGTTGAGGATGATCCGCAAACTCCCGTCGGAGCGGCAAAACCTGCTGATCCTGAAGTTCGTCGAAGACATGTCGAACGCCGAGATCGGTAAGATCATGGGTAGAAGCGAAGGAGCCGTAAAGAGTCTCTACCATCGCACTTTACTGGCTCTTCGAGATCAACTGGAAGACCAAAACCTTAACCTTGAAGGAGAGTAAACCATGGCAGTACGAATCGTGACCGACGGCGCAGTGGATATCCCCGCAGAGTGGTACAAGGAATATGACCTCCAGCGCATACCCATCAACGTGCATTTTGGCGAAGAGAAAACCTTCATCCAGGATGTCGAGTTGAGCCAGGATGAGTTTTACAACCTCGTAGCCGGGAAAACCCTGCCGCATCCCAAGACTTCCCAGCCCTCCCCGCATCAATTCGTCGAGTTCTATAAGAAGATCGCACAGCCGGGTGATACGATCATTTCGGTTCACATCACCAGTAAGCTCTCAGGCACCTACGCCTCGTCCGTTTCCGCGGCTGAGGAATTGAAGGGTACCTATAACATCGTCCCGGTGGATACTTTGTGCGGTTCGATGGGCACAGCCTTCATGTGCCGTTCCGCCCGCAAGATGGAACGCGCCGGAAAGAGCGTGGATGAGATCGTCAAGTTCATCGAAGGGGTTCGTGGGAAGACACACGTCATCCTCACGCTTGATACTCTCGAATATGCCAAACGCAGCGGACGTGTCGGTACGCTTTCAGCGGCAGTGGCTTCACTTCTCAATGTCAAACCGATCGCGATGTTGAAAGACGGTGTAGTGGACATGGTGGACCGTGTCCGCGCGCGCAAAGTTGCCATTGAGCGGGTGATTGAGCTTGGCAAACAGGCCGTTGGTGATGCGCCGGTTGCCATGGGTGTGGTCCACGCCCGTGACGAAGCCTCCTGCAAAGCCCTGCTCGAAGAAGCCAAGAAACATTTCAATGTGAAAGAAACCTTCATGGCAGATCTTTCCATCTCGCTTGCCATCAACTTCGGACCTGGCACTGTGGGATTGATTCTATACCCTGCTGAGTAAGCCTATGGATAACACCCGGACCATCCTCCCCCAGGAAGACGACCTGCACTCTCTCGAAACGCATCTCTCGCGGACTTTGAAGCGGGTGGCTCCTCCGAGCGGCATGGTCGAACGCCTGAGAAGCCGCGTTCAGATACCTACACGTTCCGAGATCACTCTCAAACTCTCGGATTGGCGCAGGCTGTTCTTTGTATTTGGCGGCGTTATTTCCGGGATGTTGATCATTGTCACGATTGCCCGCATGTTCTATTACTTTGTCGCACGCGATAGAACGAGTCTTTAGGGTTGTTTTAGCTTTACAAACGCCCCCGGCTACCCGGGGGCGTTTCTGATTAATTTTCAATTCACTAATAGCCATTCACAAAGGGTCTTCGACTCGGCGACCAGGTCCGCTTCGATGGGGAGCTTGAAGTCTTCAGTGACACGCAAGGTCAAATGGTCGGCGACCAATTTCAAGTCTGGGGGGAGAGCCGCATGATCCTTGATGAGATTCAACAGATCGTGGGCGGAACGGCTGGGTGGACGAATCCCGTGGCGGATGAGGTAGTCCCGGATTGCAATCCCCGCAGCGCGGCGTGCGCACACCCGGGCTTGGCCCTCGTTGCCCTTTGCCCTTGCTCTCTCAGCCTGTGCAAATTCACGTTCCATCTCATCTTTTACGTTATCCATGATGATGATTATATAACATGCACGGGGTATAATGCTGGAAATATTCGAGGAGGCTGAAGGATGAAAAACAATTGGCTTGTTTTATTTACCGGGGTTGTGATCCTGAGTTTGATGATAACCGCCTGTGGCGGCGT
>CAZYLM010000406.1:0-2018 GCA_964648645.1 uncultured Anaerolinea sp.
CCGAAGCCTGCCTCAACAACCCAAACAGAATCCAAGTCTGATAACAAGCCCGCCGTCCGCAAGTTGAGCTACAACGAGAAACGCGAGCTTGAAGAATTACCCAAACGAATTGAAAGACTCGAAACCGAACAGCATGAGCTGAATCAAAAAATGGAAGACCCCGCTTTTTATCAACAGGAAGGTGCGATCATCACCCAAGCCGTCGAACGGCTGGAGCAGATCCATAAAGAACTAAACCAAGCCTACGAGCGCTGGGGAGAGTTGGAAGCTTAGATCAACCGCTCATCAAGCTCAAATAGACGGTATTGCTGCGAAAGCTGTACCCAGCGCGGATCAATTTTTCGTTGACGCGAAATTCATCCAGCATGATCGTACGGTCATTTTCGATCGTACTGGATTTTCCTTGCGGGATGCAGACAACGGTAACCTGTTCGTCCGTGGTGCCCCCTGTGCGGGCGTAGTTCTCCACCACACGTTGGAGGATGGTCTTTTCTTCAGATTTCATGGTGTTTTCCTTAGGCATTATGGCGGGTTAATAGCTTTTGCAGTTCGTTCTCTGCGTCGCGTGGGTTGATCGAAAAGATGAAACTCCACTCGCTGATCAATGTCTTCTTGATGCGCCGGATCATTTCACCGTCGTATTCGTTCCAGGTGCGGTTCTTGCGATGCGCCGAAAGATCGCGGATGACCGTGCAGACGGATTCCGGGGTGCCTTCCTTGAGCAGGTCCGCCAGCAGTTGATTTCGTACGCGGCGGTCCGTGGGCAATTCCCTGGGTCTGCTCGATAATATGGCGAACAGGGCTTGAAAGCCTTCTTCGTTGATGGGCTTGCGCAACCTTTTGTCTATGTTTTCGTCCACCGGAACCCAGACGCTTAGATCGTTGATCTCAACCTGGTAATACAGAATACTTTTTTCCCCGAACGTCCGCTCTTCGACGGCTTTGATCTGCCCCAATCCCTGTATGCAATGGACAACCCAGTCACCCGTCTGAAAATCCATACTAGCCTCCTTGCTGAATCATGGAAAAGAAGAAGCGCCAGCCCGACAAAAGGACTGGCGCATGGACACTGTCAATCTGTTATGTTGGATGGATTATATCACCGACGCCCATCGGTCAGGCGCTCGTTATTGATAAACATCCTCTTCATCTTCCAATGCGGGCGGCGGTGAGCCGAGGTCGTAATCCCAAACTCCGCCTTCTTTCATTGCCAATGCCACATCATATGGCGTGGGTTTGAAAGCGTAGCCCTGTTTTTCCACGAATTCCAGGATGAGCTTGTGCGGCGGGCGTTCGAGTTTGAAACTTTTCTGAACGTGGTTCAAGAAATATTTTGCGCTTTCGTTCGAGATGGCAAAGATGCGCGCGATCTCTTCGAAGGGTTTTATTTTATTCATGCGCTTATTTTACTCCACGTCCCCCAGGTTGCTGTCGGGACCGGGTGGCGATGAAGGAATCGCAGCTACAATTGGGCGATAACCGATTTGAGATCCCTCGCCCGGGTCAGCCAAAGGAATGACGATGAAAAATAACAAAGAACGCAAAGCGGAAAAACCGGAATCAGGGGTTGACACAATTACACTAAAAATTGCCGCCGCCAATCATTTTGATATCCCGTCTATCGAGAGTAACCGCCGCGGAAGATTGTCCGGCTCGCAGGTCGTAAACGTGCTGCAGGTCATCGGCATCTTTCTAGCGATGGCTGTGGGTGCGGTGTATCTTTTTATCAATATTGCTGCAGGCGGGGAGCTGATCAATGCCGGGCAGTTTCGTCAGGCATTTTTGCCCTGCGGCTCTTCCCTTGTCGTATTGATCGCTGTCGGAGGGCTGTACCTTCTCGGTGAAAAGGTCGGCATCGAAAGGTATATGGCAAAAAGCCCGCTCGATCTTTTGCGGAAGATTTTGGTGGTCGTGGATCTGCTTTTGGGGAAGGTGGAACAGTTGGAGGGGATGGCTGCGCGAAGCACGGAGATCGAGACGTCCACGCACCGGAAGGACGACGGCTTTACGGAAACCAG
>CAZYLM010000407.1:0-2014 GCA_964648645.1 uncultured Anaerolinea sp.
ATTTGATCGAGAAAAATGGACAGTTGATCCCCGTTGAGGTCAAATCGGGACGCGCACCCGAAGCGCCCTATGATTCGCACATCTTTCAACTGGCGTCATATTGTTTGCTTGTGGAAAAGACCTACGGCAAGCGTCCGCCCTATGGCATCATCCACTATGAGAACCGTGATTTTGCGATCGATTACACGCGCGAACTCGAAACGGCATTGATCGACCTGCTCGGCGATATCCGTGAAGACGATGTTCGTGGAAACGCTGCCCGGTCGCATGAACAGGCCTCCCGTTGCAAAGGCTGCGGGTACAGGAACATGTGTGAGCAAAGCCTGGTGTGAGTAAGACAAGTCTATAGACTTGTTATACAGGTATAATTTCCGACATGTCCTCGCCTTTTATCCCAAAGCGGATCGTGGTCACGGCATACCCAAAGATGCCGGAAGCGTTCACCGAAGCGGAAGCCATGGCTTCCTTTTTGAAAGGCAAGGGCATGGAGTCCTCCGTCGGCTCGCTTTACGATGAAGACCTGCGGAAGCGGGTCGGTCGGGGCGAGTTCGACATGCTTATCGCCGTTGGCGGGGACGGCTCGGTTCTGCGGGCAGGGCATCTCTGCGCCCCTTCGAACGTTCCAATCCTGGGCGTAAACCTCGGCCGGCTTGGCTTCCTCATTCAGGTCGACCGCAAGGAATGGCGTGAGTATTTCGACCGGCTCTTCAATGGCGAAGCCTGGATCGAAAACCGTATGATGCTCAAGGCGGAGCACATCCGCGCCGGAGAGAAGACAAGCATAACCCTTGCCTTGAATGAAGTTGTAGTCGGGCGTGGACAAAACCTCCGCCCGGTTCACCTGACCGCCTATGTTGACTCTCGGGTCTTGACCAGTTATGTCGCCGACGGTTTGATCGCGGCAACCGCAACCGGTTCCACGGCATATGCCCTCGCCGCCGGTGGACCGATCCTGCCGCCGGAACTGCGCAACATCCTGCTGGTGCCAATCGCCCCGCACCTTTCAGTGGACCGTGCGGTGGTACTCTCGGAAGGATCATCGGTCAGCATCGTTGTCAAAAGCGAAAATGCCGTGCTGAGCGTGGACGGGCAACCGCCGACTCCGCTCATGAAGGAAGATCATGTCAACGTCACTGCCGCCGATGTGACGGCGCAGTTCGTCCGATTTGGAGACCCGGGCTACTTTTACAAAAACATCACCATGCACATGAACGAGAACTCGTTAGGATTGCCGCGATGACAGAAACAATTGCCACAACCTGTTACGTCCACCCCGGAAGGGAAACCACCTTGCGCTGTAAGCGTTGCGAGCGTTATATCTGCACATCCTGTGCCGTCGGTACTCCCACCGGTTACATGTGCAAGGAATGTGTCAACGAACGCAAGAAAACTTTCGACACCGCCGTCTGGTACGACTATCTCGTCGGCTTTGGTGTGACCTTCATTCTTTCGATGATCGCCAGCATCCTGGTCGGGATCGCCTCAATGTTCATCGGTTTCTACATCCTCTTCATCGGGGCGGGCGTGGCAGGCGGAGCAGGCGTTTTCATCGCCAATATCGCCGTGCGCGTGACCCAGAAGCGGAGGTCGCGACCGCTCTTTCTGTCCTGCGCAGCCGGGGTGGCGGTTGGCGCATTGCCAGCAGGAATTGCCATGGTCTTCTTCGGCGGCGGGTTTTCCCTGATCGCCATCATCCTTTATGCTGTAATTGTCACCCCCATTGTATATTCCCGCCTGGCAGGAATTCAACTTTAGCCCATGCTTACCGAACTTCACATTCAAAACTTTGCGATCATAGACAAGCTTGACCTGCGCTTCGGTCCGGGACTCATCATCCTGACCGGCGAGACCGGGGCAGGCAAATCCATCATCCTCGATGCCGTGGTCATGCTCATCGGCGGCAAAGCCGATACGACCTTCGTGCGCACGGATTCAGATGCGGCATTTGTCGAGGGTGTCTTCCAGCTCAAAGGTCCAGAACGCGAGGCGGTGCATGAGATCCTCAACCGCGAAG
>CAZYLM010000408.1:0-2009 GCA_964648645.1 uncultured Anaerolinea sp.
TGCCGATCGCATATCTGGTCTTGAGGAATTGGCACAAGAGTCACACGCAGGGGCAGCAGCCCGTCCCTGCAAATGTCGCGCCGAATTGGTCGGATAATTCTGGCAGGTAAAGAAGCTCGAAGTGGAGATTGCTTCGGGCGACCCCGAAAGTCATCGGGGCAAGCGAACAAAAACGCCCTCGCAATGACGGATTAACGCACCAAATAAATGATCGCCACGATCACGCCGATCGTCACAACCGTCCACCGCAGGGTGGATGGTTTGATTCTGCCAGCCAGCCGTCCGCCCAGGTTGCCGCCGATGAGCGCACCGAACATCATCACCAACGCCACCGACCAGATGACCTGACCGGAGAACAGGAAGAACACTGCCGCTGCCACGTTGACCGCGAATCCGACCGCTTGTTTGAGCGCGTTCAAACGGGTCAGCGAATCTTCCAAGGTCAAGCCGAGAGCCGAGAGCACGATAACGCTCAAGCCCGCGCCGAAATATCCGCCGTAGATGGAGGCGAGTCCCACCGGGAGCCAGGTCAGCTTTTCGAGATTTGAGCCCTGATGTTCTCCCATCCGTTTGACCAGCCAGGCACGGACCGGGTCTTGAATGGCAAGCAAAACACATGCCAGCAAGATCAAATAAGGTACAAGGTCTTTGAACAATTTCTCGCCGGTTTGCAAAAGTAGAAAACCGCCGAGCACTCCGCCGAGGATGCTGGCCGGTATGAGCATCCACAGGCGTTTGAACTGTCCTTGCAGATCGTTTTTCTGCGCCAGCGTCCCGCCGAAGTAGCCCGGACAAAGCGCGACCGTGTTGGTGATATTGGCAGAGACAGCGGGGATGCCGATAAAAGTCAATACCGGAAACGTGATAAGCGTCCCGCCGCCTGCCAGGGCGTTGATAGCTCCCGCCGCGAGTGCGGCAAGGGCAGCAAAGAGATAGTCAAGGGGTGTGAGCATGGATGGAGTTTCCTTGGATTATAGTCAGGCAAGTATAGCGCGAATCCCTTATAATATTTCAAATAGAAGAAAGGATGGGTAATAACGTGCGAAGGAAAAAACGATTCGAAGTTCGAAAACCTATTGAAGCGCCAGTTATAGATGTGTCTGACCTGGACAATCGAACTGTGTATATGCTTGGTTTACCCGGGCATAGAACTGCTATGAACCGATCTGGGTTGGGGTACTTGGCATCTCAAGCAGAATGGGGATATATGAGAGGATTGATGTTCCGTTGGCTGATAACAGGCAAATTCAAGACTCGTAACCCGATATTTATTATATTTCTTAGCTTTGTGGGAATTATCAATGCATGTCCAATCCTTCTGCTTTTTGGCGGAGAGGAAGCTCGCCAGTTATTCTTCATAAATTTTCTTTTCTTCGCCCCGAATACCTTAATTGGCCTTTTGATTTTGGTTAATGTGATACTTAGTCTAGTTAGATTTAAAGAAGGGAAAGATATCACTGGTGGTTGAACACTTGACTCTCATTTAGCGCAATTGTATAATCCCAGCCATTCAGAAGTAGTACGCGTGATGGCCGAGTAGCCGAGAGGCGTATCGACCGGTTCCCTGATAGAGAAGGATGTGCCTGGTGGAAGCATCCGCAGGAAAACAGCGCTGAAGTCGTCTGAATTGATTTGCTGAAGAAAATTGGCAATTACCAGTTACTAATTGCCAATCGCTAGACCGGCACGGGTTTGCCCGTTACAGCAAAGGCTGATGGTCGTCAGCTACAGAGTGTCCCACGAGCTTCAAACGGCGAGTGTGGGAAACCGAGGTGGTACCGCGGAGGCTTGCCCTGAGTTTATCGAAGGGATGCGCTTCGTCCTCAGAATGGACGAGGCGTTTTTGTTTAAGGATAGAGCATGAACATCAAACCGATCTTGCAGTCCCAGTACCTGGCCGCGCTTGCCATGTTCAAACAGGCGGTCGATCAATGTCCGCCGGAGTTATGGGACAATCAGCGAGATAAAGATAAGTTTTGGTATATTGCTTATCACACCTTGCGGTTTGC
>CAZYLM010000409.1:0-1999 GCA_964648645.1 uncultured Anaerolinea sp.
TGCACATCCTTCGGGCGGATCAAAAGGTTTTCTCCATCATGCGGCGTATCGAAGAACCCGCCATCCGGATCGCTGAATTTTTCGATCATTTCATCGGCGAGTTCCTTTGCAGAAGCAAACCAGACCTCATTGAAATCGGTTTGGTATAACTCCAGCAAGCCAAGGATCAATGCAGCATAGTCTTCAAGGAAAACCTCGTTCGTTGTTTTACCGTCCCGCCAGGAACGACGAAGTTTTCCTTCTGGGCGCAGGTGGGTGAGGATAAACTCCGCGTTGCGGGTTGCCAATTGATAATACATGTCATTGCGAGGAGCGACCAACGGGAGCATCGAAGCAATCGTATCGTCATTGGGAGGTTGCTTCGTTTCACTCGTAACGACATCGTCGACCAGCACTCGCGCCGCTTCTGCAAAAGCAGCCAGCATCAATCCGTTCCAAGCGGTCAGGATTTTATCGTCTGTGCCCGGGCGGATTCGTTTTCCACGGGCAGCATACAGCCTGGCATGAGATTCAGTTATTTTGGTTTGAACCGCTGAAGGGTTAAGCCCGAACCGGGCGGCGAGGGAAGCATCGTCCAATGCGCGCTGTAAGACCGTTTTGCCTTCCCAATTTCCTTGGGCAGTCACCCCATATGCCGCTTCAAAAAATTTAAATTCGTTAATGCTCCCGGCGGCGTCCTCGCCTCCGGGGACGGCGGCTTGAGCGACGGATTTTTTTTCAAGCACATCGCGAATTTCATCCAGGGTCCAAACGTAAAACTTGCCTTCTTCGCCTTCCGAATCCGCATCGAGGGAAGAATAAAACCCGCCATCGGGATGGGTCATTTCTTTTTCGACAAAGCCGAGCGTTTCATCCACGACGCGTTTGTAGAACGGATCATGCGTCACCTGCCAGGCGTGCAGATACACACGGACAAGTTGGGCATTGTCATAAAGCATCTTCTCGAAATGAGGCACACGCCAATGATCGTCCGTACTGTAGCGCGAGAAGCCGCCGCCGACGACGTCGTACATGCCGCCGCGCGCCATCACTTTGAGGCAGTGTTCGATAAGTTTTAGGTATTCGGTTTGCTTGGTTGTGACTGAGTGATGAAGCAGGAATTCGAGCGCCATCGGCTGTGGAAACTTGGGTGCATCGCCCCAGCCGCCTGTGCCCCAATAATATGCCCCTTGCATCGCCTTGGCGATGGCATCGAGATGCTCCAGCCTTAATGCTTCGCTTTCATTCGGTTTCAGTTGGGCATTCAAATGCTCAAAGACTTTCGTGCCGGTCTTTTCCACTTCTTCGCGATCGTTTTGCCAGGCATTTGATAAACCAGCCAGTACTTCTCTGAAGGACGGCATGTTGTATCTTCGTACGGGCGGGAAGTAAGTCCCTGCAAAAAAAGGCTTGAGGTCCGGTGTCAGAAAAACAGACATGGGCCAGCCGCCTGAGCCGGTCATGGCGATGGTCGCCTGCATGTATATGTTATCGAGGTCGGGGCGTTCTTCGCGGTCTACTTTGATGTTAATAAAGTGTTCATTCATGAACGCAGCCGTTTCGGCGTCTTCAAAAGATTCATGTGCCATTACGTGACACCAGTGACAGGCGGCATATCCTATGGATAGAAACACGGGTTTGTTTTCGGCTTTGGCTTTGGTGAGCGCCTCTTTTCCCCAGGGGAACCAGTTGACGGGGTTGTTTGCATGTTGATGAAGGTAGGGAGAGCTCGAGTATTCTAAGTGGTTAGACATGATAATCTTTCGTTAAAAGGTTCGATCACGTTTTACGATTGGACCAGATATATCTATTTGATTTAATATTACTCGTCGTTTAGAACGATGTTACCAGTTTGGGTCGTGTCGTAGCCAGCCAGTTTGGAAACTGCGGTTCGGAAGCGGGGAGCAGCGAGCAGGTCGAAGAGAGGCGCGAGGAGCGGCGAGTTGGCATACTCCTGCGGGAAGACTAGATCATAGCGTTCCTGAAAGAGCGGGATGAAATCCAGATCGAGGGCTTGGGC
>CAZYLM010000410.1:0-1969 GCA_964648645.1 uncultured Anaerolinea sp.
TTCCGCGTAAATCCGCGCTCCGTCCGCGTCCCAAATTAAATTCGGGGTTAATTATTTTTTGTAACGTACAACTAATTCTTTACTTCCTTACTGCTTGATTCTTTTAATCGCTGACACAGAATGCGCATTAACGCCATGCCGATCTCGGGACGTTCGCGCAGAATGCCTTCGAATTGTTTTCGGTTGAGGCACAAAACCCGCACGGAATCAATGGCAATCAGGGTGGCAATGCGCGGCTCGCGGCTGATGACCGCCATCTCGCCGATGTAATCGCCCACTGTGCGCCTTGCGATCTCGCGCGGGCTGGTATGCTCATCCGCGGCGACGCGCACACTGACATCGCCCGAAACAATGATGTACATCTCATCACCGGGCTCGCCCTGACGCACGATCGTATCGCCATCCGAAAATGTCACCTCTTCGGTGATCGCCGCCACCTGCTTCAGGTCGGCTGGGGGCAGGTCTGCGAACAACGGCACACGCCGCAGAAAAAGAATGCGCTCCATAACCGGCAGGGTGGCAAGGGTTTCCATAGAATCAACTCCTGATGAGACTTTTGAATGTGTGTCGTCTGCAGAAAGCGTTTTGATTAAAGAATGCGCCTCGTGATCTTTCATTCCGGCGGCGACGAAAGCAGCGCATTCCCTCAGCCATGGAGATGGATCATGCATTAAAGATGATAACCACCCGGCAGGCAGGGACGATGAAGCCGCTTCGCCAGCCTCCCAAGTTTGCAGCAACGGTCGGACGATTTGCGCTTCGCCGATTGCTTCAAGAACCTCCAGGGCGTTGGCGCGCTGGGCGGGATCTGCGCTCTGTAAATTCGAGAGCGCCACATGAATGTCGCCGCGACCTCTAATCAAGCCAACTACACGCAAGGCAAGGATGGCATCCTGTTTTGCTTGATGCTCGAGCGAATCGATCAACAGGCGCATTCTGTCGTCGGAATTGGTCAGCCCTTTTGCGATGCGGAAGTAGTGAATGGAAGCCTGCGCCTTTTTTGCAGCGTATGAACGCAGGAGATTAACATCTTTTTGAATGCTCAACGCTTCAAGAGCCGTAAGAACGCCGTCTTCAAATTCCGGTTTGGACAGCGTGTCCATCAAAGGGGAAAGGGCAGCCGCGCCGCCCAGGACAATGGCATCTGCAAGGGATTTGCGCACCGAGGCATTGGCATCATCCAAATGTTGAATCAAAACGCCCAACGCCCGGGCATCCTTGAGTGCAGCCAGAGTTGAAGCGGCTGCCTTTCGGACGAGCGGATTGGGATCGGCAAGAGCATCCGCGGCAAGATCGAAGGTAGAAGGGTCTTTGCATTCACCCAAGCCAGTCAACGCTTGAATCTGTGACTCCGGGTCGGCGCTGGCAGCCATGGCATGCAATACCGACTGTGCTTCATTATGCTCGCTTATGGATAATAGAATGGATGCGGCGCGGGCACGCACAGATAGGTCGGCATCGGCAAGCAAAGGCTCAATGAGATCGGCTTCTGTCTGGTCAAAAAATTCCCGGAGGGCACCCAAGGCTTGAAAGCGCACCTCAGGTTCAGGGTCAACAAGTGAGGCGGATATGCTTGGGAGGATGGAGGGATCGCGGACAAGAGTCAAGCCGCGCAGGGCAGAAACCCGAATCGCAGGGTCTTCATCCTCCAATGCATGGATCAAACCGGTCTGAGCCTCGGGGGTGGAAAGATGACCGAGGATGTCAATGGACACGCGCCGAACGGAAAGATCTGTGCTGTTTGCGCCTTGCAACACAACAGATATGGCGGCAGCATCGGTACGGAACCCGCCAAAAGGCTGCTCTTCGCTAAAGAAGATCTGCGGCTGCCCTTCACGCAGCGCCTCCACCAGTGAAAACCCATACGCCTTGCTGGCGCGCCAAATGGCATAGACTAAAAATGCGGCGGTCAGCAGTGCGACGATATTTAATTGTTGAGAATTCAAGACCTGATCGCCGAAGAACAGAA
>CAZYLM010000411.1:0-1956 GCA_964648645.1 uncultured Anaerolinea sp.
TCACGCTCATCGGCGGAAACGCTTCCTCCAGTTCGCCATCAAAGGTTTCAATCTTGCTGATCTTCGTGGTAAAGCCTGAGGGCAACAACATGACTTCATCGCCTTTCTTAAAAATTCCACCGGCGACCCGCCCGGCATAACCGCGATAATCATGATACGCATCTGAATAGGGCCGGATCACAAACTGCACCGGAAATCTACAGTCAATGAAATTATAGTCACTGGCGATGTGCACGTTTTCGAGATAGTATAATAACGTAGCCCCTTGGTACCAAGGCATATTTGCACTGCGATCGACCACATTGTCGCCTCGCAATGCGGATATCGGAATGAAGGTGACATCATGTACATCGAGCTTGCCGGCAAACGTCTCAAATGCATCATGGATACGGTCATAGACTTCCTGGCTGTACCCGACGAGATCCATTTTATTGATGCAAATCACCAAATGCGGTATTTGCAGTAAACTGGCTATGATCGCATGTCTCCGTGTTTGTTCGAGTACACCCTGTCGCGCATCGATCAGAATGAGAGCTACATTGGCGGTACTCGCTCCGGTCACCATGTTGCGCGTATACTGAATATGCCCCGGCGTATCGGCAATGATAAACTTGCGCTTGGGAGTAGAAAAATACCGGTAAGCCACATCGATGGTGATCCCTTGTTCGCGCTCTGCCTTAAGTCCATCCGTGAGCAGTGCCAGGTTGACACCTTCTTCACCTCTTCGCTTCGATACTTCTTCTATTGCATCATACTGATCCTGGAAGATGGATTTGCTATCATAGAGGAGCCTGCCGATGAGGGTGGATTTGCCATCGTCGACACTACCTGCAGTAGTAAAACGCAGCAGTTCAATGGAGTCCGTGGGTAGAGGATGTTTCATTAGTTAGGTTAGGAGATTAGGGGGTTAGGAGGTTAGGGGATTAGGGGAGTAGAGGTAGATTTTAGGGTTAAAACCCCTAATATTGAAATATTGATTCTTTCTTTTCACCTGTTTAAAAACTTCCCCATGTTGAAATTCAAAACGTATTCCTTTGAGACATTGGATGTCTGGAAGGAAGCCAGGAAGCTAGTAGTGTATATTTACCAAATCACTAAAGGTTTTCCGCCTGAAGAAAAATACGGGCTTGTCAGTCAAATGAGACGAGCCGTTATTTCTATCTCTACCAACATTGCAGAAGGTTCATCCAGGGAGTCATTAAAAGATCAGGCTCGCTTTTCTGAAATTGCATATGGCAGTTTGCTTGAACTCTTAAATGAATCCATTGCCAGCTTTGATCTTGAATATATTGATGAAGAAGAATTAACAGAAATTCGATTAAGGATTGACAGCATCAGTTCAAAACTCACAGGGCTCAAAAAATCACAAAAGAATAGGCACAAGACATCTAAACTTCATCTCAAAAACAAATCCTAACCTTCTAACCTTCTAATCTTCTAACCGAAAGAAGTGGAGATACTTTTGATCTGCGCTTAAAAGTATCCCTGCTTCTTCCGGTCTTCCATGCTGGTCTCGCTGCGCTTGTCATCGGCGCGGCCGCCACGCTCGGTGAGTCTTGATGTGGCCACTTCTTCAATGATCTCTTCAAGGGTGGTCGCGGTAGAGCGCCATACACCGGTGCAGGTCATATCTCCGATGGTACGGCATCGAATCATTTCTTCGGTTACTACCTCTTCCGGGCGTCGGGTGATGTATTCACAATCGGGCAGCAAGACGCCGTCGCGTTCAAAGACCCGGCGCTTATGGGCAAAGTAGAGATTGGGTAATGGAAATTTTTCGTGCGCCAGGTAATTCCACACATCGAGTTCGGTCCAGTTACTGATCGGAAACACCCGAAAGTGTTCGCCAAAGTTTTTTCGTCCGTTAAAGAGGTTCCATAATTCGGGGCGCTGATTTTTTGGATCCCACTGCCCGAATTCATCCCGGTGACTGAAGAACCGTTCTTTGGCCCTTGC
>CAZYLM010000412.1:0-1913 GCA_964648645.1 uncultured Anaerolinea sp.
CCGTTCTTGAATAGGACAAACCTTTTCCTGTTTTAGAATATATTCTCTAGTTTATCAAGAGGGAAAATCTTGAATAAATCAACTCCCCTGCTTCGCCTGCGACTGGCTCAAAAGCGCTGAAACTATTCTGAAAATGCGGGCGGCACGCTATCTACCTGGCCGGAGGAGCGAACCGGTAGAATAAACGAGAAGATACTGCCTTTCCCCTCTTCGCTATCCGCCCAAATGCGCCCGCCGTGCATCTCCACCATCACTTTTGCAACCGAGAGACCAAGCCCCATGCCACCATGGCGTCGGGTAAGATGATCCTCCACCTGATAAAAACGGTCGAATACGAATGGCAAGTCCTTTGCAGGGATTCCTATTCCATTATCTTTGACCGATATCTGCACATAATCGTGATGCTGTTCTCCCCTGATGACGATCTCCCCATATTCCTCAGTAAAGCTTATGGCATTCTTCAGGATGTTACTCAATACGATCGCAACCTTGCCGGAATCCACATCCACCCAAAGTTCGTGACCTGGTTGCAAAACCTTTTTCAATGTGATGTTCTTCTTCTCTGCCAACCCCGCGAACGATGAGCAAACGTCATCGATGACGCGTACAAGGGATACTTTGCGCGATCGGACGAGTGCACCGCCCGTTTGATAATTATCCACGGATGTCAGGCTTTCGATGATCTCTTTCAGGCGGGTGGCATTCCGAATGATGGCGTCGACCTGCTCCGCGTAACTCTCGACCAATAATTCCTTCAAGAAGGTGGCATGTCCCAGGATCAAACCCAGGGGCGTCCGCAGTTCGTGCGAGGTGATCGCGATGAACTCATTTTTTAACCGGTCAAGCTCGCGTGCCTCTTCTTTCGCCGACAGGATTCCTTTTTCGAGGGTATCGTTCTGCATCGCAAATGCCGTCAACCCGGCGAGGGTTTCTAGGATGTGTACATCCCCGTCCGAATACTGCCCGGTCTTGTTGAAGACTTCCAGCGCCCCAATGGGTTCGCCATTCGCAACAACCGGAGCACCAAGCACCGAGTGGATGGAAACACCTGCAACCTCATCCATTTTTTTGGAATGGCGCGCATCATTCTGCGCGTCTTCCACAACCAATGGAACGCGGTTCAGGAAGACCCAACCGGCGATGCTCCCGTTCAACGGGATGCCCAAATTGGGTTTGTCCGTTTCGCGATTGAACCAGGGTACATACCTGACGTGGAAATCCAGCGACGATGCGCTGTATTCCAGCAAAGATGCCGTTTCGCTGCCGGTCAGCTCTGCAGCCGCAGTTAAGATGGCGCGCAGGCGAGCCTCAATATCGGTTTCGAGGCTGAGAGCGCGGATCACTTGGAGAAGGCGGGAGAGGACATCTCCTTTTTCGGTGGGCATAAAAAACCTTGAGTAAGATTATACTTCACGGTTGTATCTGTACCTCAGCCTTTACCAACCACCAAGGAAACTGTAACTCATTTCAGGAGATAACCAAATGGCAGCAAAGAAAAAAGTACGCGTAGCAATTATTGGGGTGGGAAATTGCGCGTCTTCCCTCGTACAGGGAGTTCAGTTCTATAAGAACGCAAAAAATGATGACGTCATTCCCGGCATCATGCATCCTCAGTTGGGCGAGTACCACATCCGCGACATCGAATTCACGGTGGCGATCGACATCAACGCCACCAAGGTTGGCAGGGACCTTTCCGAAGCCATCTTTGCCGAGCCAAACAACACCTATAAGTTCTGCGATGTCCCCCACCTTAACGCGCCCGTTGTCCGCGGCATGACCCATGACGGCTTGGGCAAATATCTCAGCCAGGTCATCGAGAAAGCGCCTGGTTCCACTGCCGACATTGTGCGCCTCTTAAAAGAAAGCAAGACCGAAGTTGTCATCAGCTTCCTACCGGTCGGCTCGGAAATGGC
>CAZYLM010000413.1:0-1907 GCA_964648645.1 uncultured Anaerolinea sp.
GCCCGGTCTTCTTGATGCAAGGTGGCGCAGATACGGTCATCTCGCCGGAAAGCGGACAGATCCTCTACGACGCGGCCGGAGAACCAAAGGAACTTTGGTTCGACCCCGAACTCGGCCATGTGGATTTTGATACCGAACGCGCCGAAGAATACGAGGTGCGCGTCTCGGCATTCTTCGACGAATATCTGCTGGGGAAATAACCATGCCGCGAGTCGCTCGTCCACTGCTTCCGAATGGCTATGCCGACAACCCCAATTCAGAAGTGAAGTGGGAATATGTCGAAGAGAAGTTGACCCACGCCAAACATTATTGGATGTGCTCCGTGCGCCCGAACGGACGTCCGCATGTGGTGCCGCGTTGGGCGGTTTATCTCGACGGCAAACTCTACTACGACGGCAGCCCCGAAACCCGCCACGCCCGCAACATCGACGAGAACCCAAACGTCAGCGTTCATCTTGAGGATGGACAAAAGGCGATCATTCTGGAAGGCGCGTCCGCGCCCGCTTCCAAACCGGACCCGGACCTGGCTCAGCGCCTCGTGCTTGCCTTCAAAAAATATGCCGCTGACGGCTATTCGCCGGAGGCAACTCAATGGGATGATGGCGGCTTATACATTTTCACGCCGCGTCAATGCCTTGCATGGACGACCTTCTTCGAAGACCCGACCAAATTCATTTTCGATTCATAGCTCTCCCGGGGCTAAGCCTCCAAAAGAGCAGGATATATTGATCATGTGGAAATACCTTTTTCAAGGAATCGGTTTCGGATTAGCCGCCGCCTCCCAGATCGGTCCATTCCAGACCTTTCTCATCTCTCAAGCCCTAACCCGCGGCTGGAAGCGCGCACTGCCCGGTGCGTTCGCACCGTTCTTGAGCGATGGTCCCATCGTTTTGTTAAGTGTTTTAGTGCTCAGTCAACTGCCGGATTGGGCACAGCGTGTCTTGTACATCTTTGGCGGACTCTTCGTTCTGTATCTGGCGTATGGCTCGTACAGATCCTGGCGCAATTTTGACGAGACCCTCGCCCATTCTGAACTATCGGGTCAGCAGACCATCTTCAAAGCGGCGATGACGAATTTACTCAGTCCCGGTGCGTACTTGTTCTGGATGTTCGTCACGGGCCCTATTTTTATTCAGGGCTGGCGCGAAACACCCGCCAACGGACTTGGTTTGATGATCGGCTTTTATTCATCATTCATCTCATGCCTGGTCGCGATGATCGTGGTGTTTGGGGCGGCATCGAAGCTGGGACCAAAACTCAACCATGCTTTACTAGGCATTTCCTGTATCGTCTTATTCGGCTTTGGGTTGTATCAACTTTGGAAAGGCATTTTCTAAAAGGAGATTCAAATGAACATTGTCCTTGTGCATGTACACGTCAAACCGGAATTTGTGGAAGCGTTCAAGCAGGCGAGTCTTGATAACGCATCCAATAGTGTGAAGGAAGCGGGCATCGCACGTTTCGATGTCATTCAGCAAGCCGATGACCCAACACGCTTTGTGCTGGTGGAAGTTTATAAAACAACCGAGGCTCCCGCCGCACACAAAGAGACAGCGCACTACATCAGGTGGCGTGACACCGTCGCAGACATGATGGCGGAGCCGCGGCAGGGAGTGAAATACAGCAATATCTTCCCAGGTGATGGGGGTTGGTAAGGAGTCGAACAACTCCTGTCGTTCAATTACAAAGTCAGGAAACTTTGCAATCCATGAAGAGGTATTAATGCCTTCATTTGAATTTGCTACGGCAAACCGAATCATCTTCGGCGCAGGGAAGCTCTCTGGGTTGGGAGACCAGCTTGAGCTTAGTCGAAGGGTCAAAGGAAGCGTGAAGCGTCTGCTTTTGGTCAGGGGCAAATCATCAGATGCGATTCCGCGTGTGAGGGAAATTCTGTCTGCACAGGGAAT
>CAZYLM010000414.1:0-1889 GCA_964648645.1 uncultured Anaerolinea sp.
GTTTTACTTCCGAAGGACTGCCGATTGGATTACAAATCGTAACACGCGCCTGGAATGAATCCGGCGTGTTGCGTATGGGATATGCTTTCCAATCTCAAACGGAATGGCACACAATGAGACCTGCCCTTGCAGGGTTGACGGTTGACCGACCAGCATAATCTATTACCCAGCTATACGTTATACTCCCATCTCGAAAGGCGAGGACCATCGGACGCTTTTCGAGATTTTTTTATTTGAAGGTGAATTGATGAAAAGGGTGATCTTGATTACCTGGACAATCCTACGCCTGCCCTTATTGGCGCTTACGGCCTACCTCTTACGATTTCAGTTGCTGGATCTTTGGGAGAGAACCATCGGACTGGAACATACCGTGGGATATGCGGTCTATTTGCTAAGCACAGCTTCGACAAGGGCGGTTCTCTACATCGGAGGAGTAATCACACTGGGAATTATTCTTTGGTTGTCGAGCAGGTTGGGAAGGACCAATGCTGCAAGATACCTTAATGCAGCATTGGCTATATTTATAACCACTGCCGTATCCTTTTCGAAATTACTCATCGTCCCAAACGTAATTATCCGGTCCATCAGTATCACAGCACTTTTTGCGCTAAATACCCTTCCCAGCGATTGGCTTGACAGGCTGATAACTACATCAAAAGGATTGACTCCTTTTATGCTTGGAGGAGTGGGTGTCGTAGAAGCGCTTACACCTCAAATCTACGTTCACTGGCTGGCATCTCAGCTAAAAAATAATACTGCTCGGGCAAAATACTCGATGTTAGCGGGGGTACTGATTGTCCCATTTTTTTGGGTCTTTCTGCTCATCCCATTTGACAATCAACGTATCATTACCCTTGGCGCGAAACTCCACCCGGAACCTGCCGTGGAAAAATTCGCCGATGGGGATTTCAACTGGATCGAGTTCAACCCAGCCCGGAGAGAGTTGTATGTTGTGGGACTCGATACCAACTTCATCCTTGCCTACAATGTGGATGATCTCAATGTCAAGCCGCGCAAGTCAAAAACCCCCATCGATAAAACCCAAAGCTTTGCATTCAACCCCGAGCGGCAGGAGATCTATATTTATAATAATATTACGCATGAATTACTTTATTTTGACCTCCCAGATCTAAAACTCATTCGCTCCATCCCTGTACCAGGCATGGCGACTGGCGATGTTTGGATTGTATGGAATCGTCTAACGGATTCTATAATTATTTCCTCAGAAACCGACTTGTCAGATGGCGAGTCATTTATCATGCTGGATCGTGGTTCCGGGGAAATACTGGCGCACCTGCCGCCTCCTCTAATCCCCAGAGCTTTCATTCTGTTCCACCCTGAGAAGCCGGTTCTTTATTTCAATTCTTTTAGCGATACATATCTCGTTTCATGGGATATGGAAAGCTATAGGATCGTCAAGAAAATTCAAACCCAACCCAGAACCGATCGAATGGCTTATTACCCAATTGACAATGAGGTTTTGGTCGCTTCGACTCTTGAAGGTGCCATTCTGCGCTACGATGCGGATACCTTGGAATTCAAGGGGAAAATCGACACCAGCCCTGGTGACAGGACGCTCGCCCTCGACCCCAAGCGGAATTTATTGTTAATCGGGAACTTCATCGATAATCACGTCCGGGTTGTGGACCTGACAACCCGGAAAATTGTGCAGACTTTTTATCTGGGTCCGTGGATACGCACCATTACTTTGGACACCGAAAGTGGGGTTGCTTATATTTCCACCATCCGTGGGCTGTTCAAATTGGATTATATTGATGATTAGGGCCGGGCAGCGTACTTTTCAATGATCCGCAGAAAAACCTGCATATCTTCCGGGACGATCTCAACCAACTCAAAGCCCACCTGGTAAAGGTTGGGCTGTATCTTGT
>CAZYLM010000415.1:0-1883 GCA_964648645.1 uncultured Anaerolinea sp.
TTCCAGGCGCGTGTTACGATTTGTAATCCAATCGGCAGTCCTTCGGAAGTAAAACCACAGGGAAGGGATAGGGCGGGAAGCCCGGTTAAATTGAAGGGTGAAGTGAAGCGGGTAAGCAATCTGGCACGTTCGACAGCATTTTCGCCTTCAAGGATGGGAGCAGCAATTGGGGTGGTCGGCAGGATCAAAGCATCATATTCTTCGAAGAGGTTATCGCATCTGCGCCTGACTTCAGCCTGGGTGCGCCTGGCAAGCGCATACTCACTCGAACTGAAGCCCGCTCCTGTTTCCAACCGCTGACGGACATCGGCCCCGAACCAATCGGGGTGATCTTTAAGTCGTTCGCTATGGAATGCCGCTGCATCTGCCTGGGTCATTAACGCATTGGCGAGGGCAGCCTCGCGCAGGAAATCCATGTTTATTTCTGTGATCACGCCACCCTGATCTGAAATGACGTCAGCCGCTTTGCGCACAGCAGCGAGAACTTCAGGGTCAGTGACTTCCTCGATAAATTGACCAACGGCCAGGATGACTTTACGGTCACGAATGGAGTCTCGTATGTGACTTGAGAAATCACCTGGAAGGGTTTTGAATGAAGACGGGTCACCGCTGTCGTATCCACCCATGACTTGGAGCATGATTGCAGCATCTTCCACTCGATTCGTGATGGGACCTGCATGATCAAGATTCCACGAGAGAGGCAGAACGCCGCGTAAGCTGATTCGGCCAAATGTGGGTTTGAGCCCCACCACTCCACACAATGCAGCAGGAATGCGGATCGAACCGCCGGTATCCGTCCCAATGGCGGCGGATGCCATACCTGTAGCAACTGCCACTGCGCTCCCGCCTGAGGAACCGCCTGGCGTGCGGGTGGTATCCCAGGGATTCAAACATGCACCAAAATGCGGATTATTATTAGTAACACCCAAAGCGATTTCGTGGGTATTTGTCTTACCGATGATCAGCCCACCGGAGTCTTTGATCTTCTCGACTACAAAGGCATCTTCGTTGGGTATGTTGTCGGCGAAGAACTTCGATCCCCCGGTTGTGCGGACTCCTTTTGTATCGTATAGATCTTTCACGGCGATTGGGAGTCCCATCAGGTGTCCCTTCCCTTGGGGTTCTTCTCCCTTGGGGATAACAGTAATAAATGCGTTTAACGTCGGGTTGAGTCGCTCAATTTGACGGTAACAAGCCTCGGCGAGTTCCGAGGCGCTGATCTGGTTACTACGAACAAGCTCTCTCTGTTCAGATAAAGTCAGGGATTGGGGATTCATGGTCCGAATTATAGCCATCGCTTACGGTTTTTCCCATAGCCTATGGGTACTGAAATTGTAGGTCACGCGTCAAGCGTGACCTACAATTATGTTTAGGAATTTTCTACAAAACTAGAACAAGCCGACCACTTTCCCGGTCTTTAGGTCGAGGTCAACATCGTAGAAGACAGGGCGGGTGGGCAGGCCGGGCATGGTTCGCATATCGCCAAGAATGGGATATAGGAAGCCCGCGCCAACACTTGCACGGATCTCGCGTACGGTGATGCGGAAGCCCGTAGGTGCGCCTTTTTTCGTTGCATCAGTACTGAAGGAGAGATGGGTCTTCGCCATACAAATTGGCAGTTTGTCGAAGCCAAGCCTGGTATAGCGTTCGATCTGTTCTTCAGCCTCGGGGGTGTAATCGACACCATCGGCGCGATAGATCTCTTTCGAGATGGTTTCAATCTTGCTTTTGATGGTGTTCTCGAGCGGGTAAAGGAATTGGAACTTGCTGGGTTTCTCAGCCGCCTTGACGACTGCTTCGGCAAGTTTCTTTGCGCCTGCGCCGCCGTCTGACCAGTGGGTGGAGACGACCGCATCCATTGCACCCATCTTGAGCGCGGCTTC
>CAZYLM010000416.1:0-1874 GCA_964648645.1 uncultured Anaerolinea sp.
CCTTTGAATTTGTACGTTCGTGATGTTATCAACCGGCTCTTAAGGTCAATGGAAGAGCGAGTTAACGTCCTGTTAAGAACCGGTATTGTATGGGAAGTGCAGATTCAGCTACAATGGCTTTATGAACAAGATCCCCTTTTCTCTTGCGCCAGAATATCGTGACTATGTTTGGGGTGGATCGAGACTCCGCCCGGATGTCGTTCCCACCGCCGAGGCGTGGATCATCTTTGCGGGCAACCGCATCATGTCTGGACCGTATGCCGGGCGTGCCCTCTCAGACCTTGCCTCAGAGTTTGGCGTTGACTTGCTCGGTTCAAAAGCCATTGCACAGACCGGGAATCGTTTCCCCGTGTTGGTGAAGATTCTGGATTGTGCGCAATGGCTATCGTTACAAGTCCACCCGAACGATGAGCAGGCACAAAAGCTGGAAGGCGAAGGGTTCTTCGGCAAGACCGAAGCCTGGCATGTGCTCGAAGCTGAAGCAAATGCCGAGTTGATCGCGGGCATCAAACCAAATGTTTCTGCCGAGCAGTTGACAGCCGCAATTCAAAGCAAAAGCGAAAAGACCTTGGACTTGGTGGAGAATGTAAAAGTAGTTCCGGGCGATACCTTGTTCATGCATCCGGGAACCGTCCATGCGCTGGGACCGGGGATGCTCATTTATGAAATCCAGCAAACATCCGATATCACTTATCGTGTGTACGATTGGGGGCGCCCTGAGACCGAAACGCGCAAATTGCATATTGATAAAGCCGTGGCAGTCTCCAACCCGAATGCCGCGTCGTTGCCGATCAAGCCGCCGCAGATGGAAGATGGCGAAGTGACCACCCTCACGCAATGTCAGTATTTTCAGTTGGATGAAATTCGAGTGGAGAAGAAAACTGTCCGCTTGGAGACGAGGGGCGAATCCTTTCACGGGTTGACCGTGATCGAAGGGCAGGTTCAAGTAGCGGCGGAGGGTGAGGCGTTCGTTCTCAATAAATTTGAGACGTTATTGATCCCCGCATGTTGCGGCGTGTATGAAGTCCAGCCCTTGAAGAAGAGTCGAGTTTTGAAAGCTAGTGCTTAGTGTTGCGTCATTGCGAGGGGGACGACAGCCCGACGAAGCAATGACGAGAATATTTTTATTTCCATTCCCACGTGCTGACATCAGATAGAGCGCGATAGGCTGTGAGATCGAGCTGCAAGGGCGAGACGGAGATGAAGCCCTCTGCCAATGCGCCGACATCGGTGCCCGATTCGGGGACGCCGGTAGGGGCGTCGCCACCGATCCAGTAATAAGGGCGGTTGCGTGGGTCGATGCGTTCGTCGAGGCGGCTGTGATAAACGCGCAGTCCCTGACGGGTGATGCGAAAGCCTTTGATCTCTTCTTTTTTCAAGAAAGGAATATTGACATTGAGTAGAGTGTCTTCGGGCAAGCCGTGCGCGAAGACGTTTTCAACTGCCACGCGGGCGGCATAGGTGGAAGCAGAATAGTCGATTGGTCCGATATGCCCTTCGGAGAGTTCAAGCGAGACTGCCACACCAGGAATGCCGGTGATGACTGCTTCCATGGCGGCAGTGACTGTGCCTGAGTAGGTCACATCGTGCCCGAGGTTCGCCCCAGCATTGATGCCCGATACGACAAGGTTGAATTTTTCTTTAAAGTAGCCCAGTAAGGCAAGCGCCACACAGTCGCTGGGGGCGCCGTCGCTGGCGAAGGCTTGTGAGCCGTCTTCAAGGCGGAATTCGCGCACGCGCAGGGCACGGTCTAAAGTTTTGACGTGACCACCGCCCGACCAGTTTCGGTCTGGGGCGAGGATGGTCACATCACCGAGGTTTCGCATTTCTTTGGCGAGGGCGAGCAAGCCGGGGGCAAGTACGCCGTCGTCGTT
>CAZYLM010000417.1:0-1851 GCA_964648645.1 uncultured Anaerolinea sp.
GCAGGTTGCCGAAGGTAAAACTATCCGAGATGACGGCTCTCCAGCCGTCGGTGCCAAAATGAATGGGCATTGATGCTCCTTGAATGATGGTTTGTGAAGCTTGATGTATGTGTTATTGGAAAAGATAAAGTGCGAAACGAAAACGTGATGCTATATGTGATTTATGGTGCAACGGTAATCGTCGGTGTGGAGGATGGGCTGAAATTCGGGGCGGGCGTGGCATAGGCGATGACAGACTCCAAGAGCCAGCCTTCGATGCGCTGTCCGTTGATAAGGGCGTACACCTTCACCCAGGTGCTTCCGTTCACGATCTGGAATTCGGAATAGGTTTCGACGATGGTCCCGTTGAGCAGGGTCATGACGTAATTTCCGCCGGGTACATCGCGCAGGTTCGCGCCGCCACCTTCGCTTGCCGCAACCCGCCCATATGTCGGCGTCGGTTGGATGGTGAGAGTGATGGTGGGAGTCTCGGTCGGCGGCAGGGTGACCTCCAACGTTAGCGGAACGGGGCTGGGCGTGATCTCTTCCAGGGTAAGCTGGTCCGCTGTCGGCGTGCGCGTGGTAGATGCCTTTGTCAGCGTTGGGGTCGGATTGATGGATGGAGTCAGGCTCGGGCTAGAGGAAGGAGCCGCTGGGAGTTGATTCGTCGGCGTGAACTGGGGGATCTCCGCTTCATGCCTGGACGGGGAGCCCGATGCGGCTAGGAAAACGAAGACGCCGCCGAAGACAACCAGTGTGAGTCCGCTCAAAATGAATCCACCGACAGAAGGGCGCAATCGAAGAAGCAGGAGTGTAATAAGACCGAGAACGCCGGTGAGGGAAAAGTGAGCAGCGAATACCAACAGTCCCTGGATCAAGACATCCGGCAAACCTGAACCAAGACCAAACGCGGCAGCGCTGATGGGCAGGAAGAATGCATAGGCGACGATGACGCTTGGCAGGAAGGGTCGGTCTTCGGAGCGTGCGAATGAAATGACCAGAGTGACCGCACCGATGGCAAAGACCACCAGTTCGGGGATCCAAAGCCTCGAATGAAGGTAGACGTTATCAAAGGTCTTGGGCATGAAGGGCAGTGCCGCAAACCCGGTCAGCAGCCCACCGAGGAAGACGAAGATGCTGCTGATGAGCAAAGCCATGAGTGTTTCGAACATAAAGCGGACAGAGCCGGTGAGCAGGGCAAGCAGAAACCCCACCCAGGGAGTCATGAGCGGCGCGACCAATATACCGAACAATAAGACGGCTTGTGAATCGAGAAAATATCCCAGCCCGATGATCGCCCCGCAGAGCAGTGAGTAGACGAACAACTCCCATGAGGGATATGCCTTGCGGGCGAGTGATGCAATTAACTCCGCCTGGCCCTCGGCGTCGGTGGGGATGTGCGATCTGCGCGTGGTGCGTCGTCTGCGAGGTGCAGGCGGCGGTGCGGGATGTTCTTCCCTCGAAGGCAGCGGGGGAAGGACCGGTTCTTCGTTCATGGACATGGTGTAATTATACCCAGCGCGGTCACAAATTGCGCTATTTTAGTAGGTGAAAGCGCCTGGGCGATTTCTGCAAAGGCTGGGACTGGAAAGGGAGAGAATGGATGTACATTTGTAATTCCAATTCTCCTGCATCTGTTGTATAGTTACTCCATCTTTATCACCGAAAAAAAGGAAAGCCATAATGAAGGAACCGCGCATTTATAAATCGTCCCCCATAGTTTTCATTGTGCTGCTTGTGTTCTTCGTCTTCGTGTTCGGAGGCATCACGTTTGCGGTCGGGTCCCAGGAAGTCGTATTCATCCTGCCCTTCCTTGCATTCATCATGCTTCTTTTGGTGTACGCGTTCGTGGCGCAGTTTGCCACTGTGACG
>CAZYLM010000418.1:0-1848 GCA_964648645.1 uncultured Anaerolinea sp.
ACTTCATTTCCCTGCCATTTTCCATCTACCGGGATATTCCTCACTGGGTGCCGCCTTTGCAAATGGATGAACGCCTCAGGCTTAACCCGAAGCGGTTCCCGTTCTATAAACATTCCCACGCCGGATTTTTTCTTGCTTATCAGAGGAATCGCCCCGTTGGCAGACTCGCTGTATTGGACAATCGCCCTTATAACGAATACAACAACGAAACCACAGCTTTCTTTTATCTCTTCGAATGCGAAAACAATGTCGAAGCTGCAAATGGATTATTCGAAGCAGGCTTCGAATGGGCGCGCGCTCGCGGCTTGACGAAGGTCCTTGGCCCCAAAGGCTTTACTCCCATGGACGGCTTCGGCCTGCTTGTGAAAGGCTTCCAACATCGCCCCGCATTTGGCCTGCCCTACAACCCCGATTACTACCCTGCTATGATCGAAGCCTGCGGATTCCAACCTAACCGTGACGCTGTCTCCGGTTACATCGGCGCGGACGTTCAATTCCCCGAGCGCATCCATGGTCTGGCGGAGAAAATAAAGCAACGTCGCGGCTTGCACATCGCCCGCTATGAAAAACGTTCCGACCTGCGTTCCCTTGTCCCCAAGTTGAAAGACTTATACAACGGCGCGTTGCGCGGTACAGCGGGGAATGCGCCCATCTCAGACGATGAAGCAAATGCTTTAGCCGACCAACTGCTTTGGTTCGCTGATCCGAAGTTGATCAAGATTGTCATGAAGGGAGAGGACCCGGTTGGGTTTCTTTTGGCATACCCGGATGTTTCTGCAGCCTTGCAGAAAAACCGCGGGCAGATCTTCCCTTTTGGCTGGTTGACCATGTTCCGCGAGCTCAAACGCACCGACTGGCTGAATATCAATGGTGCGGGGTTGACCCCCGAATACCGCGGCTCCGGCGGGATGGCGATCCTTTATAGTGAGATGTTCAAATCTGTAAAAGAATCAGGGCAGTTCAAACACGCCGAAGTGATCCAGATCGGTGTTGAAAATGAATCCATGCAAAGGGATTTGGAGAACTTTGGGATCGATTTTTATAAAACCCACCGAACCTATCAATGCTCTCTGTAGGGGTGAGGTCAACTAGCCCCTACGTTCACGCATGAAATTTTCGCAAAATGAGCAGCGAGGTTCCTTGCACCGTCAATGCCGTCAGCACGGCCAAGCCAAACGACATACCCAGACTGGCGCGTTCGATCAAAAGACTCAGCACAAGAAAAAACCCGGTAAATGCGAACATACCATAAAGCAACCCACGCAATGTATGCGCCGCGGCGGCAGGACCATGGTTTTTATGAGCGAAGATCGTCAGGATGGTGATGTATAACGGGATGGTGGTCAACAAACCGGTCATGCGTGATCCGATGAAGGGGGCGACCCCGGTAAGGAGCAGGATAAAACTCGTGCCGATCAAAATACGGGCAGGGATATCCCACGGTCCGACCCTGCTTTCGCCTTCCTCAACGCCGCCTTTGGGCATGAGATTCAAACCTGCAAATATGGCGGCTATCACGACAGGGACGATCACATACAGGGGAATCGATGCTGACTGCAAGTACAGCGTACACAAGGAAAATACAAAAAGACTCGATGCAATGGAAATTCCCCAGCCAAAACGTGTAGCGGTCCAAGAATAGGTCAGGGCGTACAGCACAAGGGATATTCCGCCGCTTAAGACTCCCAGGATCGAACTGGATGCAAAACTGGTGCCATGGCTTAACGCGACGAAGAAAACGACCGGACCCGACGTGAGAGGCATGCCAACGATCCAACCGCTGACGGCGGGTCCCCAACGGCGACCTGCAAAGCTGGCAGAACCGATAATGAGCGGGGCGAGAATAAG
>CAZYLM010000419.1:0-1842 GCA_964648645.1 uncultured Anaerolinea sp.
CGAACTCATGTCCATCCCCTTTGCGCGCCTGCGTGGAGAGGTAGACATCTTTCCACTTCAGGAAGTGTTCGGTTTCCAGGTGGGCGTCACGGGCAGCGGTATCGGCATAGACTTCGAACAGGCTGAAGTGACAGGGGTCAGCCGCATCTTGAAAGAACTCAAAACGCAAAACGCCCGGTTCGAGGCGGGTCTTTTGGGCGTTTTCCAGGGTTGCCGCTTTGTAGGCTTCGACGCCTTCCGGTTTGATATAGTGGTGGACTTGAAAGATATACATGGCTCGTCTCCGTGATTTGAACTTTACACCAAAGCGCAAGCGACAAACCGTTCAAATTCAGGGCAAGCCTTATGAACCGGGCGGTGTCGATACTCCGCTGAGAGCAACGAAGACCAGGATGGCGCAATAGGGCAGCAGGCAAAGCAGGTTGAGTACCAGCCCGGTGATGGCCAATCCGCGTTTGGGATCTTTATTCCGCAAGGCGAGAATGCCGAGGATGACTCCCGCGCCGGTAAGCAGGATGGTGAGCAAAGCCATGACAGCCCCGCCGCCAAAGATGAGGGTGTAACCAGCGGTTTCGCTGTCTGTGCCAAAGTTGAGACCGCCTTCGGTCATCGCGCCGAATATGATGAAATACACGCACCAGATTGCCACAACAAGAATTGCAAGAATAAGGGAGATGGTTCCAAATTTGGACGGTTTTTCTGTTTGCATAGGTTGCCTCCGTAATAAAGATTTCCTTCTGGTATGGGTATTTTAACGCAGGTTGATAAAGGGAAATTGCCGGGCGAGTATAATTTAATGGTGATATTGGGATTTAGGATGTACAGAGAATATTTTGGCAACTACCCAAGACTTTGTCACAAAATAGATTCAAGCCCGCTTTTAGAGAAATGTTTCATGGACTTTGTGGCAATACTCTATAACAGAGGAATATGACTAACCTCCATACTGCCTCCTTATATGATTCCCTTACCAACGGACAATGCCGCCCGCAAGTAGCGGCGTTGAACTTTGACGCAACGGGCGATTTCCGCTCTCTGGATTTTTATTTTCCCATCGTGCGCATCCTCGATGATGTCGATTCGTTTTATCTCCTCGTTCAACACATTGCAGAGCATCCCAACTTTGATCTGCAGCTCATCGGCGCGGATAAGGCAGACCTCACGCAGCAATTGCCCGCGTCTGCGCGGCACCTGGTGGCGGGTCATCTCGCCGAGGTCTTCTATATTCGGCAGGACATCCTCGCACGTTTCCTTTCCAGTCCGCGCCATTTCCAACTCTACACCACGCTTGCAGCTTATCAACAGGATGGGGGCATAGCAGGCGGGTGTTACAGCCCGGCGCGCGAGAGCATTCAGCTTGTCTTGTCGCGCCTTTTTGAAGGTTTCAACGGTGTCACGCCGGGGGTGTGTCCGTTCCTGCATGAGCTGGGTCACATGCTTGATGCGTTCGACGCAGGCTCCGGGTCCATGAAACGAGGCGAGGGGTTGTATCCTGGGTTGCGGACCAGCGACGGGGAAATCTTCACTCCCAGGGCGAGGGAATTGTTCATCAAAGGCAAGCGGCTCGAACTGGACCGGTATCTGGCGCGTTTCCATGGGGACCTTTCCCAGCCGATGCCGATCGGCAATCCCTATGTGTTCCAGAATGACGGTGAATTCGTCGCAGGTTACCTTGAAGCTTTTTTTCGCAACCCGAATTACATTGCGGCTCAAAACCAGGACCTGTTCAATGCCTATGTGGAGTTATTTGGCTACGACACCCGCCGTGCATGGCCAGAGGACTTTCTGCATTATGTCAACGTGAACCGCAATTTCTATAATAGCGGGCAGACTCCGCCAAAG
>CAZYLM010000420.1:0-1819 GCA_964648645.1 uncultured Anaerolinea sp.
AATCTCGTCATCCTGCCGTATCGCCATGAGTCCGTTTGGTGGTATGAAAAGGATAAATTCGAAATGCGGTTCCTCGGTCATCACGGCGGGTTGACCCCGCAAGAGATGGAAACGGTCTTGTATTCGTTGGAAGTTGGGTAATAAACCAATTTCCGATGCTGTCTTTTCAGTATGATTCCCTCCGACGTTCTCAACCCGTTGCTTCTCTCCGCTTACACAAAGGAGATCACCTGGCTAGAAGCTTCAACACACCACTCGCTGGATGAGATCATCGAAACTTTCTTCTACTCCCGCGAACGGACTCAAGGTCGCCTCGAAGGTCTGACCGACGAACAGGTCGCCTTCGCGTCAACAGTCCATCCTTTCTGGACGATCAGCGAATCGATCACGCACCTCATCTATTCTCAGGGTTTTTATCACAACATGTTGCTGGACCTTTCCGTAACACAGCTCCCACATGTGGTCGAAGCTGCACGCGGATTCGGGGAAGGCGCCAGGCAAAATATCCCTGCTGAAGAGCTGCGTCAAAGCCTGCGCGAAGCGACTGAACGGATCCGGGCGGCGATCGAAGCGACGCGCAAATCCCACGACCCGAAGAAGACCGATACAAATCCGTTTTTTGGCGCGTGTAATTACAAGACCTGGGTTCTGCTGTTGCTGGCGCATGAGGTCGATCACCTGCGTCAGATCGCGGCAATGCGCAGCGTGGCAAAGACAGGTTCGTAGACAAAAAAAACGCCCTCGAAATTTCGAGGGCGTTTTTGATTCGAAAAACCTAAATATCCAGGTTCCTAACGCTCTTGGCGTGTGTCTGGATGAACTTTTTGCGGGGGTCCACCGCATCGCCCATCAGCATATCGAATGTTCGGTCGGCTTCGGCGGCATCGTCCACGGTGACGAGCAACAGCGTGCGGTTGGACGGGTTCATGGTCGTCTCCCACAACTGGTCGGGGTTCATTTCACCCAAACCTTTATAACGCTGGAGGCTGGCTTTCTCGCCAAGTTCTTTGAGGGCTTTATCCTTTTCTTTATCGCTATACACATACTTGACGTTGTTCTTGTGGGCAATGCGATACAGCGGCGGCTGGGCAATGTAGAGGTGACCATCTTCGATCAATTGCGGCATGTAGCGGAAGAAAAATGTCAACAGCAGTGTGCGGATGTGACTGCCATCCACATCGGCGTCGGTCATAATGATGATGCGTCCGTACCGCAAACCTTCGAGGTCGAAGTTGTCGCCGATACCGGTTCCCAATGCCGAGATGAGCGCCTTGACTTCGTTGTTGCCGAGTATTTTATCGAGGCGGGCGCGCTCGGTGTTGAGGATCTTACCGCGCAACGGCAGGATCGCCTGGAAGTGCCGGTCGCGCCCCTGTTTGGCGGAACCGCCTGCCGAGTCACCTTCCACGATGTAAAGCTCGGTCTTGGCGGTATCGCGTTCTGAGCAATCAGCGAGCTTTCCGGGCAGGGTCAGCGACTCAAGCGCAGATTTGCGGATGACAAGATCGCGCGCCTTGCGTGCAGCATCACGGGCGCGGGCGGATGTGAGACACTTTGCTACGATCGCTTTTGCTGCCTGCGGGTTCTCTTCGAGGAAGGTTGCAAACGCCTCACCCACCACCTGCGTGACGTATGTCTGCACTTCGGGGTTCATCAACTTGACTTTTGTCTGCGACTCAAACTGCGGACCGGGGTGCTTGACCGACACGATCGCGGTCAGACCTTCGCGGGTATCGTCGCCGGAGAAGTTCGGGTCTGAATCCTTGAGCAGACCGCTCTTCCGGGCGTAGTCATTGATCACGCGGGTGAGGGAAGACCG
>CAZYLM010000421.1:0-1818 GCA_964648645.1 uncultured Anaerolinea sp.
CGCAGATGACGGACGAGGTTTCTGATGTTCACCCCAAGGCTCAAGCCAAACAGCAATATGCTGAGGATGCCGTTGAAAATATTGCGGGTGCTTCCTTCCTGGCTTCCGATGTAGATCAAGAAGAATCCGCCCAGGGTGAATAGAAAGGCAAGGGAGGTCTCGAGAATAAAGGAAGCGATCGGTTGACGGTTGATGCCATGTTCGATCGCCCACTGACGCCGCGGCAGCAAGCGGACCTGGTGAGTCATGCACCGAATTTCCATATCAAGTAACAGGATCTGAGGGCTGTTGGCAAATTGCTCCTTTACTCTGAGAAGCAATTTCCGTGAGGGATTCTTGCTGAGGTAAATGCGACTCCAGCGCTGCTGAACGTCTGCGTCCGCCCGCCAGCCGGTGATGCGATGACGTTCTTGCAGGTGGCGCATGACAGGCCGCAGGTCATCGCAGAGACAATCCTGCCAATTCGCTTTGTAGATTCCTTGGATCATGCCCCGATTTTACAGGAAATGTTGCCGAATATAAATGCCGCTGCAAGTGGGAGCTCCGTGAAAAAAGAGGTTGGTGTGGATCACGGTCAAAGAATGCCTTTTGACATGGTGTTTCCCGGTTTACAAATTCGTCAAAATTTCCCAGGGCGTGAGAATTTCTGTTCTTTGATGGCGACTTAAGGTGTAAAATGCGTAAACGCTGTGCATGTAACCAGTAAAAATTAAGGATAGGCGGTTTTTGTTGTCCATGGTTTCGTTGCAGCTGCGTGCGACATGAGCGTTTGTTATTCAACTTCTCAAATTCACGAGATCAGCACTTCACCAGGTGGGTTTACAGTATTCGAAGAACTCTATAAAGCCATGTCCGGGGTCACCGGCATGGCTTTTATTATTGTCCAGCGCCATTCCTCCGATTTCAATATCCTAACACACCGCCCTGCAATGCCCGTTCAACGCGTGGAAAATGGAATTGACCCTGGCTCAGGTCGGCACCCCATGGAGTGACCATGAATAAAAAGAAAACAAAATCCGAACTCTTGCTCGACCTTGAACAGGCTCACAAACGAATTGCGGAGCTTGAGAGTGTCGTCAGTAAGCACGAACAGGCGGGTTATTTTCATCAGGTCTTGATGAAGATCAAGGATGTAGTTTGGACCTCATCCCTGGATGGGTTGAAAATTCTAGACGCAAACCTCGCATTCGAAGAATTCTATGGGCACCGGGTTGACGAATTCAAGGCAAACCCCAATCTCTGGTGGGAAGTTGTCCATCCCGATGACCAGGCTATGGCAAGGACCAGCATGGAAACACTTTCGAAGACCGGTTATGCCGAAGCGGAGTATCGCATCCTTCATCCCGACGGTTCCGTGCGCTGGATCCTGGACCGCAAGACCTTTCTTTATGACGAGCAGGGAAGCCCGGCACAACTTGGCGGCATTGCCAGTGATATTACCGAGCGCAAACAGATCGAGGAGAAACTTCGTGAAAGTGAAGCCCGCTACAGACTGATCGCTGAAAATGCGGCTGATGTCATCTGGGTGTTGGACCCGGCTCTTGGCAAATTTACCTACGTTAGCCCTTCGGTGGAAAAACTAAGGGGGTATACCCCGGAAGAGGTAATGGCGCAAAAAGTGGAAGAGGCACTTACCCCTGAGTCGCAGAAACTGGTCACCGAGTCGCTGGCAAAGAATTTACCGCCGTTCATCGCCAGGGGAAGCGGGACCCAAGCTTTTATTAACAATGTGGATCAGCCCTGCAAGGATGGTTCCATTGTAAGCACCGAGGTGACCACCACCTATTTGTTCAACGAGCGCGGCAAGGTGGAGGTTGT
>CAZYLM010000422.1:0-1791 GCA_964648645.1 uncultured Anaerolinea sp.
CGCGCACGAGGGCAAGGAATTGATTCGGTGTTTCCTTACGCATGCGGGTGAGGCTTGTGGTGAGCAATGCCACGCGTACTTCCGGGTCGCGGATCTGTTGAGTCCATGCAGTGATGCGAGGGAGTAGGCGTTCTTCCTGTGGTGGAATGCGTCCAAGCAAATAGGCGGCGAGCAGACGAGTTTCGAGCGCGTTTTCGTCCCAAAGCATATCGGCGAGTTCGAGCGCGAAGTGCGGATTCTCTTCCGCTTTGAGACGCAGTTCGTTTTGAATTTGAGTTAATACAGCGGGAGGCGTTCGGTAGGTTTTGAGGTTCGAGCCCGGCGCGACATTCTCCACAGTACGGAGCGTGTAATTGACATAGAACTCCAAAATTTCACGCAGGTGCTTCATGAACTCATCCGGCAGAAAGAAGAAATCTGCAAGACGAGCAGCTTGTTTGCGGAGGCGGGTCAGGTCGATGGCGGGCATTAGATAAAGGTCGTAGGGGCGGGGTCACCCCGCCCCTACGAAAATTAATATGCTTTTGCGAAATACACTTTGCGTTTGCTGGGCTTACCACAGACCACGCACTTGCCTTCCGAGTCCGGCTGATGGAAGGGAATGTTGCGAGTGGTGGCTTTGGTATCTTCCTTGACCTTCTTCTCGCATTCAGTCGATTCGCACCAGTAGGCGAATGCCCAACCATCTTGAACAACCTTCTTTAAGTCTTCGTAGTTGTCCACGTTGTGAATGTTCGCATCACGATATTCGGTGGCGCGTTTGAGCAGGGATGCTTGCACGTCAGTGAGCAAGTTCTTGACGGTATCTGGCAAACCTTCTTGGGAAACAAAGGTCTTGCCTTCTTTGCCGGGCTTGTCGCGGCGGGCGAGGGCGACGGTGCCTTTTTCAACATCTTTGGGACCGATCTCCACTCGGACAGGTACACCGCGCATTTCCCAGTCGTTGAATTTGAAGCCGCTGGAAACATTGTCGCGGTCGTCAAACTTGACGCGTACGCCCGCAGCCTTGATGTCAGCAAAGAGGCGGTCGGCTACTTCCATCACTTTTTCTTTTTCAGCATCGTTCTTGAAAATGGGAACGACCACAGCTTGAATAGGAGCAAGGCGAGGTGGCAGGACGAGACCATTGTCATCGCCGTGGACCATGATCATCGCGCCGATAATGCGGGACGAGATTGCCCACGAGGTTGTCTGCGCGTAGGTCAGTTTGTTATCTTTGTTCAAGAACTGGATCTCGAACGCCTTGGCGAAGTTATCGCCAAAATAATGGGATGTGCCAGACTGCAAAGCGCGCTTGTCCCACATCATCGCTTCAATGGATGTGGTAATCTGTGCTCCAGCAAAACGCTCGGTTTCGCTCTTGGTGCCTTTGAGCACGGGGATGGCGGCTTCTTCGCGGCAGAAGCGTTCGTAAATATCGAGGATGCGGTACATTTCCTCTTTGGCTTCTTCTTCGCTCGCGTGCGCGGTGTGACCTTCGTGCCAGTAGAACTCAGCGGTGCGCAGGAAGAGTTTGGTGCGCAATTCCCAACGCATGACCGAACCCCATTGCACGATCAACAACGGCAGGTCGCGCCACGATTTGACCCACTTGGAATACATGTGACCGATGATGGTCTCTGAGGTGGGGCGCACCGCGAGTTTTTCTTCAAGTTCCTGTCCGCCGCCGTGGGTGACGACTGCCAACTCTGGCGCAAAGCCTTCCACGTGTTCCTTCTCTTTTTCAAAGAACGACATTGGGATGAGAGTGGGGAACGCCGCATTGACGTGACCGCTCTTTTTGAATTCAGT
>CAZYLM010000423.1:0-1760 GCA_964648645.1 uncultured Anaerolinea sp.
GCTCAAAAATACAACCTGCCCATGTTAATCATGACGGATACCTGGCGGGCGAACGCCGAACGGATCGAGTCGTCGAACTTCAAAGGGCATAAAGTCAATCAGGATAATGCCCGCTTCCTGTCGGACCTTCGGGCTGGGTATGGCGCTTCGATGGATATTTTCATATGCGGGCAGATCGGTCCACGCGGTGATGCATACAAACCCGAAGAAGCCTTGTCTAAAACCGAAGCCGAATCCTTCCACGCAAAGCAACTGTCCGCTTTAGCTGAGGGCGGCGTGGATTTTCTGTATGCGGCTACTCTACCGGCTGTTTCTGAAGCACAGGGCATTGCGGCGGCGATGTCAAAATTCGGCTTACCTTACATGCTAAGCTTTGTCGTCTACGATGATGGCACAGTTCTCGACGGCACTCCATTGGGAACCGCCATGGAGATGATCGATAATTCCGTCTCCACACCGCCAATAGGGTACGCGATCAATTGTGTCCACCCGAAAATATTTTCCAAAGCTTTGCACGCCCTGGAGAACGAAGACAAAACATATAGTCAACGCATCTTGAGTTACCAGGCGAATACCGCAAATCTTCGCCCCGAAGAGCTGAACGATGCCACAGAATTAATTACCGAAGAACCCGATGTGCTTGCAGATTTAATGCTGGATGCTCAGCATACATTTCATACCAAATTCATGGGTGGCTGCTGCGGAACCGACACCCGTCACATTGAGCAACTTGGTAGAAGACTCTTCAAATTACATTAGATATTACCGACAGTGGATCAATATAGAAATTAATCCACCTGAGTTTCAAACGCATATGCTACAGCTTGTTCATTCGACATTAAGCGACCATCATTTGCCAGGCGTTCAAATTCAGATTCCCCTACTTGATCTTTCGCCATTTTGAGATGCCGCTCAAACTCCCTATCGTAAAAGTCAAAGTAACGGAATTTTGTCGTTTCTGCCCTTCCTTGAAATGCACCGTACAGCTTTGCAGCACGCTCAGGCTGGTGTGTCCCTGCGGCTACAGCAGATAACCCCATGAATACGTCTCGCATTGCACTGATATCGATTGGTTCTTTACTAACCTGAATAATGGAAAGAAACTTTTCGAGAGCCAATAGATAATCATTCTGACAAAGAGCGAGAATCCCGATAAAAAACAAGAGGTGGCGGTCTGGCATCAAACCATGTGTCTGATGGATGTCAAGGCTCTGGTCGAAGAATTCCCTTGCCTTTGAATAATCTCCCTCATACAGGGCAAGGTTTCCTAGGTCGCGCATTCCAGCCATCAAACCGGGAAAATAGTGCAAGCTTTTATCCAAGATCATTTGCTGTTCAAAATACCAACGGGCACTTTCATAATCACCTCGTACAGTGTGTTCACGTGCAATACCCTGATATGCCTGACTCATCCCCCAGATATCGCCAGCTCCCTCGAACAGCTCCAAACTCTTTTCGTACCATTCCACGGTGTTGTCTTTTAATCGATTGACATAGGCAACATTGAGCATTGCCTGGGCACAACCCACGGTATCACCATATTTTTGGTATAGGGACAGACTCCGCTCGATTATTTCTGTGGCTTTTTTTGCGCCAGCTACACCAGTATCGAAAACAGCGACACCCCTCCAATTCAGACAATCGGCGAGACCGGTTTCTCCTTCTTCTCCAAGTGATTCCCAAAGTGCCTGACCTTCCTCTAACAACGCCAGGTCATCATGATCCTGTGCAAGTTCCCAGCTCTGATAACCCATTCGATT
>CAZYLM010000424.1:0-1752 GCA_964648645.1 uncultured Anaerolinea sp.
GGATCCACCAATACCGAATAGGCATTTGCGCTAAGCAAGACGGCTTCACCTCCCGGTCCGCCTTGAAGGAACATGACCGGATCAGGCTTGGGGGCGGGGCTTTGACTGTGGAAGACGGCAACTGCGAGGCGAACTGTACGTCCATTGTTGATGGAACGGTTTTCGGGCAGGATCGCATATCCGCAAGTGACCCTGACGCCAAAAGGCGCGTCGAATTGGCATGGGGCTTCTTCAAATACAGGCGTATATGCCACAGTAGGAAGAGCAGTTGGCAGGGATGTGGGTTCTTGTGGCGGTAATGTGGCGGAACCATCTGTAAGTGCAGTAGCTGCCGATGTTGGCACTATGGCTGGCGGGGCGGAAGATGGAGTGCTCCTGCCACTCAGGAGTAGATTGATCACCACCGTAGCGGTGATAGCCAGGATACAAACCCCGCCGACTGCGGCGGCAATGAGGATCGTATTGTTTTGTTTGCGTTTCGGGGCTTTGACTGGGGTTTTAGTCGGGGAGGTGGATTCAGCGATCGGCTGGAAGTCTTCCAGGTATTCTTCCTGCCTTGCCTCTTCCTCCTGCAGGAAAGCCGGGACGTGCAGGATGGAAGGTTCGGGAGAATTGAATGCCGGGGTCGAAGGAGCAGTCTCGGGCGGGGAAAGAAGCGCGAGCTGTTTTTTTGCATCCGGGTTATTTGGGTTGATGGTCAGTACACGCTCAAAACAAAAGGCACGTTTTTGAGTGTCGTCGATACTCATGCCCAGCAGATACCACCCCGCTTCGGAATGCGGGTATTGCCGGACCAGTTGTGAAAAGATGGAAGCCGCCTGTCCTTTGTCGTTCGATTTGAGTGCGGAGATTCCCGCTTGAATAAGATCCTGTTCCGACACGCGCCCTCTTGTTAAACAAAATGGAGCCGATACTTCGGCTCCATTATACCCTTACACGTGCGGGGTGACTTTGGCTTCGATCTTGTCTTTTGGCAGGTAGCCAGTGATGCGTTCCTTGACTTCACCGCTCTTGAAAAGCATGAGGGTGGGGATGCCCATGACGCCGTATTGCATCATAATGTTGGGGTTCTGGTCTGCATCGAGCTTGACGACCTTGACCTTGCCATCCCACTGCCCTGCCAGTTGTTCGACGATGGGTGCGATCATCTTGCATGGCTGGCACCAGTCGGCTGTGAAATCAACCAAGACCGGGGTATTCGAGCTGATGACTTCCTCCTGGAAGTCCTGTTCGGTTACATATTTGACTGAACTCATATTTGCCTCCGCGGGTTGGACGAGTTGTTGCTTTCATTACTTACTCGAACGAACCGGCTTTTCATTAAAATGGGATTCCGGGGTGGGAGGATTGCCAAAACACCCCACCCTCGTTATAATGTCCATCCGTTCGGGCGGGTAGCTCAGTTGGTTAGAGCACTGCTTTGACATAGCAGAGGTCGTAGGTTCGAGCCCTATCTCGCCCACTAGTCCGAAAATAGAACGCATTGACCGAGACGAGTATGTGGTCAGACCCCTGACAGGGAGAAGAGATCGATGATTGAGAGTCTCTTCCAGGGAAATCACAGAAAACCACTCGCGAGCATGACCCTGAACTCGAAAGACAGTATGGGAAACGGATGGCTCCGTTAGAGGCTTAAGAGATACCCTTCATGTGGTCTCGATATGGCAGAAAATCTCCGCTTAATCGACCATCGAGGAGTAAATCGGGTGGAACCGCGTGAATTGAATTCTCGCCCCGTGTTCGGGCGAGTTT
>CAZYLM010000425.1:0-1743 GCA_964648645.1 uncultured Anaerolinea sp.
AAGCCATCAAGGACGGCAGCCTGAAAGCCAAGAAAGTCGGCAAGGCATTCCGCATTAGCAAAGATAACCTCGAAGCCTTCATGAATAGCTAGGCAGGTTAATGAAAACGAACAAGAAACGGGCTGTCAAATTGACAGCCCGTTTTATCTTAATATGTTACTAGCCCGAAAGTGCTGATAAAACCTCGGGGACCGCATCCAACACATCACTAGCCAATACAGAAGCGGTTGTCCCCATCAAGTCAGCGGCGAGCAGGCCGGCTTTGGCGTGGATGAATGCGCCTGCAACCGCAGAATCATACGCATCCAATCCTTGAGCGCGCAAACCGACGATAAGCCCGGCAAGAACATCCCCTGTACCGGCGCGGGCAAGGGCTGGAGTTGCCACCGGGATGACAGCCGTCCGTCCATCGGGCGAAGCGACGATGGTAAACGCCCCTTTCAAGACAACGATATGCCCCCACTCTTTTGCATACTTCTCCGCGACCTCGACCCGGTTCGATTGAACCTCTTCGCGCGAGAGTCCCGTCATTGCAGACATCTCACCGGGGTGAGGAGTTAGGATCGCAGGCTCTTTGATCTTTTTATGCCAGTCGTGAATCCCCGAAAGATGACGCAAGGCATCAGCATCGAACACAGCGGGAAGCTCAAGAGTCGACAGAAGGTGCTCAATAAATAACTTAGTGGTATGTTTGTTCCCAATCCCCGGACCGACCAATATCGCGGTGGTCCGGTCGAGATTTGTCATCACATGATGGCAGGCCTGCTCAGAAATAAAACCGTGTTCGTGCTGCAATAAAACCCAGGTCGCCTCGGGGAGATGCCCCGCTAAAGCTGGGTGCAGTGGCTCCGGCACCGCCATCGTCACCAGTCCAACACCACTACGATACGCAGCCTTACCAGCCAGCAGGGCGGCTCCGGTATAGGATGTGCAGCCCGCCGTCACGAAGGCCGTACCAAACGTCCCTTTGTGAGAGGCGGAGCTTCTTTCAGGCAAAAACGCGGAGATCATTTCTGCATCCGGGACGTCAACCTTCAATATTTCCCATGAAGCCAATTTTTCAGGCAGTCCGATATCCACTATTTTCAGATCACCAACATAATCGAACGCAGGCAGCTTCAGCAACCCTTGTTTGACAGCAGCCATCGTGAGGGTAATGTCTGCGAACAAAGTTTCATCCGCGCAGTCACCTGTGTCACAGTCAACGCCAGAAGGGCAATCTACCGCAAGTATGAAAGGAGGCATCTCGAGTCTGGAATTGATCAATGATATGCCTTGAAGAATAAGAGCCGCCTCGCTCTTAAGCGGAAGCTTGATCCCTGTCCCGAGCAATCCATCCAGCAGAAGATCAGAATCCTCCAAAAAACCACGTAATGAAGTGAAATCTGAATCCGCCGAAAATTGGGTCAGGTCACCGCCGCTTTTAAGATAGCGCGCCACGAGCGGATCATCGGCGGTTCTGCGGTTGACAAGATACGCATGAGTGCGCCAGCCCGCTTCTGCCAGCCACGCCAGTGCGACAAGCGTATCCCCTCCGTTATTTCCAGAACCGACAACACCCGTGACAGATTCCCAACCCTCTTCGCCACCAAGGGCGTGAACAAACTCTGCAAGGCTACGCCCGGCGTTCTCCATCATTTGGGCATAAGAGACGCCCCTCGCTTCGGCTTCTTTTTCGATGGCTCGCATTTGGGAGACTGTGACAAGTTTCATGAGATTTGGCTATGAGGTTTGAAATATTTG
>CAZYLM010000426.1:0-1738 GCA_964648645.1 uncultured Anaerolinea sp.
GGGCAAATACAAGGTTGAAGATTTTGACGTTGGCGGGGGCAAGCTTCTCCGCTGCACGCTGACCAATTCGCCCCAGGAAACTGCTCAAGGCGCCGCCTGCGGCAAGCCCGCCCATGGCAGGGGTGATAATACTTACGATGTCGCCGCTTTGAAAAAGAAAATTACCTATGAAAGCCAGGGATCCGAGGGTCTCGACACTGATCTCGCCGATGTTCTTGGCAAGGTCTGCTAGTTGAAAAAGACCGAAGAAACCGATAAGAACCGATAAGAAAAGAACACCCAGTTTTGCCACCTGCATCGATGGTGTTGGTTTGGCTGATTCTTCCTGCGGTAGCGCCCACCGTAACCCAAATACCATGAAGATGGGGGCAACCAACGCTGAAACAAGATTTATAGGAATACTGCCCGAAAATGGGGTGCTGAGTCCCTCCACCCAGCGTACGATCTGATACCCTGCCGCAATACCCAATGGCCACCCCAGCAATGACAGGGCAATGCTCGCAAGCGGACTTCGAACAGGCTTCATCAGATTGCGGGCAGCAACGAAACTTAGCGGAATGGCAAGAATCGTTCCGGCGGTGGTTGCAAGGAGTGCCAGGAATACAGTTTCGACGATCTTATCCCATGTATCGTAGGCGGTCCTTGTCAGGTGTGGGGCGCCAACGTTCTGTTGGAGTGTAGCGCGGATGTATTGCACATCTTCGCTGGGGCGTTTGGGGAGGATGAACTCATAGGTGAAATGACCTGAGGAGTCCGTCTCCACGTTATCGCGGCCGAGCGTCACAACATTGGACGGATCACTCCCGGGGACGAAACGAAGCGGACCGGAAACATTCGGTGCAAAATTGAAACCTTCCACATGCACAGTCTCCCCAGGTTCTGCGCAAGAAGGTGTGATAACAAGGTACGGGGCGCTTTTATCAGGTTCGGATAGGGTTGGCGCTCCGCTTTCCGGGCAGGTGACATACACAGGCGCATTAACGATCTCTTCCTGTTGTTCATATTCGAAGATCTCGGGCTGGGCAAGTGCGCGCATGACACGGGTCAGGCTTTCCTGCCTTTTTTCGCTGCGCAAGTCTTCCAGGTCCACCTTGGTGATCTGAAACCCGTAAGCATAAACGACCAGCCCAAATAGGACGGCAAGACCGACTTGTAGGGATTTCCAGGGCGAAGCTTTTATGTTTTTTTTGTTCTGTTCGGTCATGGATTCTCACCCTACCCTTTCAGCGTCGCGTCCATAGATGTCTTTGAACTTTTTATCGTCGATCTCACTGGGGAGACCTTCAAAAACAAGCTGACCCTGGTTGAGAGCGACGACTCGATCAGCATAGCGGTGGACAAGATCGAGGAAGTGCAGGCTGCAAAGTACGGTCACACCATCTTTTTCGTTGATATCTTCGAGGTGTTTCATAATGCTATGTGCGAGGACAGGGTCGAGGCTGGCAACCGGCTCGTCAGCGAGGATCATTGCCGGGTCCTGCATGAGAGCGCGCGCGATGCCAACGCGCTGCTGCTGTCCGCCGCTGAGCTCGTCGGCGCGGTGATTGGCCTTATCTGCGATACCCACGCGCTCCAGCTGCTGGATGGCTTTATGAATATCTTCTTTGGGGAAGCGGTTCAGGAGACTCCATGCCGGGTTGATATATCCCAGCCGGCCGGCCAGTACATTGGTGATGACCTTTGAGCGATGCACCAGGTTGAAGTGTTGGAAGACCATGCCGATCTTGCGTCGGATGCG
>CAZYLM010000427.1:0-1735 GCA_964648645.1 uncultured Anaerolinea sp.
CAAGCAGTTCACGCTTGCCATACAAAATCCCTGCATGCGGACCAAAGTATTTATAAGATGAAGAAACCAGGAAGTCGCAGCCGATCTTTTGCACATCGATGGGTCCATGCACCGCGTATTGAACTGCATCCACATACACGAGGGCACTGGCATCGTGTGCCATTTTTGTGATCTTCTCGATGGGGTTGACCGTTCCGAGCGAGTTCGAGGCATACCCAACAGCGACCAGTTTCGGTTTTCGTTCGAGCGCTTTCTGCAAATCATCCAATTTGAGTGAGCCGTCTTCCACGTCAAAATCCACCCAGTTGACCTTCACGCCTTTATCTTGCGCCGCCAATACCCACGGCGTGACATTGGCGTCATGGTCGAGGCGGGTTAACACGATCTCATCGCCTGCCTTCCAATCACGGGAAATGGAACGGCTGAGGTGCAGGGTGAGGGTGGTCATGTTGTTGCCAAAGACGATCTCTTTGGCAGAGGGCGCGTTGTAAAAATCTGCCATCGCCTGGTGCGCTTCGTCCAACACAGCGTCAGAGGCTTTGCTGGTGGCGAAGGCGCCTTCGTGGTTGGCGTTATTCTCAATGAGATATTTTGTAATGCGGTCTAACGATTGTTTAGCGATCTGCGTCCCGCCGGGGTTGTCGAAGAAAATTGCATTACGGTTCAGGGAGGGGAACTGTCGACGAATGACATCAAGACGGGCGCTGAGCTGGGTTGAAGCGTTTAGTGACATATGGATGAACTCCTCAAATGATTTTCAGACAAACAAGTAATATACTTAAATTGTACCCCACCGAAAGGAGCTTCCATGTTTGAAAGAATTCTTCTCGCTGTGGACGGTTCAGAGCACGCCCTCCACGCCACCCGCAAAGCCGCCGAACTGGCGCGCCTGATGAAACCCGTTGAGTTTCGCATTGTGGTCGCTTACGATCCCATTCCGCTCTACCTTGGCGAGCCGAATATGCAGATCGCCATCACGAACCGCAAAGGCGAAGCCGAAGAGGTGTTGAATATGGCAGTCAAGGAAGTCGGAGATTTGCCTTGTGAAATTCACACCGAGCTTCTCGAAGGTGACCCCGCCAGCGCCATCATAGAAGTGGCGAGCATTCGCAATAGCGATGTGATCGTGATGGGCTCGCGCGGATTGGGAAGGCTGGCGGGTCTCCTGCTCGGCAGCACGAGTCAAAAAGTTGTGGCTCACGCACCCTGCCCGGTTTTGATAGTTAGATAGTTGGGTAGTTGGTTAGTCGGATTGTCTGGCGAGAAATTCAGCTTGTTTGAATTCTTCGGGGGTATTTACGTTCCAGAAACATAAGCCGGATGGGTCGAAGTTTTTCAATTCGTCCGGCGACAGGATCCGCACCTTCACTTGCGGGAAGAAGGCGGTGACCTTCCATTTATCTTCGTCGATTGCTGCTTCGATGGCTGGCAGACAGGTTTCGCGGCGATACAGGGCGTGGAAGGGTTCATAGCCTTCTTCTGACCTGGCGGTGACCACATCCGCCTCTTCCTGGACGAGGAGCCTGTGTGCGCTTTCAAAGAAGCTTTGACTCGCGAAGGGCATGTCGCACGCCGCAACCGCGACATATGGATGATTGGCAGATGCGATGGCAGTGTAGAGTCCGCCCAACGCGCCGCGACCCGGCTTGAGGTCCGGCACGAGGCGTTGATTTAGGAAGGCATAGTCTGCGGGGCGATTCGTCGTTACAATCAACTCGTCCGCTATGGGTGCGAG
>CAZYLM010000428.1:0-1730 GCA_964648645.1 uncultured Anaerolinea sp.
TTGAGGTCTGCGCGGGCGGCGGAGATGTAGTAGAACGCCAGCACCAATGCCAGACCTCCGACGACATGAGGCCACACCTCATCGGTCGCCTGGATGCCGAAAATGCCCAGCACGATGTTCGGGGTGAACAGAAAGCCGATCCCCATGCCGATGAGGTATATGCCAAAGGCGAGAAGGGAAGTGGATGATTTTTTCATGCGGTTGCTCCTTGTAAGTTATTCGTGATTGCAAGGAGTGACACGTCGCGCCACTACTTGCAATCACAGGTCAGTGTCAGTACTATACGATCTCCATCGGGTGGTTGTCACCACCCGAATGTGGGTAAAATGGGGTGGAGTTTATGGATCAGGAATCCTGGAAGCCGCGTGAACTTGAAATCTTGCAGTTGTTGGCGCAGGGGTTGACCAACAGTGAAGTCGCTTCGCGCCTGCATCTATCGCAGGAGACCGTACGCTGGTACAACAAGCAGATCTTCGAGAAACTCGGCGCCTCCAACCGCACCCAGGCAGTGCAAAAAGCAGCAGAGCAGAATCTGCTCAAGGATGCGCTCAAAGTAAAAGGTCCAGAAGGAAGCGGGGGGGCGAAGAAGCCGATTACGGGCGCAGTGCGTTACATCTCGAACGGCGGGATTCACATCGCATACAAGATCATCGGCGAGGGTCCCGTGGACCTGTTGTTCATTCACGGCTTTATCTCGAATCTTGAGATCGCTTTTGAAGACCCCGAATACAGTGCTTTCTTCGATGCGCTTGGAAAATTTTCGCGTGTGATCGTCTTCGATAAACGCGGCATGGGCCTCTCGGACAGGGTGCAAGGCGCGCCGTCTTTGGAGGATACAATGAGCGACGCCTTGTGTGTGCTCGATGCCGCTGCTTCAACCCGAACCTTTGTGATGGGCACATCCGAGGGGGGCGCTGCTTCGGTGTTGCTTGCTTCCACCTATCCCGAGCGCGTCCGCGGACTCATCCTGTACTCGTCCACGCCGAAGTTGGTGAAGTCGAACGGCGAACCCGAATGGGCGGATGACGAAGATAGATTCGAAAATTCACTGGAAGCGATCCGCGCTCAATGGGGCGGACCGTGGTCGTTGGACAACTTTGCGCCATTACGCGCCGAGAATGAAGCCTTCCGCAATTGGTGGGCAAAGGTCCTGCGCTCGTCGACAAGCCCGTCCGAAGCGAGTTCTGTGCTGAGGGTTTTGCGCGATATCGATATTTGTCCGCTGTTGCCGCAGGTCCGCACGCGGACGTTGATCCTGCATAAGGTGCATGACCGCATCGTGGATGTGGGCGCGAGTCGTTACTTTGCGGCGCACATGCCGAATGCAAAATATGTGGAGCTGCCCGGCGCGGACCATTTCTTCTTTATAGAAAGCGGGAGGCTGGTTGCGGAAGTTGGAGCTTTTTTGCGTGAGGAGCCGGAGGCGCTGGCAGATACCTGGATCGGTATTGTGATGGTTCTTAAAACTTCCCGCCTGGATCAAAATGAAAAAAACATTCAGCTTGAGTTGAAGGAGGCGCGTGCGAAGGGCTTTTTCTTTATGGATGATGAAGTCATCGCCACCTTCGACAGCCCGAGCCGGGCGATCCAATGCGCGTTGAAGCTCAGGGATGTCCTTCGCAACCAGCCAACTCTGGTCAGCCTGCATGTGGGCGAATGCAACCTGGACAATCATAAGCCGACCCATGCAGTCATCGAGACCGCCCGCCGCGCCGTGGAAGCGGCACCGG
>CAZYLM010000429.1:0-1718 GCA_964648645.1 uncultured Anaerolinea sp.
ATTGGTCTTCCCCGAGATCGAATACGACAAGATCGATAAATTGCGCGGTATGGAAATCACGATCGTGACTTCCGCCCGGAACGATGAAGAAGCCCGCGCATTATTGAGACAGCTCGGAATGCCGTTCAGCGGCAAGAAGGAAGCGTAAGGTATGGCAAAGAAATGTATGCAATATCGTGAACAGCGTAGACGCCATGCAGTGCAGGTGCGGAACCGCTGCCAACGTTGCGGTCGCCCGCGCGGATATATCCGTCGCTTCGGCTTGTGCCGCATTTGTTTCCGCGAGCTGGCATTGAAGGGTCAGATCCCGGGCGTCGTTAAGGCGTCCTGGTAGCCGGGTTGGAGGTAAAAATGACATTCACAGATCCAATTGCCGATATGTTGACCCGCATCCGCAACGCCGTCATGGCGGGGCATGCCCAGGTTGCATTGCCAAGTTCGAAGATCAAGCTTGAGATCGCCAAGATCCTTAAAGAGGAAGGTTTCCTCGAGGGTCTCGAAGTAGTCGATGGTGAACCCGAAGCGCAGAAAGTCCTGCGTCTCAAGATCAAATATGTTGGCGAACGCCGTCAGCGCCGCGCTGTCATCTCCGGTTTGGAGCGTGTCAGCAAGCCGGGCCGCCGCATTTATACCAAGAAGACAGACATCCCCTGGGTGCTTTCCGGGATTGGCGTAGCCATCCTTTCGACCCCCAAGGGTGTGATGACCGGCGCACGCGCCCGACAATTGGGCGTGGGCGGCGAGATCATTTGCAAGGTCTGGTAGGAGGAATACAATGTCTCGCATTGGTCGTTTACCAGTAGACATTCCTGCCGGAGTGCAGGTGGATTTGAACGGAAAGAAGGTTCGCGTAAAGGGACCGAAGGGCGAACTCTCCCGCGAGTTTTCCAGCCTGATCGACATCAAGATGGAAGGCAGCCAGTTGAAGATCGCGCGCAGCTCTGACAAGCCCGAGGAACGCGCTCTGCATGGCACCACCCGTGCTGTGCTCGCCAACATGATTCATGGCGTGAGCAAGGGATTTCAAGTGGTGCTCGAAGTGGAAGGCGTGGGGTACCGCGCCGAAATGGACGGCAAGAACCTTTCTTTGTTCGTAGGGTATTCCCACCCGGTCAAGGTCGAGCCGCCCGCTGGAATTTCGTTTGAAACAGACGCGAAGACCCGCCAGATCAAGATCTCGGGCTTCGATAAGGAATTGGTGGGGCAGGTGGCTGCGAACGTGCGCAACGTACGCCCGCCGGAGCCTTACCATGGCAAGGGCTTGCGCTATCTTGGCGAACGAGTCCGCCGTAAAGCCGGAAAAGCCGGGAAAGGAGCCAAGTAATCCATGGCTAAAAAGAGTCGCTCACTGGCTCGCGAACGCCGCCATGCGCGCGTCCGCAAGCAGGTGTTTGGCAACCCCGAACGCCCGCGCTTGAACGTCTTCAAGAGTCTGACGGGCATCTATGCCCAGATCATCGACGATATGGACGGTAACACCCTAGTTTCCGCCTCCACCGTCGACAAGGAACTGCGCGAAAAAGTCAAAGGCATGAAAAAGTCCGATCAGGCGAAAGCCATCGGAAAAGCCATTGCCGAACGCGCGAAGGATAAAGGAATCTCCACGGTTGTGTTCGACCGCGGCGGTTTCCGCTACACCGGGCGAATCAAAGCCCTGGCAGACGGCGCGCGCGAAGGCGGCCTGCAGTTCTAGGAGAAGCAAATGGCTGATAATCAAT
>CAZYLM010000430.1:0-1709 GCA_964648645.1 uncultured Anaerolinea sp.
CTTGCCTTACGAAACATTTGAATGATCTCAAACCCCGCGAAATGAGGTTTTCATCATGATGCGCTGGCTTCCCTTAGCTCTGCTTTGTTCGATCTTTCTCGCAAGCGCTGATTTTTTCGTCAAACTTGCTTCTTCCAAAATATCGTCGAGCATGGGTGCGCTTATCTATGGCGCGACCACATTTACTGTGGGTTTGATCTGGGTCGGTTATCTCAAACTGACACATCAGCCGCTTCTCATCACCAGGACCGGCTTGCTGTATTCGATTGCTGTTGGTCTGGCGTTTGCCGCTGTTACCATCCTGCTTTACTTGACGTTCGCCCGTGTCAACGTTTCGCTCGGTTCCCCGACCATACGCGTGATGGGTATTCTCTTTGCCAGCCTGTTCGGAATACTGCTATTACATGAACCATTTACCTGGCGATATTTGATCGGCTTGATCTTGACGATTTCTGGTGTGGCATTGATCGTGCTGAGGTAAATACTAGCGAATCAGTTCAACACTGGTTGTTCGACCTGCTTTTTCATGAAATCCAAAAAGGTTTTGGCAGTTTTGGAAAGTTTCTTGTCCTTCGGATAAGCAATGATGATCTTACTTTCATAGGTTTGATCCAATGGAATGGCAACAACATCCGAGCGATTGTAATATTGCAGAACTTTTTCCATCATTAACGCGACCCCGCTGTTTGATGACACCATCCCAATAATACTTGTCGCGCGCAGGGTTGCATAAAAAACCCGTGGCTCAAACCCGGCCAACCTGCAAGCATTCATGGATAGTTCGTGGATCAGCGTGCCTTTATTGAACATAATGAAATTCTCATTGGAAAGTTCTGCCAAGGAGATGGAGTTCCTTTTCGCAAAACGATGCTCGCATGATACAGCCACCATTAATGTGTCGGTCATGAGCGGAAAAACTGAAAAAAGATTTAGGTCGATATTGTAGTCACGCACAAAAGCAAGGTCATACTTGTGTTGAGTGAGAGCAGGTAGAACTGTCGAAGCCAGGCGTTCTTCCACGGTGAAATTGATCTGTGGGTATGCCTTCTTAAACTGAGCGACATACGATGTGATTCCATATTGGGCAATCACAGGGATGGCGGCAATTGCCAGGGAAGGTGTGGTCTTTTTGTATTCACCTAGGTCCGCCAACAAGGAGCGATAATTCTTTTTGAGGTTTAATGCATGTTTATGGAGTATTTTCCCTGCCTCGGTCAGTGTGATGGTGCGCTTGCTGCGATCAAATAGCTTGACTCCCAACTCTTTTTCCAGACCAATGACCTGCTTGGAGAGGGAGGATTGGGAAATATATAATTCTTCTGCTGCGAGGCTGAACGAACCAGCCTCCACGACAGCGACAAAATATTCGATTTGCTTCACATCCATGGTGACCTCTGAGATATTCCGTTATGGAATAGATTGTATCAAAGTTTGAATTGCTAGAGTCACAAATGGTCGGTATTCTTTAGAAGTTGAAAGATGATAACCACAGACATCCATAGGGAATATTTATGATTATTGCAATTTTGGGAATTGGTGAAGCTGGAGGAACACTCGCTCGTGATTTGATCGCGAAAGGAGTTCACCTGCTTATCGAAAAGCCGATTGCGGCGACGACCGCCGAGGCGGAGTCGCTCGTTGCCCTCGCGCGGAAGCACAACGCGATCCTGCAGGTCGGACATATCGAGCGATTCAACCCGGTGCTGAGT
>CAZYLM010000431.1:0-1692 GCA_964648645.1 uncultured Anaerolinea sp.
GTGGCGGGTCGCGTTGCGGGTCGCGGTGGGTTCGACTCCCATCCACTCCCGCCTATTCGTGCAGGGGCGGTCCTTCCGCTTGAGACAGGTCGTCCCTGATTTTATTTGGAGAAAGTCATGTCACTGCCCGAACTCGATGTTTTAAACCAGCTCGTCTCGCGCGTCTTCCGCATCGATGATGTAACCAGCCTCGACTCGCAGCAAAACCAGCCGCTAGGATTCTTGATCCGCTATCGCGGTCAGCTTCTGGATGAAGACAGCGCTTCTGCTTACGACCGTTTGGCTGAGTCGCTTGCCCCGTACTCGATCTCTCCCCACTTTCGTCCGGAAGACGAAAAACACGCCATCTATCTCGCCCCCAAACAACCCGAGCCCAAACAGGACAATATCTCCACAAACATCATCCTCTTCGTACTGACAGTGTTCAGCGTGATGATGGCAGGCGTACAGATCGAAGGACCCGTCCCTGATGATTTTCTGGGTCAAATGGCGTTGATAATCAAAAATATCTTCACCGGCTGGCCCTTTGCATTAAGTTTATTGGGCATTTTGCTGGCACATGAACTCGGTCACTACTTCATGAGCCGCTATCATAAGACCCCCGCCACTCTACCCTATTTCATCCCGTTCCCGTTCAGCCCGCTGGGGACGATGGGAGCAGCGATCCTGATGCGCGGCACCCCAAAGAACAAACGCGTGCTCTTCGATATCGGTGTGGCTGGACCCATCGCAGGGCTGGTCGTCGCGATCCCTGTCTTGCTTTACGGTTTATCCCTTTCGACACTGGGAACCATCGAACCGAATCCGAATGGATTCCTTGAAGGCAATTCGCTTCTCTATCTACTTGCCAAGTTCATTGTTTTCAAGCAGTTGTTGCCTTCACCGGCAGCGCCGCAGGGGATCATTTACTGGCTTCAATATTTCTTTACAGGTCGTCCGGTTCCCTTCGGCGGACTGGATGTCTTCATTCACTCCATCGCTTTTGCTGGCTGGGCGGGGATCCTCGTCACCGCGTTGAATCTCATCCCTGCGGGTACGCTCGATGGCGGGCATGTCATTTATTCCCTGTTCGGCGAGAAGGCAAAGAGGGCGTTTCCTTTTATCGTCGGCTTGCTCGTCGTACTCGGCTTTTTCTGGAGCGGATGGTGGCTGTGGGCGGCATTGCTCTTCTGGCTCGGGCGCGTCAATGCCCAGCCGATGGACCAGATCACCGAACTCGACCCCGCGCGAAAAGCGGTCGCATTTGCGATGATCATGGTCTTCATCCTTGTGTTCACACCCGTCCCATTCATGCTCCTGGCTCAATGAGTTTCCCTTAAAGGTGACGGTCTCTTCGGGAGGAGACCGTCACCTTTGTACGCACTTTCCCCTTGAGAAATCAATGAAAAAAATAATCCCCTTATTTATCATCACATCCATTCTGTTATCCGCATGCGGATCGAGCACGACGACTCCAGATGTAGGCGTGACCGAATCCAGCACCGTTACGTCGGGGACAGTATCCGCTCAAACCGAGGCACCCACTGCGGAGCCGGAGACTCAACTCAAAGTCAACATAGAGGCGCTGAGGGGATTGGAGGTCACGGTTTGGACTCCGTGGTACGGTGTGGAACAGAGTCTATTCGAAAGCCTTATCAAGGAATTCAACGAAAGCAACCAGTGGGGCATCAAGGTTGCGGCGCAGAGTCAGAT
>CAZYLM010000432.1:0-1684 GCA_964648645.1 uncultured Anaerolinea sp.
CCAAACCTGCCTGAGAACCACCTGATGATGCTGACGATCCCCTTTGTGGTGTATACCATCTTCCGTTACCTTTACCTGGTAGAGGTCAAACACGAAGGCGGTGCACCTGAAGACATCCTGCTCTCCGACCGTCCCTTCCAGCTTGCCATGCTATTCTGGGCTGTTACTGTCATCGTCATTTTCTACTTTGCATGAAAGCCTCCGCGCCTGGCAAGATCATCCTCTTCGGCGAACATGCTGTTGTCTATAGTCGTCCTGCGCTTGCCGTTCCAGTCAATCAAGTTCAAGTGGATGTCGAAGTCCTGGAGTCGAACCAGCCCGGCGTGCGGATTCACGCCCCAGGTATCGGTCTCGCCTCAGACCTTGCCTCGCTTCCCCCCGACCATCCAATTGGCACTGTTATCCTGAAAACTTTCCACAGCCTTGGTGTCTCTCCCTTCCCGCATCTTTCGATCAGGATCGAATCAACCATCCCCGTCGCAGCAGGGCTTGGCTCCGGTGCGGCAGTCTCCACCGCGCTGATTCGTGCTCTTTCTACTTTCTTCTCTCGATCCTTCTCCAATGAGCAAATCAACGAACTCGTTTTTGAGACCGAGAAGCTTCATCACGGTACACCATCCGGCATCGACAATACGGTCATCGCCTACAACATGCCGGTCTATTACATCAAAGGTCAACCCATCGAGACCTTCAAATGCGGCAAGCCATTTACGATCGTCATTGGTGATACTGGCATCTCTGCACCCACGAAAGAATCCGTGGGCGATGTGCGCCTTTTGTGGTTGAGAGAAACCGGCCGCTTCGAAGAGATCTTCGATGAAGTGGCACAGATCTCGCTCATCGCACGCCGCTCCATCGAAAGCGGCAAGCCCGAACTGCTCGGCGAGTTGATGGATCACAATCATGAATTGCTCCAACAGATGACGGTCTCTTCGCCCAAACTTGACACACTGGTCAATGCTGCACGAAAAGCGGGCGCGCTGGGCGCCAAACTCAGCGGAGGCGGACGCGGGGGGAATATGATCGCATTGGTGGACCCACAATCGGCGGAGTCTGTGGCGGGGGCATTGATGTCCGCAGGCGCAAAACGGACGATCATTACTGAAATCAAGTGACCCATGAAAACCAAATACCTTGCCTTCATTCTGCCCTATTTTGCCGTCTGGGCGGGGTTATTTCACTTCAAAAGTGCCTGGCTGGCTCTTGTTTATTTTCATATCGCTATCGCGGCTGCGCTCATTCTATTAAAACCCACCCTTTCGATTCGTCTACTCATCCAACCGGCAAATGTCAGGCATGTTACCTTCAGCCTTCTGCTTTGTGCCTCAAGCGGACTTGCCTTATACCTCCTGTGGGATATCCTTCAGATCGCCGATAATCTCAACGCACAGCTTGCAGGGTTGGGTTTGAACGGCAATGTTTGGTTCGGGTTCATCGCCTATTTCACAGCTGTCAACCCGTTCTTCGAAGAATATTTCTGGCGTGGCGTTCTAGGCAGCGGCACAAAGGGATTTTATTTAGGCGACCTCGTTTACGCCGGTTACCACATTATGGTGGTATGGAACAAAACCCATCCACTCTCGATACTCTTCATGCTCGCAGTACTGACCTTCATCGGCTGGTATTGGCGGCAGTTGTACCGCAGGGATGGAAGCTTGCTCGCGCCTGTGCTCGGTCACATGGC
>CAZYLM010000433.1:0-1668 GCA_964648645.1 uncultured Anaerolinea sp.
AATGCCGAACGCCCCGGCTGGACTCCGTCTGAAACGGTCATCCAACCTGCCTTCGAAAAAGTCCTTGCCGAAGCCCAGGGGCGCGTCATTGTCGCCACCTTTGCTTCGCTTATTTCGCGGGTTCAGCAAGTGGCAAATGCCGCCGCGTTGACCGGGCGCAAGATGGCGCTGGCAGGCACGAGCATGGTGGATAACGTCAAGATCGCACGCAAAATGAAATATCTCGAAATCCCCGATGAGATCATCGTGCCCATCGAACAGGCGCTGAATATGCAAGCCCATAAGGTGGTCATCATGTGTACCGGCTCACAGGGCGAACCATCGTCGATCGTGGGACGACTCTCGGCGGGAACGAACCGCCAGTTCGACCTCAAGCCCGGAGACACCGTGGTGCTTTCTTCACATCCCATTCCCGGCAACGAGGAAACCATCAGCAAGACGATCAACCGGCTGCTGCGAAGAGGCGCGAAAGTCATCCACGACGGCATCGCTCCCATCCACGTTTCCGGCCACGCCGCGCAGGAGGAGCAAAAACTGCTCATCAACCTTGTTAAGCCCAAGCATTTCATGCCGATCCACGGCGAACTGCGCCAGTTGATGCGCCATGCCGAACTCGCCCAGCAATTGGGCATCGAGCAGGAAAATACGATCGTGGCTGAAAACGGTCAGGTCGTGGAATTGGTCGGCAAGAAGATTCTGCTCGGTGAGCGCATCCCCGGCGATTACGTTTTCGTCACCGGCGAATCCATCGGCGATATCGATCACGATGTGATGAAAGAGCGCAGTCAGCTTGCCCGCAACGGCATCATGCTGATCGACATCAGCATCGACAAGAAGACCGGTCGCCTGATGCATGGACCCGAGGTCATCACGCGCGGATTTGTCTCCCCCGAAGACGCGGAGTCTCTCATTCCCGCCGTCCGCAAGCTCGTCATGCGCACCGTCCACGATGACGGCTTCGATGACGAAAAAGATATCATCAACTCGGTCAAGAGTTACCTGCACCAGCAGACCAAACGCAGACCGATGGTCTTCGTGACATTGAGCAAATCGTAATTCTAAAAGTGACTGTCACCTGCGAGGTGACAGTCACTTTATTTTGTGGGCTATCTGCCGATCCACTTTTCCCATCGGGTAATCGTCCAACTCATCGATCCGAACCCACTTGAGGTTCTTATCTTTGGGAATCTCAACCTTCGTACACAAGAACGGATGCATGATCACCCTAAAATGACTATACGCATGCCGGACTAAACCCAGCGCTTCTTTTTTCTGAACCTTGAGCCGGGTCGCGCCTTTCAAAGCTTTGACCAACTCCTTAGCCGGGTCGCCATCTATCCTCGCGTTGGGGAATTCCCACATCCCGCCCAGCAACCCATCCGCCGGGCGTTGACTGAGCAGCACCCTCCCCCGCTCCACGATCACAGCCGCGGCGTGGACGTAAGTCGGGATTTGCTTCTTCGGCTTCATCACCGGGCGGAGTTCCTGCGTTCCATTCTCGCGGGCTTTGCAAATCTTCAGCAACGGACAAAGCAAACAGCGCGGATTCTTCGGCAGGCAAACCATCGCGCCAAGGTCCATCAATGCCTGGTTGTAATCGCCCGCCCTGCCCTTGGGCAGGTTAGCCCCCGTTAGTTCCCACAACATTTTTTCCCCGGCAGGCGAATC
>CAZYLM010000434.1:0-1659 GCA_964648645.1 uncultured Anaerolinea sp.
CTGGGCATGCCTCTGGCATTCGGTATTTTATTGATCGCGTTGGGGGCGGGGAGCCGTTCATCCCGCTGGCTGTATGTGAATGTGGATCGTAGTCAATCGAGGGACCAGGATTGGCCTCAAAATATTTCGCTGGCATTCCCGCTGCCGCTGAATTTGACGGCCTGGTTCATCCGCATGTTTGGCAATCGGATTGACGGGTTGAAGGACAAGAACGTGAACGAAGTGGCGAAACTGGTCACTTTGCTGAAAGAGACTCGCGACCCCTTTGTTGTGCATGTCGATGATTCGGATGATGGTGAAAAGGTGCAAGTCTTTATAGGATGAAAATGGAAACACTTAAGAAACAACCTTTATTAAGCGGATTGTTGATCCTGTTCCTTACGGCGATGATCTTTGCGAACATCGGCGGGAGTATGTACGACGGACTCCTGCCTTTGTATCTCAAAGATTTGAGCGCGGATATTACGGACATCGGGCTGTTCTTTACCCTGTCGATGATCGTGCCGCTGTTCCTGCAAATCCTCGGCGGATGGGTGTCGGATTCGCTTGGGCGTTTGCGGGCGATTGCCATTGGAAGTATTTTTGGCACGATCGGGTTCATCCCATTGGTGCTTGCCGACCGTTGGGAATGGCTCCTGCTTGCGACTGCGATCGGCGCGGTGGCACGCTCGCTGGTCGGACCGAGCTTCGATGCTTTCATTGCCGAACACTCGACCGAGCAAAACCGCGGCAAGGTCTACGGCATTTCGCAGGCGATCTTCATGATCGTGGCTGTGGTCGGACCTCCGCTCGGCGGCTTGCTGACCGGCGCATACGGCTTCAAACTGATGCTTTTTGTGGCAGGCGTTTTTTATTTCATTGCGATGATCATGCGTTTGGGCATGGCGCGCGAGGCGGCGAAAGGTGAAAAGGCGAACGGTGAAAAGAAGAGCCTCTCCTTTTCAAGCCTGAAGACGAATATGGGCGTGATGATCGGCATGATCTTTTCCGGTGGGTTGTTGACGTGGATGCTCATCACCGATGGTTTGCGCGATGTGTCCTTCCAGTTTTCGGGGAGTCTCTTCCCGGTATACATGCAGGAGGTCGGTGGACTTTCGTACCAGCAGATCGGCTGGGTGACTTCTGTCTTTGGTTTATTCATGATGTTGAGTACAATCCCGGGCGGCTGGCTTTCGGATAGAGCGGGGGAGCGCGTCGGAATCGCATTGGGCATGATCCTGATGTCTGCGGCGTTGTTCCTGCTGGTGGCTATTGCGCCGTTGGGAGCTTCGGGGCAGTGGCTTTACTATGTGGGTTGGGGTTTGGCTGGGTTGGGTGCGGGTGTTTCTCAACCTGCATACTCATCCCTGATCAGTAAGGCGGTTCCAAAGGAACAGCGCGGTTTGGCGTTCGGTTTTCTGAGCACCAGCCTGGGTGTTGTCTCGCTCCCGGCTCCGTGGATCGGCGCACAACTGTGGGACAAGTTTGGTCCGACTTCGCCATTCACGATCACAGCGGCGGTTCTGATGCTTTCGGTCATCCCGATCTGGTTGAAGTTCAAACTTCCAAAGGACGGGGAGAAACAGCTCGAGTCGGAAAAGCCAGTGGAAGAAAACGCCGTAGTTGCGGCGGGATAAGAATGTAGCAGGCGCTCGCCAGTGTCAGCGAAACAAACGGCGA
>CAZYLM010000435.1:0-1652 GCA_964648645.1 uncultured Anaerolinea sp.
AGAGGCGAATCCAAATGGGCGAGCAGCCAGGTGCGCGGATGTCCGATCACATGTGCGAGCAGGATTTGCGCATCGTGCTCCGGGGAGTCCGTTTTGAGGGTTGAAATGACTTTTTGTAGATACGTTCCCGCGTTCATCCGGCTAGAACTTACTCTTCGTCATCCACACCGCTGGCGGCGAGTTTCCCGGCTTCATCGCGAGTCGTAAGTTCATCTATGAACTCATCGATATCGCCGTCCATGACAGCAGGGAGATTGTAGTTCGATAATCCAATGCGATGGTCAGTGACACGATTCTGCGGGTAATTGTAGGTGCGGATCTTTTCAGACCGTTCGCCCGAGCCGACTTGTGAACGTCGGTCGGCTTCGAGTTCAGCCTGCCGTTTGGCTTCTTCGATTTCAAACAAACGCGCCCGCAAAATGGAGAGCGCGCGCAATTTATTCTGTAGTTGCGAACGTTCATCCTGGCAGGTCACGATCATACCCGTTGGTATGTGATACAAGCGCACAGCAGTGGAGTTCTTTTGCACGTTCTGCCCGCCCGCCCCTGAGGAGCGATAGACTTCGATCTCAATGTCGGTTTCGGGGATATCGATCTCAACATCGTCGACTTCGGCGAGTACGGCAACTGTTGCTGTCGAAGTGTGGATGCGCCCCTGGGCTTCGGTGGCGGGTACGCGCTGGACACGATGCACGCCAGATTCGTATTTCATCTTCGAGAAAGCGCCCTTCCCCTTAACTTCAAAGATGACCTCCTTGTATCCACCTACGCCGATGGAATTTTCGGACATGATCTCGGTCTTCCACCTTTTATCTTCGGCGAATCTTGTATACATGCGAAAGAGGTCGGCGGCAAAGATCGCAGCTTCGTCTCCGCCTGCACCGGCGCGGATTTCCACGATTACGTTTTTATCGTCGCGCGGATCCTTCGGCACGAGCAATCCTTTGATCTCTTTTTCAAGGGCTTCGATCTTCGGGGTCAGGTCGTCTATATCTGCCTTTGCGAGGGAGAGAAGTTCCGCATCGTTTTCAGTGGTGAGGATGGTCTTCGCTTCGTCCAGGCTTTTCATTGCCTGACGGTATTCCTTGGCCTTGGCGATCAAAGGTTCGAGACTTGTTCGCTCTTTGCCGATCTCTGCGGCGCGTTTATAGTCGCTGCCCACTTCGAGCAGTTCGTTCCCCAGTTTTTCATATCGGTCTTCGACAGCTTGTAGTTTATCGAGCATCATTCCTCGTTAGGGTGTAATTGAAATCGGGTTGATTTTTGATGTCAGGCTACCGACGGTAGATTGTGGTCTGAAGCTTATTGTCCGCGGGCGGTTTTGTAAAATTGCACAAGAAAGCGCGGCACCAGGGAAGGCGCCGCGCAAAGTGGACTTGTATTTGGGTACGCTAATAGTTTGCGAAGGCGGTGACCACCATCGAGAGGATGACCAACAGCGCAAAGAATGCAAAGATATATTGGGATATCTTCTGGCGCCTTGTCACAGCCTGATCCGCGGTTTCCGTTTGTTTCTGACGCTTTGTGTTTCTTCCAGCCATTTCAACTTACCTTTCGATATGTTTGTAAAAAGCCTGAGCCATTGCCCTCTCAAGCTCCTCGATTGTAACAGGTTTCATCACGTATCCGTCTGCTCCGAGCTGCAGGGCTTT
>CAZYLM010000436.1:0-1649 GCA_964648645.1 uncultured Anaerolinea sp.
GCATCCCCTACACTGACCGCCACGCTTCGAATCTGACCCGGCATGGGAGCGATTAATCCCCCGGCATGGTCGTGGCGGACGCCTTGTTTCGCGCCTGAGGTCTTCGTGAGCATCATCGTCTGCCCGTTGATGGTGACCCAACGTTTTGCCATATCTGATGAGACATGCGCCGTGACTCTTTGACCGTCTACGAGCAAGTCCATACGTCCGTTCGCGGCGCGGATAATTTGGATAGTGACGGTTTTGCCGTCGATTGCAGCAACAAAGTTATCGCCAGATGGGTTGAGTTCGATAGTTTTGGTGTCGAAGGTTGTTTTCATATGCATTTTCTGTCATTGCGGGGAGGGTGATCTTCCCGACGAAGCAATCTTATGGGATGTGTAGATTGCTTCGGGCGAAGAGCAAGTGCCCCTCGCAATGACATGGTTGTTAATTCCTATAATTCCCGGTCTGCTTCCAGGGATTGAACGGGTCGGTTTCATTGGAAACGGCAGGTTGTGCTTTGCCGCCTACAAAAACCACATCCGCGAGTGCTGCGGCGATGAGGGCGTGGAGTTCGGGCTGTGGCACAGTCCACTCTCCGAATTTGATTTCCACCCAGCGTGTGGTGACTTTGCCTTGCTTGAAATCATCCGTTTCCAAAACGGCGCGCATGTAATCCATATTCGTCACCACACCGTGGACTATGAAATCGTTGAGTGCGTTCTGCATCCGTTTGATGGCATCTTCGCGGCTGCCAGCATGGACAATGAGCTTTGCCAGCAGTGGATCATAAAAGTGAGTGACATCATCGCCAGCGGCAAACCCCGAGTCCACGCGGATGCCGGGACCTTGCGGTTGGATAAATTGCAGTAATTTGCCAGTGCTGGGTAAAAAGCCGGTCGATGGGTCTTCGGCATAGACGCGGCATTCGATAGCGTGACCATGTTGGTGCAGATCGCTTTGGGTGAAAGGGAATTTTTCTCCCGCCGCGATGCGAATCTGCCAGTGAACGAGGTCGAGCCCGGTGACGAGTTCGGTGACGGGGTGCTCCACTTGCAGGCGGGTGTTCATTTCAAGAAAGAAGAAAGAGGAAAGAATGGGGTCGAAGATGAATTCGACGGTTCCGGCATTGTGATAATTAACAGCTTTGGCGGCGTTGACCGCAGCTTCACCCATCTTGGTGCGTAGTTCTGATGTGAGCAATGAAGAAGGGGATTCTTCAATGATCTTTTGGTGGCGTCTTTGTACAGAGCATTCGCGTTCGAAGAGATGAACGAGGTTGCCGTGTTTGTCGCCAAAGACCTGAATTTCAATATGATGTGCTTCGGCGAGATATTTTTCAATGAGCAGGCGCTCATCACCAAAGGCGTTGAGTGCCTCGCGACGTGCGAGTTCGATGGCTTCGCTCAACTCACTTTCGGCGTTGACCACATGCATGCCTTTGCCGCCTCCACCCGCCGCAGCTTTGACGAGAACTGGATAGCCGATCTCTTTTGCGGCGTTCTTGAAGTCTTCGTAGCTTTCCAAGCTTTCGAAACCGGGGACGGTGGGCACACGGGCTTTCTTCATCAGTATCTTTGATTCGGCTTTATCGCCCATCGCGCGGATCGAATCGGCTGAGGGACCGATAAAGGTCAGGTTTGCTGATTCAACGGCGGCGGCGAAAG
>CAZYLM010000437.1:0-1635 GCA_964648645.1 uncultured Anaerolinea sp.
GCGAACCAAAACGGGGGGAATCGAATAAGCCGAATTGTGACATGTTCCGTTCCTTTTATGCCGTACCCTGCCACAAACTTCGTTCCTTAAAAACAAGGAAAACCTAATTTGTGAACTTGGGTATTACAGAAGGCGAGAATAACCGCTATTTTACGGCATATACGCCTGGCGCGGAATGGAATCTACTTCTCTTCGAGGGGGGCAAAGCCTCCGCCAAGAATTTCCTGTGCGGGTGAAACGATTACAACCGCTTTCGGGTCTTCTTTCGCCACGGCAGTTTTCAAATTATGGACTTCAGTGATGGTCAATGCGCACATCAAAATGGAGCGGTCTTTACCTGTGTACATTCCTTTTCCCTGCATGGCTGTCACACCACGTTTGAGATCAGTGAGAATGCGGCTCGAGACCGAATCTGCCTTATCAGTAATAATGAGAGCAAGCAGTTGCCTTCGACGGCGACGAGGCACAAGCAAGGCTCGCAACCCTGTATGCTTTCCCTCCATCGATGGTGCAGCAGGCGCAGACTCTTCGCCGAAGCGTGGCAGGATCTCTCCTGTCGCGCGCGTCATGTTAATCGTGGCGACTGCGAATACCGCCAAAAAGAGGTAGAACGCAGCACCCAAACCAATCATGATCTCCCCAGGGATGGGGCCAACCCCGGCACGCGCAATAAATTGGCTCATATCAATTGGAGGCTCGGGAAAGAGCCAGATCTTCGCCACCCATGAAGCCAGCAAGATCAAAAAAATCCAGTAATAATTTCTGCGCAGACGCCTACCAAATGCCTCCCACATCGAAATGGGAAAACTTGGCGTCAGCAAATTCTCTGCAAGGTTCTCCGCCCATTCCGGTGAAGGGTGGAATGGCGGCACCAACATGGCGGCGTAAAAATCCGTTTCCATTAACCGCACACGGTAACTCCATAATTCATAATAGCGATAGCGCCGTGCTTCGATAAACAAAAACCACAACACCAAAAGCGTATTTAACAAAACCACCGAATGATGAACATTTGACTGGCTGAATGCAATCGAAAGCGTTGCCCCTGTAACAACCACCGCCCAATTCGTGGTTGTATCCAAACGCTGCCGCCAGACGTTGGCACGCTGAATTTCGGCGCGGAAGAAATGCACCATTGCCGTAACAAATTCGCTGGATTTAAGTTGATACCCGCGATATGTCCACACCGGTTCTTCGGGCACTTCTTGCCTTGATTTGGATTTTGCTTTGGTAGATTTCACTGCCATTTGATTTTCTCTCTTGAGTTGACAATCGCTTCAGACTCGGCTGAGATTGATCCTGTTTTCTGAAAATTTTTTTCTTATTCTGTAGACGAGTCTAACCTCACGGCGGACTCTGTTTTGTGACGCTTTCCTTACACTTAGACCTGACAGGTGTTGAAAACCTTTCAGGTCTTCTTTTACTTCGGCAACTTATACGCTTCCTTCGTCGGCTTGAGCGGACGCGCCAGCCACATGGGACGGCGATTGCCATCAGGGCTGACTTTGTCCGCAGCGCGAGTCATTGCCAACCATTTGCGGTAGATCTCCATCGACTTGTTCGTATCCACGAACAGGTCACCTGCTTTTTCGCCTGCTTCGGCTTTGGTGACCTTGAACACCTTTTGCAACCAGC
>CAZYLM010000438.1:0-1627 GCA_964648645.1 uncultured Anaerolinea sp.
TCAGATGCTAATAGCGCCTCCATCGATTGATTGTTGTTCTGATCTCCCTGCGCATTCGATGTCCCGCTCAGGGTTTCATTTTGGTCTGTCACTCGTGAACTCCGACTGGAAGAAATATGATCAAGATTATACAAGTGAAATGACAAGTTGACAACCCTCACGTGCACGAAACGATGCGAAATTACTCGCCTTTGTAAAACAAGCGTTATAATCACCCGCTGGAGTAAACAAATGCCAGCCATTTTCCCCTTTACAGCCATTGTCGGTCAGGAGCGCATGAGGCGCGCGCTCATCCTCAACGCAGTCGATACCCGCATCGGCGGAGTCTTGATCCGCGGTGAACGTGGTACCGCAAAATCGACAGCCGCACGTTCGCTTGCCGCTCTCCTCCCCCATGTCAAAGTAGTTCAGGATTGCCGCTTTGGCTGCGACCCCGACAAACCCACCACCTGGTGTACGGAATGCAAAGAACGCGCTTCTTCCACAAAAAAACTTCCGGTGAACGAGCGCTCGACGCCATTTATCAACCTGCCCGTCTCCGCAACCGAAGATCGCGTCGTTGGAACTCTCGACATTGAAAAAGCCATTCAAAAAGGCGAACGTCATTTCGAGCCGGGTGTGCTAGCCAACGCAAACCGCGGCCTGCTTTACATCGATGAAGTGAACCTGCTCGACGATCATGTGGTGGATATCCTGTTGGACTCGGCCGCCATGGGCGTGAACACAGTGGAACGCGAAGGAATCTCTTTCGCCCACCCTGCACGGTTCATTCTCGTCGGGACGATGAATCCTGAAGAGGGAGATCTTCGCCCCCAGCTGCTCGATCGCTTCGCCCTTTCGGTGGAGATCGTCGGCATCCGAGAGGCGCGCGAACGCATGTCCATCATGGAACGCAATATTGCCTACGAACGTGACCCTGAAGCCTTCCGCGCCCAATGGATGCCGAAGGAAGAGGAACTTTCGAAGCAGATCGCCAAAGCCCGCGAACTCGTGGACCAGGTCAAATATACGACTCGCGACCTGCTCTCCATTGCCGCCCTCACCGCTTCGCTGAACGTGGACGGCCACCGCGCGGATATGGTGATCCTCAAAGCAGCACGAGCCGAAGCCGCCTTCGAAGGGCGCACCAAGATCAACGATCACGACATAGCCCTCGCCGCAGAACTCGCCTTGCCGCACCGCATCAAACGCACACCCTTCCAGCAGGCAGAGATGACCACCGAACAATTGCAGGAACGCATCGAGCAGTTGGCAGGCCAAACCATGCCTGGTGAAGATGATGAAGAGTCATCTGAAAGCCAGGAAAAAGGCGAGCAAGAGGAAAAAAAAACTTAAAGCTCGAAGATGAGCAGACCGAACAGGGCCCGCAGGAAGGCAACCCCGAACCGATGGAGAATCGGGAAGTGTTCGCAAGCAGCAATGCGAACTGGTGGGAAGGCGGACAGAAAGTCAAAGCCGGTGACACCTTCCAGCCGCGCAAGCTCAATACCCCACTCGACAAACTAACCCGCAAGCAGGCGGGCAGACGGTCGCTCACCAAGACCGAGCGCAAACATGGGCGATACATCAAAGCCCGCCCTGCCGGCGATAACCTGACCGACATCGCCTTCGACGCCACCTTCCGCGC
>CAZYLM010000439.1:0-1615 GCA_964648645.1 uncultured Anaerolinea sp.
GAATGGAGTTGATGATCTGCAACTCGGCGACGCGTTCCTGCTCGGCTTTGAAGAGGCGCGCATTTTCGAGCGCAATGCTCATCGAATTGGCGAGCGTCTCCAGCAGGCGTACGTCTGCTTCGCTGAAGGCATTTTCCTTTTCGAAATCGATGACTTCGATCAGCCCTATGGCTTTTTCCCCTGAGACCAATGGAGTGATGAGCACTGATTTTGGCGTTGAGGAAGCGAGTAATTTACTGCCATATTTTTTCATTTCCTCTTTATAGTTTTGGTTGATCACCAGTGTTTTCCGATTGGTAATTACATGAAAAGCAAAGCCGCCATCACTAAGCGGGTGAGGAGGTTCTGTGACCCGTTTCCCTTTTTCAAAGATATAGGGATAGTGGAGTAAGCCGGTTTGCTCATCGTAGATTCGAATGTCGATTTCATCCTGGTGAAGAGTTTGCCGAACCTTGTCACCGACGAGGTCGTAAATGGCTTGCATATCCAATTGGGACGCCAGACCCTCTTGCACGCTGTTGATGATGGCAAGTTCCGCCACGCGTTCCTGCTCGGCTTCAAAGAGACGTGCGTTCTGAATGGCAACGCCCATGTTGGCGGAGAGCGTTTGCAACAGGCTCAAAGCATTTTTGTCGAACGCATTGACTCTGTAGCTTTGCACGCTGACCACACCAATGGCTTTCTCGCCCACGATGATGGGTACCAATATGCCTGACTGTGTTCCTTCTACAATCCCCTGCGCATTTGGGTTTGTAGATGTAATCGCGCCCAGGTTATCCGCCTGATCTCCTGAATCAAATACGATGGGCTGTTTTGTTTTGATCACCGTGGTGGACATCCCCGAGCCAAACGGAATGGGCGGCTCCAACCCGACATCTCCCAGATCGTAATTGTAAAAAGACTCGATCATATTCGTTTGCGGATTAAGTAAACGGATAAATGTTGTTTCCGCATTGAATATACTTTGCACCTTGTCGCCCACGATCTTGACCACCGTCTTCACATCCAACGTCTTCGCCATCGCTTCGCCCACCGAGTTGAGGATGGCGAGTTCGTCCACGCGGGCGTTGAGTTGCTCGGTGCGTTCTTCGACCTTGCGCTCGAGTCCTTCGAGCAGACTCGCATTATCCAAAGCGACAGCGCCTTGATTCGCCAACATGCCGAGCATGTCGCGGTCTGCCTTGTCGAAGGTGCCGTAGAGCGAATCCATGTCTACGTAGAGGTAGCCGAGGATTTGGTTTTGGGCAATTAATGGCGCAACGATCCGCGCCAGACCATGGACGGTAGACGATGGACGATGGTTTTTGCTCTTGCTGTGGTCGGTCGTCCGCGGTCGATGGTCAGTCACCAACTGCACCGTCCGCGTGAGGCGGGCTTGGTCCAAATACTTCCCAATGCGTTTGAGCACATCCTGCGGATTCTCCGCTGGTTCGTAGCCTTTGCCTGATTGATACGAGGGCAGTGGCAGAATGGATTTAACGACAGTGCGTGAGACCTCCGAGGTTTTCAAAACCTCGGAGGTCTGGTTCTCCAAAATCAACATCGTGCGCTCGCCGCCGCTGAGTTCGGTGGCTTCTTCGACGAGGAAGGTTTGGATGCGTTCGAGGGTGTGCAG
>CAZYLM010000440.1:0-1614 GCA_964648645.1 uncultured Anaerolinea sp.
CTTTTGGACTCTTTCTCGGTATTATATTTTCGGTGGCATTGGTTCCGCCCATCGACTCCACTCAAATGCGCGCTTATGCCGCGACAATCCCAATGACGTGTTATGTCATTGCAATGGGGGCTGCCTTACCAGGGGAACTCCTACCCGGATCGAAGGAAAAGCCATCGGCGGGATCTGATGCGGGGTTTTACATTCCAATGAGTTTAAGTGCGATTATTCTTGCTTCGGCTTTCGCTTTGCCTGTTTTGGCAAAGTCTTTAGGGAAACCTGCCAAACCAAATCCAGCGCTTCATTGTGAGGCTGGAAAGGAAAAACTTCTATTCGTCATTGCGGATGGGTCTAGCATTGTTCTCTCACCGAAAAGAGAAGATTCTTTTGTGCCGTTTCTCGATCAGCTCAGGTTTAATGGCAAGCTTGTCAACCCTGAACAGCAGCTATCAGCAGAAGAAAAAGATATGATATTGCACCTCCCGGCAGGGACAGTCATTACCATTGCCCGGTCGCTAGTAGGTGAATCTGGGTCGCCACCTTTATCTGTAGGCAGGTTTGTGATTTCAAAAAGGATCCCTCGTCCGGGCGTTTATACATGGTGCGTGGAGAACCCCCAATATTCCAATTTCTTTACTGCGCCTGAAACAGAATACCAGGCTGTGAGTGCTGATTCTTTATCAACTTCAACCCAGGTTGCCGTCCGAGTATTCCGTGGTGCGGGGTTATGGCTTTGTTTCGGTATTCTCTATGTACTTTCGGTCGGAATTTGGAGACTCCCCGCCAAGAATATCCCATTAGGTGTTTTGTCTGCTGTTCTGATGGCATGCGGGGGATTGATGTTTTTGCATATGACTGGTCTCATTCCGCTTGCCTGGGAACGAAAATTTATGGAATCAGAAAAGATTCAACATCGAGACGGTTTCATGTACGCATATAACACGGGTGATAACCGTATTAGCGATACGAACTATCGGGATTACCCGACTTATTTATACGAAGATGGCATCTTGCTCTATCAGCCTCACGAAAGCCAGTCCTTTATCGTTGAACTGGGACGAGGCAGTTATATCTTGAAGGAAAAATTCCTGTATTTCTCTGCCTCTGATAACAGTGACCCTGAAACGAATGGTAGAAAGTATGAACTCGAATATCCGGCACGCATCCGCCTGCGCTATCAATGGGTCGGTCTGGGTGCCGGTTTAATGGGTATTCTGTTATACGTCTTTTATGTCTTCCCTAACCTCCGTGTCAAAAGCGAATAAGGTAAAATCACGTCCGTTATGAATACAAAATCAATATTTGATGAAGCCGGGGCTGAATATCAGCGCGTACGTACGGCACAATGGGATAAGAATGCTGCCAAACGCGATACTTGGAATGGCATGGGCGGTTGGTATCACAAGCGTCTCACGGAATACTATAAATTCCTGGTCACCCCAAAACAGCGTGTCCTTGAAATCGGGTGTGGATTGGGCGACCTGCTTGCAAATCTTGACCCTGCTCGCGGGGTTGGTGTGGATTTCTCCGCCGAAGTGGTTGTGCGAGCGAAGAAGCGGCACTCACATCTCGAATTCCATCAACTTGATGCCCATGAACTATCCAGCCTTGAGGGTGAATTCGACA
>CAZYLM010000441.1:0-1611 GCA_964648645.1 uncultured Anaerolinea sp.
CAAAATTCGTTCAACATTTCATCGGTGACGAGCATGGGCATTTCGTGCCATTCGCCTTTGGCGGCAAAGCCCGAAAGTTTCTCGGCGATCTCGCCCCAGCCGTATAAGTCCATTACGGCTTTGTAGGATGGAGTCGATGCATAGAATGCGATCTGCATTCGCGCAAAACCTTCTTCTTCTGGCGAGGTGGCAATGAAGGGAGTCATCGAAACGGCGATGTCACTGCGTTTGCGTCCGCTTTTTTGAAGTCCCTCTTCCAGGGCGGGCAAGATGACTTCGTTCATATATCTTGGGCTATTGAATGGATGCGCATGGAAGCCTTCGCACATTTCACCTGCGAGTCTTGCCAGACCGGTGTTGACTCCCGCAATGTAAATGGGGATATTCGGGTTCTCGATCTTGCCGGGATTAAAGAACGGCGACATGAGCGTGATCTTGTAATGCTCACCGCGAAAGTTCAACTTCGTGCCGTTCTGCCAGCAATCCCACAAAGCGCGGATGACTTGAATCTGCTCGCGGAATTTTCCTGTAACAGACTCGGGCCACATCATCCCAAACCGCCTCTCGATATGCGCCTTGACCTGTGTGCCCAATCCCAAAATGAATCTTCCGCCGGACTGAGCCGCCAGGTCCCATGATGTGTATGCCAAATTCGCAGGCGAACGCGCAAACGACACGGCAATGGCGGTGCCAAAGTCCATGCTTGCAGAATGTTCCGCAATGAGCGTGCATGGCAAAAATGGATCATGTTGGGTCTCTTGAGTCCACAACGCGGCAAAGCCGACTTCCTCAGCAGCTTTCGCAACGGCGGGAATATCTTTCAATGGAACAGGGGGCAGAGCAGCATCGAGTTTCAATTTCCAATCTCCAATCTCTATTTCTCCAACAGATACGCCATGATCCAATTCGTTGTCGCGTTGAGCCCATCCATGTGAGCACGCTCGTAGTTGTGCGACGCGTCGATGCCGGGACCGATCAATGCCAGAGCCACGTCGCCGCCCGCACGCCAGAACGCTTCGCCATCCGAGCCATAGAAGGGATACACATCGGTCACATACGGAATGCCATGCCTCTCGGCGATGCCGCGCATCTTTTTATTCAAGCCTTCGTGATACGGTCCGCCGCTGTCTTTGATGCACAAGGTCGCATGGAATTCATCCGACTCCTGACCGGGTCCAACGACTGCCATATCCACAGTGACCAACTCCGCCACATCGTCAGGGATGCCCGCCGATGCGCCGTGACCGACCTCTTCATAATTGGAGATATGGAAGTACACGGTTCGTGCCGGACTTTGACCTGATTCCACCATCGACTTGATCGCCGCGACGAGATTCGCCACACATGCCTTGTCATCGAGGAAACGCGAGCGGATGAAGCCATTCGTCACTTCCACCCGTGGGTCGAACGCCACACAATCGCCGATATTGATTCCCAGGGCGCGAGTCTCGGCTTCGGATGTTGTCCGCGCATCGAGCCGCACTTCGAGATGCTTATCATCACGCGGCAGGTCGGCTCCGCTGTGGATGTGACCCGATGCCACATCGATCAACACTGAGCCGCGAATCTTTTCGCCTTTGGCGGTGAAGACCCACACGCCTTCGGTTTCAA
>CAZYLM010000442.1:0-1577 GCA_964648645.1 uncultured Anaerolinea sp.
ATGATCAGGGTCCCTTCGACCCGGCGGAGTACGATTACTGGATGCCTGTCGATACCTACACAGGCGGCATCGAGCATGCCACCATGCATCTGCTGTACACACGTTTCTTCCACAAAGCGCTGCGCGATATCGGTCTCACCGAAGGTCACGAACCGATGATGCAGTTGCGCAATCAAGGTATGGTGTTGGGCGAAGACAACGAGAAAATGTCCAAGAGCCGCGGCAATGTCATCGCGCCGGATGTGTTAGTCAACAAATATGGCGCCGACACCGTGCGGGCTTACATCATGTTCTTTGCTCGCTGGGAGATGGGCGCGCCGTGGGATTCGCAAGGCATCGAAGGTTCCGCCCGCTGGATCCGCCGCACATGGACTCTGTTCACGGATCCCGTTGCTCCGATGGGGGCTGAGCCCCCATCGAGCGAGGTACTGAGAAATCTACGCCGCAAGGTTCACCAAACCTTGAAGCGTGTGACGCGTGACTTCGAGAACTTCGATTTCAACACCATCGTCTCTGGTTTGATGGAATTGCTGAACGAGATGTATAAAGCCCGCGAAGCTGGTGCTGCCGGTTCAGATGAATGGAAAGAGGCGCAGGAAATCTACTTGAAGATGATGGCGCCTGTCACTCCGCACATCGCAGAAGAACTGTGGACCGAACACCTGGGCAAACCTTATTCCATCCACCAGCAGTTGTGGCCTGTTGCAGACGAAGTTGCCGCCAAGGACGATTTCGTCGAGATTCCCGTCCAGATCAACGGCAAGGTGCGCGACCGTGTCAAAGTCGCTGCCGAAGCCAGCGAAGAGGAGATCAAGTCTGCGGTGATGGCAAGCGAAGTCATCCAGAAATTCCTGGAAGGCAAAGAACCAAAGAAGGTGATCGTGGTGAAAGGCAAGCTGGTTAGTTTGGTGGTGTAGTTAGGTAGTTGTGTAGTTAGGTAGTGAACCCCTGAGAGTCTTGCGGCTTTCAGGGGTTTTATGTTATCTAATCAAAGATGAAACCCTTTCGACACTCAAAATCCTCCATAATTCTGCATTGGTCTGCGGCGATCGTATTCCTCGCATCTGCTTCGTTTGCAAAACAAAAAGAGATGCCAAATTTACCGCTTAACCTGCATACCATTCTGGGAGGAATCCTGTTGCCGATCATGCTGATGCGGCTCATCGAAAAAATTAGAGTCTTGAAGCATGGAATCTCCCATCCGATAGCAACTTATTTTTATCTATCACCCTATTTGCTTTCCTTCTTCGTCCTCGGCATGGGCGCGTGGATCGCATATCAAAGGAACCTACCCGGCTACCTGCTTGCTCCGAATTCCGCCGTCGGAAGGGGCGGTTTCAAGCTGCTGGCTGACATCCACAAATTAGGCTGGCAAATTTTGCTTGGCTGGATCGTCTTGCATGTTGGCACAGTGTTCTATCGTCAATTTCTCAAAAAAGAACCTGTTTTAGAACGTATGTGGTTTGGAAAAAATAATCAAAAATAATTATGGGGAAATTATGGGGAAAATTTCAAGAATTAGATTTTGTAATCCGGCTCTAATCATGCAGTTCTATAGTATGGGCAAGGAGAGCAAA
>CAZYLM010000443.1:0-1554 GCA_964648645.1 uncultured Anaerolinea sp.
GTGGTCTCGTCCACTTTGCCCGTCAAATATCCGCGCCCCAGCGGGCTGTACGGTACAAGCCCAATGCCGAGTTCTTCGCAGGCTGCCAGCACGCCATTCTCTTCGATCTCGCGCCACCAGATGGAGTATTCACTCTGAAGCGCTGAAACAGGCTGAACGGCGTGTGCGGCGCGAATTTGATCCGCATTCGATTCGGATAGACCAAAATGCTTCACCTTGCCCTGCTGGATTAAATCCTTGACCGCGCCTGCCACATCTTCCATCGGGACAGCGGGATCGGGACGGTGCTGATAAAACAAATCAATTGCCTCCACCCGTAGACGTTTGAGCGACTCCTCCGCCACGCGCTTGATCTGTTCGGGACGGCTGTCCATTCCCGTGCCAGGGCGGGGACCATCTTCTCCGTGCTTGAATCCAAATTTGGTGGCGATGACGACCTGACCTTTGAACGCTTCCAACGCCTCCCCAACCAGTTGCTCATTCGTGAAGGGACCATACACCTCAGCCGTGTCGAAGAACGTGATTCCGCGCTCAACGGCTTTGTGCAGAAAAGTAATCATCTCCTGCTTGTCAGTGGGGTTGTCGCCGAAGCTCATGCGCATACAACCCAAGCCCATTGCTGAAACTTCCAATCCGTTGTTGCCAAGTTTTCGTGTTTTCATTTTTTATTCCTCGATTTTGATTTTCTTTTCGGCTTCCAACAACTTGCCATCAAAGACCTGAATTTTGTAATTCAAAATTTCGAGAGTCTTTTGCATTTCTTCGATCCGCGCAATCAATTGCTCGCGTTGCTCCAGCAGAATTTCTTTGCGCGTGGCGATTGTCGAGTCACCTTTTTGCACGAGCGCCATGTAATCGATCAACACCTCAACAGGCAACCCCGCGCTGCGCATACATTTGACAAAGTCCACGCGGCGCATATCCTCCTCGGTGTAATCGCGGATCCCGCTTTCGGTGCGGTTGACCGTTGGGATGAGACCGATACGCTCGTAATAGCGCAAGGTATCGGTGGAAAGGGCAAATTTTTCGCTGACTTCTTGAATTTTCATGGGTCACCTCGGAAGGCAGTGTAAACCCTGGAGTTGACTCCAAGTCAAGGGTTTTTAGGATGCAAATCCTCCTGACTTTACTCGACGAATTCGCTTAAACAAAAACAGAGCACGAAAATCGCGCTCTGTTTTTGTTGCGGCGTTTTTTGTTATCCGATCAAAACTGACAGCAGGTTTCCGGTCATTTCAAAGATACGCCTCAGGGTGGAGCGTGTCTTTTTCTTTGAAGTGTTCTGCGGTTTTCCAAACGTCACGCCATCTTCATTTTGAAAACGGCGTTTATCATGCTCACGGGCGGCAACCTGAACCTCGTAAGCCGTTCTCCACGAATCGCGTTTCTCTGAAGTATTGATTAAGTTGTACATTGTGTTTTCCTTTCTAAATAAAAACAAGCCTTTGTTCGTCCAACAGTTCCCTTCGCACACGCGAAGCCTCACGTCATGAAATACCTTTACTTGGTGTTTCTTGCGTGATCTTCGACGCCTACGAGGTTAGCTGTCGGGCT
>CAZYLM010000444.1:0-1545 GCA_964648645.1 uncultured Anaerolinea sp.
ACGAACTCAAGAAGGTCGTCATCGGCGCCTATCACGAAGCGGCAGGCGGGCTGGGGCGCATGCTTACCGAAAAATTTGCGCAATAAACTCGAACAGGTCATCTCATGAAACTTATCATCTCTCTGCTGGTCTTTGGTGTCTTTATTATTGTATTCCTCTGGCAAGGCTATCGTTTCTCCAGCCGCGGTCTGAGTGGTCTCCGTGCAGCCCAAGCCAGCCGGAAATGGAACCCCGCTCAAGGCAAAGTGGTCATCGTCAACGCCCTGATGGAGTCCGATAAGATCAAGCGGCGTTATCAGACCTATTTCCGCCCGTGGGTGCAATGTTCCTATAGTGTGAACGGTAGGGAATACACCTGCGACCACTACTGCTTCAACGATCATCTGGATTATTACCCCAGCAAGGCAAATGCCCTCAAACGGATCAACGCCTACCAGGTCAATCAAACCGTCACAGTCTATTACGACCCTGCCGACCCGGGCAGGTCCGTGCTTGAACAGGGCAGTGCGGGTCCGTCCTGGAAGATGCTCGCCACAGGCGTGGTCTATTTTTTACTAGCCCTGCCCACCTTGTGGATGTGTTACGCAGCGATCGTCAATTCGATCACATTTGAGTAACAGCCATCTTTTATCATACGTGATCTTATTAGCGAAATTGATTTCCTGCAGCAGCGTGCTATGATGAGGGTGGAGGCTGAGATGAATAAAACGCTCGAAAATTCCCTTTTATGGACGCCGCGCATTGCGGGCATCCTGTTCATCCTCTTCATCAGTTTGTTTGCCCTCGATATCTTCGACCTCGGGCTCGGCTTTTGGGGCACGTTGTTAGGTTTGTTCATGCATTTGATCCCATCCATTCTGCTTGGAGTTGCCATTGGGATCGCATGGAAGCGTGAATGGGTCGGCGCGCTGGCATTTATCGGATGGGCGGTGTGGTACCTGCTCACCTTCCGCGAGTTCGAGCTGGGTGTGTACGTGGCTCTCGCAGGTTTCCCCATGCTGATCGGCCTGCTCTTTTTCACCGATTGGATCCTGCACCGACAACTTCGCCATCTTTGAGTCCACTGCGGCTCGAATGCAGAAATGGGGGTTTATATCTCATCCCTTTTGTAACCGGAGAACCGCTATAATGGGATAATTCCATCACAAATTTTTCGAATCCCCCTACAGGAACCCGCCCGTGAAAAATCCGTATTTCATCTCCCTTATCCTCATCAGCTTTATCATCTCCGCTTGTAATATCGGGGTGGACGCCCCACAAGACCCATCCGCGCTTTCCACGGCGGCAGCACTGACGGTCGAAGCCGCGCTGTCACAGCCTGCGCCTTTAGCATCTCCCACCGCAGGGTCAGCGGTGCAAGCTACCGCCACCGCTACGCGCATCCCCGGCGTCGCCATCGACGGGACCACAGCGGAACCCACACAATGTGAAGAGAGAGCCGAGATCGTCTCCTGGACCCGCGACGGCAAAACCTACGACAAAGCCGCAGTGGATACGCTCCTTCCGCCGGGCAAGGGTTTTGTCATGTCCTGGGAGTTCAAGAAC
>CAZYLM010000445.1:0-1532 GCA_964648645.1 uncultured Anaerolinea sp.
GAACCGCTTGGAATCACCCTGATCGAAACTGTGACAGGCGCCAACTTGCGAATATATTATTGGCGTGGCGAAGATGCGCATTTCATCGGAAATTAGTGACATCTGTCGTGAGGGAAATCAATATAATCATAACAAAGGAGATTCAAATGTCTAAAGTCGACTGGATCCAGCAAGAGATCGATAACTTGAAAGCACAAGGTTTGTATAACAACATACGCACCATCGGTTCGCCGCAGGGTGCCTGGCTGGTAGTGGACGGCAAGAAGGTTTTGAATTTCTGTTCGAATAATTATCTAGGGTTGGCAAATCATCCTGCTTTGACCGCCGCTGCAAAAAAGGCAACCGATGAAATGGGCGTCGGTCCCGCCGCAGTACGTTCCATTGCAGGGACGATGACACTGCACGTGGAACTCGAAAAGCGCCTCGCCAAATTCAAAGGTGTAGAAGCAGCGATCACGTTCCAATCCGGCTTCACGGCGAATCTTGCCACAGTGCCTGCCTTAGTCGGTAAAGAAGATGTGATTTTCTCGGACCGTTTGAACCATGCTTCCATCATTGATGGGTGCCGGCTTTCCGGTGCGAAGATCGTCGCCTACGAACACAATGATGTGAAATCCCTCGAGGAGCAGATCAATGCCAATTTGAAAGATTATCGCCGCGCGCTAATCATCACCGACGGTGTTTTCAGCATGGATGGCGATATTGCCCCACTGCCCGATATTTACGAAGTGGCGAAGAAATATGATGTTCTTTTGATGGTAGACGATGCCCACGGCGAAGGAGTGCTTGGCAAGGGCGGGCGCGGTATCGTCGATCACTTCGGTTTGCATGGCAAGGTGGATGTGGAAGTCGGCACGATGTCGAAGGCATTCGGCGTGGTGGGCGGAATTGTGGCGGGCAAGTCAGTCATCATCGAATGGTTGCGACAGCGCGGACGCCCCTTCCTGTTTTCCTCGGCTGTAACCGTCCCAGACGCTGCGGCATGTTTGGCGGCTGTGGACTTACTCGAAGACTCGACTCAGCTGGTGGATAAACTTTGGGACAACGCCAAATACTTCAAAGCCGAAATGAAGAATCTTGGTTTCAACACCGGTGTGAGCGAAACACCCATCACTCCGGTCATGCTCGGCGAAGCGCCGCTGGCACAACAGTTCAGCCGCGAGTTATTCGAATCTGGTGTGTTCGCCATGTCTCTCGGGTTTCCGACCGTGCCGCAGGGCAAGGCGAGGATCCGCGTGATGATCTCTGCCGCGCATTCGAAAGAAGATCTCGATAAAGGCTTGGAGGCGTTCAAAACCGTTGGGAAGAAGTTGGGTGTAATCTAATGCAAATTAATGAGTGTAGACTGAATTATTCGGTGTCACGATGTTGTAGAGACGAAAACCTCTAAACCCCTGTGGCAATTCGTCACTCCCCGTTAGTTGGAACTCATTTCTCGTTGCTTCAGTATGGTAAAATCGCATCCGTTTACAGATTGTTGGAGGGATGGCCGAGCGGCTGAAGGCGCATGTCTTGAAAACATGTTTGGGTCA
>CAZYLM010000446.1:0-1523 GCA_964648645.1 uncultured Anaerolinea sp.
TCCAACGACGGGAGTCGTTGGACTCCGTCTCTCCCTCTCCCGCCATAACCCCTGTATAATTGAACCATGTCCATGAACGACGAACCGAACCTTCCCCCACTGCCGCCGAGGGAAGAACATCCCGCACCGCCGCCCCCGCGCAGACGACGCGCCACACGCAGGTCACACATCCCCACCGACGCCGAGGGGCAGGCAGAGTTAATTGCATCGCTGGCTCGCAAGGCGTATCCTTCATGGGAGTTGTTCGTCTACTCACTGTTATGCGGGGCGCTCATCGGGCTGGGATATTTTCTCGATTCACAAGCCGTCTTATTGTTCGGCATATTGGTCGCGCCGCTCATGACCCCCTGGGTGGGTTTCCTGCTTGCGCTGCTCACCGGCTCGGTGCGCTTCATGTTCGAAACGCTGATGGCGCTGCTCATCAGCAGCATCTTCGTCTTCCTCGGCGGCTTGTTGACCGGGTTCGCGGCTCTGCCCTTCATGCCCAAAACCTTCGACAACGTCTACCTTCATTCAAGGCTTTGGATTCCCGAACTGGTTGTCTTTGCCATCGGCGCAGTCACCCTCGTCATTTCATTCGCGCGTTCCGAAGACCGTCCATTTCTGCCAAGCGTCATCGTCGCTTACGCCTTTTTCCTGCCCATCAGCGCCGCCGCATTCGGTCTCGGCTCCGGCTTGCCGGATGTTTTTTATCAAGGCTTGCTCGTATTCGCCGCCCACTTCGCGCTGACCGGCATCCTCGGACTCATCACGCTTTTCATACTTCGGTTGCGCCCATCTGTGGGTGGATTCATTTTGAGCGGACTCACTCTGCTCGTCTTCGGCGGAGTCTTCGTTTTCCTTGCCGCATCAGGCTCCCCGTCCAGGAATGAAGCGGAGATTCCCCAGTTCACCCCGACGAATCAGATTCCAACGCTTCCCTCCTCAAGCCCAAGCCTGACTCTCTCCCCCAATCCGAATCCAACACTGACGAATGTTTCTGCCACGCGCACGCCGACAGTAGATCAGCCTACCCCGGAAGAGATCACGCCCAGCCCCGTACCGTTGACGTTGGAGATCACCCTGCCGCCGACCGAGACTCCCACCATCACCCTGACCATCCAGCCGACGCCGACCTATGGACGGGTCGCCGCAAGTGAAGGTGGCGGCGCGAACCTACGCGATGTGCCGGGCGGCAATTACGTCATGACCCTGCTCAATGGGACCATCGTCGAAACCTATTCCGAATTCCAGATCGTGAACGGCAGCACCTGGGTAAAGGTGTATGCGCTCATCAACGGTCAGCGCATCGAAGGCTGGCTGTTGGAGTCGGTCATCGCCTACGCCACGCCCGCCCCGAATTTCAACCCGTCCTCCACACCGACGATCACCGTTACACCCTAAAATACACAAACAAAGGTGACAGTCATTTTAAAAATGACTGTCACCTTCCATTTCACTTCAAGGAGCATCAATGCCCATTCATTTCGGCACCGACGGCTGGAGAGCCGTCATCTCGGATAGTTTTACCTTCGGCAACCTGC
>CAZYLM010000447.1:0-1513 GCA_964648645.1 uncultured Anaerolinea sp.
GCGTTGTATTCTGAGAGACACCAACCAGCCAGCTCGTTGTTATAGATGGCGCACACACCGAAACTTTTGGCGAGGAAATCTTCCACGGTGGGGCGTTCGGAGGTCATCTCTTCTTTGAGCGTTTCGAGATGTTTTAGGTTGGGAGTTGCCAGAAGGGCGGCATCCACCATTTGAAGTTGAAAGCCTTCGGGTAGAAAATCCTGCCATTTATGTTTTAGTGTTTTGCAGGCGTAATATTCACGGTCCGCATGGATGGTCTTTTTGCCTGAAAGAAGAGCGTCCATTTTCTTCTCCCATCCGGGGGCATCATAGTACAAGGCAAAGCCTTCATGCCCAGCCGCGATCTCACGCGGATAAATAACATTCGTGAAAAGTTTTTGAATTCCGAGATTGAAACTGTCTATCTCAGAGTCACCGGCGAGAATATACCTGTGACCCGCCTGCGCGAACAAGGCTTTGGGCTGTTCGGCATTGTCCACAAAAATTTCCACGGGAGTTTGTTTGACAAGGATCGAACGCCCGATAAGGTGAATGTCCATGCCAAGCAAGAGTGGACGGATGAGTTCATACGAACTTGGGTGCAGTGAGGTCATTGAGGTTGCTCCATTTTTTGCATTTGATCGTGATCGGGTAATTCTGCTTCGAGGTTGCGGATGTGCGGAAAAAACAAAAAGGTAAACCCAGCAACAAGTACGTATAAAACTCCGGTCAATATAAATTGTAATGCCATGCCCGAACCGGATGTATTTCCGACCATCCAGCCAAAAGTATGTGCTAGCCAGGAGTCTGCTTTCATGGCTGGTTCAGTCACATAGTCTGCGAGCAGGCCAGCGAGGATGGGCGTGATGGGTCCGACCGACCAGGCGATCATGCGCCGTGCGGAGAAGACTCGTCCCTGCACATCGGGTGCAACTTTCGATTGCCAGATGGCTTGGCTGGCTCCGTTCGTAAAGATGGGGAAGATACCGCCAATGACGACTGCGATAATCCACACCGGCAAACTGCGCCCCAAGCCGAAGACGACCAGCAGGAAGAAGCCGGTCAGCGCCTCACCGAGAAAGATGCTATTTGTCCGTTTTTTGAAACCGCCCCAAAGCCCTATGAGTAATCCGCCCACTACGGCTCCGATCGCATTTGCCGAGGTCACCACGCCAAGAATTTCACTGCTTTGATTCGTGCGCTCCAAAATGAACGGCGAGAATAGCGGACCTGAAAGCCCGATTATAAAATTCAGCACGATGAAGAATGACAGCAATCCGAGCAGTCCGCGCCGGGCGAAGATGTACTTGAAGCCATACAAGGCTTCCTGGAATATCGATCCGCTCCCGGCTTGACCTTCGATTGTCTTCTCCGGTTGCGGGATGTTTACAAGTGTCAACGCAATGATGGCGAGGAAGAAGGTCACCACATCGATGACGAGAATCCCGGTGAGAGTAATGATCGGGAGCAGCAACCCAGCAAAGATCGGGGCAAGAACCGCGGGTCCTGATTCCACCAGCGACATCATCCCATT
>CAZYLM010000448.1:0-1507 GCA_964648645.1 uncultured Anaerolinea sp.
TGGCATTCAGCCAGAGTATGTACGATGCTCTCATGCGCATCCAGGAAGAAATGGGTGGCCCCGAAGCGTTCGAGGTTGTGTATTCCGAGAATATGTTTGTAGTGGACGATGCCGCTGCTGCGATCCGCGACTATGCCTCACAGGGCTATAACCTTGTGATTGCTCATGGATCGCAATATGGCTCCTCATTGCAAGAAATCGCCCCGGATTTCCCTGAGACCAGCTTTGCCTGGGGAACCACTGCTGAAACTTTTGGTCAGCCGAATATTTTTGCCTACTCTGCAGCTTCCCAGCAGGGCGGCTATGTGAACGGCGTTCTGGCTGCCACATTGTCCAAGTCCAGCACCATTGGTGTTGTGGGACCGATCGAGGTCGGTGATGCGAAACTGTATGTTGATGGGTTCAAAGCTGGCGTGGTTGCGACCAATCCCGCTGTGACAGTGAATGTCAATTACATCGGCTCATTCTCAGACGTTGCCCTTGCCTCTGAAGCTGCTACAACTCACATCTCCGCCGGTGCAGACGTTTTGACCGGTACCGCTCAGATGGTTGTGGGTGCGATCGGCAAGGCCGAAGAAGCCAATGCCCTGTGGTTCGGCACCCAATCCAACCAGACCTCTCTTGCTCCGACCATTGTGGTCGCCAGCCAGGTCTATCACTGGGAAGTTGCCCTCCGCGAAATGATCTCCATGATCCAGGCTGGGGAACTCGGCGGCAAGGCTTTTGAAGCCAACCTCGCCAATGGTGGCGAAGTGATTGAATTCAACCCCGATTACGCCCTTTCGGATGACGCCAAAGCTTTGGCTGAAACCACGATTCAGGGCATCATCGACGGCACGATCACGATCACCCTTCCGTAAGTGTAACGACGACCAGACCTGACGGGTCTCAAAGACCTGTCAGGTCTTTCAAGATGAGGATGCTGCCATGACTGATCAAGAGAACAAACTTCCTTCGGGACGGACTCGCATCGATAGCCTCGAAATGCGCGGAATCACCAAGCGCTTCCCGGGTGTACTTGCCAGCGACCATGTCGATTTCGACGTGAAATCCGGCGAGGTACATGCTCTGCTGGGTGAGAATGGCGCGGGCAAAAGCACCTTGATGAAGATTCTCTACGGTTTGTATAAACCGGATGAAGGCGAAGTTCTTTTGAACGGCAAGCCGGTTAGCATTGGGTCTCCCAATGATTCGATCAACCTTGGCATTGGCATGATCCACCAGCATTTCATGCTGGTCCCCACATTGACCGTGGCGGAGAATGTCGCCCTCGGGCTGCCATCCACACGCGGATTTTTGACGGATCTCAATGTGGTCTCGAAGCGCATTATAGAACTTGCAAAGATCTACGGTTTGAAGATCGACCCGGATGCCTATGTCTGGCAGTTATCGGTCGGGCAGCAGCAGCGTGTGGAGATCATCAAAGCCTTGTATCGCGGCGCGGCATTGCTTATCCTCGATGAGCCGACTGCCGTCCTCACCCCGCAGGAAGTGGACGAGCTCTTCG